>VFKA01000024.1 GCA_009885795.1 Rhodospirillales bacterium | reverse complement strand
GTGCCTCTGTGCCTCTGTGGTAAATCCTTGCTCGGAGAACATGAGCGATTTCATGGAATCGATCTGCTAGTCGAACATACGGTCCCCGCGTTCGTCGATGATGCGCTTGCCCTTGTCGATGGCGAAGGACTTGGCGTCCTCGGCGCTGGTAAAGGTGTCGGCGCGAATGAAGTGGTGTTCCTTGACGCCGTCTGGAAAAGTCTTGCGGATAACGCCCGCCAGCAGCCAGGACGAGCCTTGGCGCCTGGGCTTGGCGTGGATGCGGTAATCCTTGAACTCCACCGCCTCGCCCTCCGCCTCCTCGGCGGCGGCGCTCTTCCCCTTCAGGAAATCGAAGATGCCCATGGCCGGCCCCCGTTTCTTTTGCCGCCCCTACTCTACGCCGAATACGGCCGATGTTCACGCACGAATGCGATCGCCTCCTCCATGCCGCCGACCAGTTCGAGGTCGGCATGCCCGCCGTTCTCATAGAGCTTGAGCCGCTTGGGCTCGCGCGCGGCGGCATAGAGCGCCTTGCCGTGGCGGACAGGCACGATCGTGTCGCGCTCGCCATGCAGAATCAGCACCGGCGCCTCGACCCGGCCGATCTTGGCGATGGAATCGAACCGGTCGATCAGCAACAATCGCACCGGCGCGTAGAAGTAGACCTCCTGCGCCCGGGCCCAGATCGCGCTCGGCGGCGATTCCAGCACGACCGCCGCCGGCCTGCGCTCGACCGCCATCCGCACCGCGACCGCGGTGCCGAGCGATTCGCCGTAATAGACGATGTCGCCATGCCCCTCCCGGTCGAGAAACTCGAGGCCCGCGCGCGCGTCGGCATAGAGTCCTAGCTCCGTCGGCTTGCCCGGATTGCCGCCATAACCGCGATACTCGACCAGCAGCAGGCCGAACCCCTCGCCGAGGAACCGGCGAACCTTGTCCGCCCGGTGTCCGATATGACCGGCGTTGCCGTGGAAGTAGGCGATGGTCGGGCGGCCCTCGCGCGGTCTGGCGTGCCAGGCGAGGAGATCGAGCCCGTCGGCGGTAGCGAGCCGCACCGCCCGCATCGACCCGGCGACGCTGCTCGCCGCCAGATCCGGCACCGACTTGTCCGGGTCATAGAGAAACCGCCGCTGGAACGCGAAGAGCAGCGCCAGCACGCCGCCATAGGCCGCGACGAGAGCGACGAGAGCCGTTTCCATGTCCGCCTTACCGGCTGCCCGAAGGCCGAATGTCCCGGCCCATCGTCGACGTCCGATAGGCCGCGAAATCCCTGGCCGCGTCGATCCCCTCGGTGCGGCACCAGTTGCGCTGGCCGCCCAGGCCGCGGTTGCCGTATTCGAGCTCGAAGGCGATATCGGCGGCGATCCATGCCCGGCGAATGTCGATCTGGGTCAGGCCGTGGCGCAGGATCTGCGCCTGCACCCGGTGGCGATAGCCGTCGAAGACCAGCCGGTCGACGAGCCCGCATTGCGCCGCGACATTCATCCCGTAGATCACCGTTACCAGATCCGCCATGCGCGGGTCCTTCGGCACGTCTTCGATGCCTTCGCTCAACCCCGCCGCGCCCGCTCCCGTCCCGCCGAGGGTCCACGCCGCCAGAAATACCATCCGCGCGATACGCTGCAATTTTCTTGTCACCTCGCGCCTCGATCCCGCCTACAATGGCCTTGCCGTCAGACATACTGGTAAATGAAGCTGGTGACCACCCGATTGGTTCTATCCTTGCTCGCGCTGGCGGTTCTAGGCGCCTGCGCCGCCTCGGAGGAGCGCCGCGTCGCCTGGCTTGCCCGCGAGCAAGCAACGCCGGCCGCCTTCACCGTCTGCCATGGCAGCAACTGCAAGATTCGCACGCCCGTGTCGCTCGATGGCGACGAATGGCTCCAGGTCGCCGCCATCCTGGGCACCCCCGCCCCCGGCGCCGCCGAGGAGCGCGCCCGAATCGGCGAGGCCGTGGGCCTGATCGAGCGGCTGGTAGCGGATCGGGCCGGCACCGGCGGCGACGTCGGCGGCAATCTCGCCGCCTCCATCCAGGCCACCCAGCTCGACTGCATCGACGAGACCGTCAACACGATGTCCTATCTCAAGATGTTCGATGCCGAAGGCTGGCTGCGCTGGCATCGCCTGGACCGGCCGGCGCATCGCGGCCTCATGTTCGACGGACGCTCGCCGCACAACACCGCGGTCCTCGCCGAGCTCGCCACCGGCGCGCGCTACGCCATCGATTCCTATTTCCGCGCCAACGGCGTGGCCGCCGACGCGGTGCCGATCGAGCCATGGCTCGCCGGCTGGGATCCGCGTAAAGCCAACAACGGCCTCGACACCGCCGCCGTCGAATAAAAGGGGTCGGGAGTCATTTAGTTCATTCTTCTCTGTGCCTCTGTGTCTCCGTGGTAGCCCTTAAGTTTAACCACAGAGGCACAGAGGAAAAGGGGTCGGGAGTCGTTTCCATGGCTGACATCTGACGGCTGACGGCTGACAGCCGCGAGAACACGCCGATCGTCGGCGCTCGCGGCCTTGTGATCGCGCTCATGGTGGAACTCCTTGAACCTGTAGCCGCTACAGAGTTTGTATGTAAGCGCGGAGGTGTTGTCATGAATCGAAGCGCCGCCGAATGTCGCGCCGGGCGCGCGCCGCCGCGTGGATACCCGGCAGGTCTGCTGACGGCGGGCGGGCTCCTGGGCGGGCTCGCCGCCATGTCGTGCTGCGTCCTGCCGCTGGCGCTGTTCGGCGTCGGCGTCGGCGGCGCCTGGATCGGCAACCTGACGGTCTTGGTGCCGTATCAGCCTTGGATCGCCGGCGCCACCCTGGCGATTCTCGGCGCCGGCTTCTGGACCCAATACCGGCCCCGCGCCGCCGGCGGCGCCTGTGGAGCGGGCACGCGCCGACTGACGCTGGCCGGCCTATGGGCGGGGGCGGCGATGGTGGCGGCGGCGCTGGCGTTCCCCTACGTGACGCCGTACCTGCTGGGAGCTTGACCCCCTTGACCCGTCGCGCGTTCGCCCTCGCATTCGCCATCGCCCTCGGCGCCCCGCATCTTGCCGGTGCGGCCGAACGCACGGTCGTTCTCGCCATCGACAATATGTATTGCGACGCCTGCCCCTATATCGTGCGCGAGACCCTGGCCGCCGTCCCCGGCGTCATGGCCGTCGAGGTTTCGTTCGACGACAAGCGCGCGACCGTCACGTTCGAGGACAGCGAGGCCAGCGTCGATGATCTCGCCAAGGCCTCCGCCGACGCCGGCTATCCGGCGCGGCCGCTGCCATGACCGCCGAACTCCGCTCCGTCATCACCTGCCCGGCTTGCGCGCATCCGAGCGAGGCCGAGATGCCGACCGACGCCTGCATCTACTTCTACGATTGCCCCGGCTGCGGCGCGTTGCTCCGCCCGAAGCATGGCGATTGCTGCGTCTTCTGCTCCTACGGCTCGCTCCCCTGCCCGCCCAAGCAGCAGGGATCGCCCGGCGCCGGCTGGCGCTAAGTCTAAACGACCGCGATCCAGGTCAACGCCGCGGCCCACGGCCGCAGCCCACGAGCGTGTCGCGCTTTGGGCTCGCCGCCCACGCCGCGAGCCGGCCGCGCCATGAAGCCCGCCGTCCGCCGTCCGTTATCGCATTGGACTTCGTCCGCCCCTATCGCTGCCTCCAAACGGGCCGAGGCGCATTTCCGGCGGATGGGAGTCGTGATACTATCGGGGTGGCCGGAACGAGCCTGCGGAAGGCTCGGGGCAAAGTCGCGGTTCTCGACCTCGGTCGGTGACGATTGCTGCGTGAGCGTTATACTTGGAGAGATAGTTCCGCATGCGCCCTCCCGTTCGCTATGCAAAGAGCGGCACGCTGAACATCGCCTATCAGGTAACGGGGGCCGGCCCGCGCGACCTCGTGCTGATTTCCGGCTTCGTTTCCCACCTCGATCTCGATTGGGCGGAGCCGCGGCATGCTTACTTCCTGGAGCGGCTCGGTTCGTTTTCCCGTTTGATCCGCTTCGATAAGCGGGGCACGGGGCTTTCCGACCGTCCGGGCGGACTTCCGGATCTTGAGACGCGGATGGACGACGTGCGCGCCGTCATGGACTCGGTCGGCAGTGAGCGCGCGGTCTTGTTCGGCTACTCCGAGGGTGGCGCGATGGCGATCCTCTTTGCGGCCACGTATCCGGAGCGTACCGCGGCTTTGGTCATGTATGGTTCCTTCGCGCGCCGACTCGTTGGCAGCGACTATCCCTGGGGAAAGACGCCGGAGGCGCGTGCCGCTTATGCCCTGCAAGTGGAGGGCGACTGGGGCTGGGAAGCGGACATGCAGGCCATGTGTCCCAGCGCCGACAAGGCAATGGCGCGGTGGTGGCGCGAGCGATCCCGCGCCGCCGCCAGCCCCGGCGCCGCGCGAGCACTGGTCGAGATGAACTCGCTCGTCGACGTTCGGGACATCTTGCCCGCCGTTCGCGTGCCCACGCTCGTGCTGCACCGCCGCGACGATCGCGATTCGCGCGTCGAAGAGGGGCGCTATATCGCGGACCGCATCGGCGGCGCGAACTTCGTCGAACTCGCCGGCCGAGACCATTTCGTCTCGATCGACCCCGACCAGATTCTCGATCCGGTCGAGGCCTTCGTCACCGGGCATCGGCCCGCGCACGCCGGCAATCGTATGCTGGCCACCATTCTCTTCGTCGATATCGTTGACTCGACCCGTAGGGCGATAGCTCTCGGCGATCGAAAGTGGGTGGCTGCGCTGACCGGCTTCCACGGAGCAGCCGCCGAGCAGGTCGAGCGCTACAGCGGCCGCCATGTCAACACGACCGGCGACGGCCTGGTCGCGACCTTCGATGGACCCGCCCGAGCCGTGCGCTGCGGCTGCGCTGTTCGCGATATGGCCCGTGCGTCCGATCTCGAGGTGCGCTGCGGCGTGCATACGGCGGAGATCGAGTTGCGGGGCGCGGATATCGCCGGTATCGGCGTCCACACCGGTGCGCGCATAGCGGAGCTTGCCGACCCCGGTGAGGTCTGGGTGTCGCGCACCGTAAAGGATCTCGTCGCCGGGGCCGGGCTAAGGCTCGAGGATCGCGGGGCGCATCGTCTCAAGGGCATCGACGACAATTGGACACTCTACGCCGCCACGGCGTAACGCCTGATACCTGATACCTGACCTTACCGCGACACTATCCCTACCATGATCGTGAGGCCTATCATGACGTTCATCGACCGTGCCCAAGTCCGCACCGTGGCCGTGATCGGCGCCGGCACCATCGGCGCCAGTTGGGCGGCTTTGTTTCTGGCGCGAGGGTTCTCGGTCGTCGCCAGCGACCCCAGGAGCGATGGCGCCGGCCATGTCCGCCGCTTCGTGGACGCCGCCTGGCCGGCGCTGCGGACATTGGGACTGGCGCCCGGCGCCGACCCAGGACGTCTTTCCTTCGACCCCGATCCCGCCGCGGCCGCTGCCGGCAGCGACTTCGTCCAGGAAAGCGCCATCGAGGATCTCGCCCTGAAACAGGACCTGCTGCGCCGCATCGACGCCGTTCTTCCCGTGGACCGCGTCATCGCCTCCTCGACCTCGACCTTCATGCCCAGCCTTCTTCAAGAAGGCGCCCGCGCGCCCGGCCGCATTCTCGTCGGCCATCCGTTCAATCCGCCGCACCTCATCCCGCTGGTCGAGGTCGTCGGCGGCAAGGCCACCGACCGCGCCGCCGTCGATTGGACCGTCGCGTTCTACGATTCCATCGGCAAGCGCGCGATCCGCATCGAGAAGGAGATGCAAGGCCATCTCGTGAACCGCCTCCAGGTCGCCATCCTGCGCGAGGCGCTCCACTGCCTCGACCAGGGTGTCGCCAGCGCCGGGGACATCGACGCCGCCATCGCTTTCGGCCCTGGCCTGCGTTGGGCTATCATGGGGCCGCTCATGCTCGGGCACCTCGCCGGCGGCGACGGCGGCATCGCCCATTTCGTCGATCATCTAGCCGACGCGATCGACAAGGCCTGGGACGATCTCGGCCGGCCGAATTTCACCCCGGAGCTGCGGCGGAAATTCGTCGCCGAGGTCGAGGCCGAGGCGCGCGGCCGCCCCATGGGCGAGCTCGAACGCTGGCGCGACGAACGCCTGGTGGCGATCCTCGCCGCGCTGAGGAACGCCAACGCGCTCTAGTTTACATCGCCGCCGCCAACTCTATGATGACATCGCCGAACAAACGGGAGAATCCAGACATGAGAGCATTGTTGATCGCCGCGACGTCACTGCTCATGATCGGCGCCGCCTGGGCCGCCGACCCCGCCACGGGCGACCAGATCACGGCCGCGATTTCCGGTAACACGGTGCAGGGCAGCATGGTCGCGTCCGGCCCCTACGCCGAGTTCTATGGCGAGGACGGAATCATCAAGGGCAAGGACTACACCGGTAAGTGGCGGGTCGAGGCCGACACGATGTGCTTTCAGTACGGCACCGACCCGGAATCCTGCTGAAGCGTGACCATCGCCGGCGACCAGGTCGGTTGGGTCAAGGACGGCAAGGAAGACGGCACCGGCACCATCGTCAAGGGCAACGCCAACAACTTCTGAAAAAAACGGAATATAACCTCATGGTGAGGAGCCGCGCGCAGCGCGGCGTCTCGAACCATGTGGGAAAAAGGGGGTCGGAAGAAGGGGGTCGGGAGTCGTTTCCACTTGCATCCTTCGAGACGGCGGCTTCGCCGCCTCCTCAGGATGAGGACTATTACCTCAAGAAAAAGGGGTCGGGAGTCGTTTAATTGGAAGAAGAGGTCTACCGCCACCCGCGCCTCGACAAGGCCGCGCTCGACGCTTTAGGCATTCGTTCCAACGCCAAGGGCGCGGCGCGCCTCGCCGGCCACCTCGCGGCGCTCTTGGCGACCGGCGCCCTGCTCTGGGTCGTGCTGGGCACCTGGTGGGCCGTGCCGGCGACGATGCTGCACGGCGCCGCGCTCATCTTCGTCTTCGCGCCCTTGCATGAGACGATCCACCGCACCGCCTTTCGCTCCCGCGCCCTCAACGACGCCGTCGCCTACGTCTGCGGCGCGATCCTCGTCCTGCCGCCCGAGTTCTTCCGCTATTTCCATTTCGCCCACCACCGCCATACGCAAGATCCCGCCCGCGACCCCGAGCTCGAAGGCCCGAAGCCGGCCAATTTTCGCGCCTGGGCACTCCATGTCTCCGGCCTGCCGGTCTGGCGCTGGCACATCGCGCAACTCGTTCGCCACGCCGCCGGCCGGGTGAACGAGGCTTACATTCCGGCGCGCGGTCGCCCCGCGATCGTGCGCGAGGCGCGCACCCTGCTCGCCCTCTATGCCGCCGTCGCCATCGCCGCGATCGCCGCCGCCACCCCGGCGCCGCTCTATCTCTGGATCGTCCCCGCGATCGCCGGCCAGCCGCTGCTGCGCATATTCCTACTGGCCGAACACACCCTCTGCCCGCTCGTCCCCGACATGCTGGCCAACACGCGCACCACGCTCACCAACGCCCGGGTCCGCTATTTCACCTGGAACATGCCCTATCACGCCGAGCACCACGCCTTCCCGGCGCTGCCCTTCCACGCGCTCCCGGCAGCCCACAGGGCGCTCGCCGGCGACCTTAAGGTCACGGCAACGGGCTACATCGCCGTGCAGCGCGAATTACTGGCGTCGTTCAAGTAGCTTCCGGCGGCCCCTCCTCCGCCCGGTGCCGGTTCATAAGCGGCATCTGTGTCAGCGCGAAGACGAGCGTCAGCCCGCTCAACCCGAACACCTTGAAGTTGACCCAGAGATCGGTGCTCTGGGTCCGCCACACGATCTCGTTCAAGCCCGCCATGACTAGGAAAAACATCCCGAATCGGATCGAAAGCACCCGCCACCCCTCATCGTTCATCGCCCAGGCCTCGCCCAGCACCCGGCGCAAGGGCTGGCGCCGGAGCACGACCCCGCCCAGCAGCACGCAAGCGACCAGCAGTTGCACGATGGTCGGCTTCATCTTGATGAAGGTCTCGTCGTTGAACGCGAGCGTCAGCCCGCCGAACACCGCCACGACCGCCGCGGTGACGAGCGCCATGGTCGGCAATCGCCGCGCCAGCGCCCAGGAAGCCCCGAGCGCCACCACCGTCGCCGCCATCAACGCCGCCGTCGCCGCCATCAGCCCGCCCAGCCAATAGGCGGCCAGGAACACGGCCAACGGCCCGTAATCGGTGGCCGGCTTCAGCCAGCGCGGCGCCCCGGTCATGGCGCGTCGCCATAAACGTGGCGCCTGAACGCCGCCGCGAGCCGGCCCATGTCGGGCGCCAGCATGCGCGGCTCGACCATCGGCGGGCAATGTCGGCGCACCTCGTCCAATAGGTCTTTCAACCTAGGTGGCGCCGGCCTTTCGGTGACGTACAGCGCCTGCGAGGCCACGACCGCCAGGCACGCGGCCGCCCCTTCCAGGCACCGTCCCGCTTCTTCCTGCGCGGCCCAGGCGATGAAGACCGGTTCGGCCACGTCGTTCGCCCCGAACCCGCCGCCCTCGCTGCCGGGCAGGAACGTGCGCTGCGCCGCCCGGCGCGCCTGTTCGAGATACCCCACCTGCACGAACCCGAGGCACCCGACGATGCCCTCGCCCGCCATGAGCTGGTCGGGCAGCAGCGACACGCGCCCATCCAAAAGCTTCGACGTATGCCGGTCGGCGATGAGGCAGAGATCGGCCGCCGCCCCCGCCAATCCGTCCAGCGCCGGGGAGGCCATGGCGTTGTGATAACCGCCGGTGCTGTAAACGCGGCCCAGCGGATGATCGGAATCGGGCGCCAGGAACACCGGATTATCGGTGATAGCGGCGAGCGAATGTCCGGCCACCTCCTCGGCCGTTGCCAGGGCGCGCCGCGCCTGCCCCAGCACGCGCGGCAGGATGCGGTAGCTGACCGGCGCCTGGTACGCCCGCCGCTCCCTCCCCGCCCCTTCGAGCAGCGCGCCCAGCGACGCCAGCGCCGCCGCCTCGTACGGGTCGTTCCACAGCGCGGCAAGCTCCGGCGCGTAGGCTTCGAGCGGCGCCTTGAACGCCTCGACCGAGAGGGCGAACACCTGCTCGACAAGGCGCAGCCGCCGCGCCCCCGCGATCGCCCCGTCGGCCGCCATGGCGCTGGCGATGGGCGAGCCGTTGATGAGCGCCAGGCCCTCCTTCTCCTTGAGTTCGAACCGCTCGCCGAGGCCGGCGAAGAGCGGCGCCAATCCCACGATCTCCCCCGCCCCGCCCTGCCCGTCCATGGACACCGGCGGCAGCTTGGCCCCCAACATGCCGGCGACGATTTCCGCCAGTGCCGGGGTCACCGCCGCGTGGCCCTCGATGAAGTTGGCGAGCCGCGCCAACACGATGCCGCGCGCCACCCGTTCGGGCAGGTCGCGGCCGAACGCCGCCGCCGGCCCATAATGCGGCCGGCGCGCCTGCTCCAGCCGCTCCTCGGGCGTGAGCCGCTTCGACGCGAATTGTCCGAATCCCGATGTGACGCCATAGACCGTGATGCCCGGCTCGGCGATCAGCCGCTCGAACGCCTGGCGCGAGGTTTCCATGCGCGCGAGCGCGGCCGGCGCGATCCCGACGCCCTCGCCCTCCCAGGCCACGCGCCGGAAGGCGTCCAAGGTGAAATCGCGGCGGGTGGCGAGGGTGACGGACATGGGAACCTCAAGAAAGACCTCATGGTGAGGAGGCTGCGGTAGCAGCCGTCTCGAACCATGAGGCCCCGGCCCGCCGAATGCGTCAACCCTGATCCATAGCACGCCGGCCTTGATTTTCCCTCACCCTCCTCGCACACTCGTCGCGGTTCCCTGTCTCGATCGAGGGTAGCGGCGCCAATGAGCGACAGTCGTGATTCCAGCGGCGCCGGGGGCGGCCCGTCATCGGAACTTCATGGGAAGATCAAGTGGTTCAACCCTGAAAAAGGCTTCGGCTTCGTGTCCCCCGCCGACGGCTCCGCGGATGTGTTCCTGCACGTCTCCGCCTTGAAGCAGGCGGGGCTCCAGGACGCGCCGGAAGGTTCGTCGATCCACTGCGAGGTCGGACCGGGGCGAAAAGGGGTTCAAGTCCAGCGCGTGATCGCGCTCGACACCAGCACGGCGACGCCGCGCGCGCCAAGGCCGCGCCGGCCCATGGGCCCGCGCGATCACGACCGCTAGCCGACCCGCGGCGGCTTGGCGAGGGGTTCTCGGGCGATGAACGTCGACCCCAAATCGTTCCGCGCCGCTCTCGGCAGCTTCGCCACCGGCGTCACCATCGTGACCTCGATCAAGGCCGACGGCAGCCTGCTCGGCATCACCGCCAGTTCGTTCAACTCGGTTTCGCTCGACCCGCCGCTGGTGCTGTTCAGCCTGGCGCGCGGCGCCTTCAGCCTCAAGGATTTCCAGGAGGCCGGGTGCTTCGCTATCAACGTCCTGTCCGAGCATCAGCGCGATCTCTCCAACCTCTTCGCCAAGGCTCGGGCCGACAAGTGGTCCGGCGTCGCCTACGAGACCTGGGAGACCGGCGCGCCGATCCTGCCCGGCAGCCTCGCCAATCTCGATTGCCGCACCCGTTCCACCCATGACGGCGGCGACCACGTGATCTTCGTGGGCGAGGTCGTGCGCATGGAGGCCGAGGCCCATGGCCGCCCGCTGCTCTTTTTCCGCGGCGCCTATACCCAAATCGGCGATATTCTGTAATAAATGGGTTACGACCGCAAAAGCATGGCAGGACGAGGACCACATGACCGACGTTAAGAAATGGGGCGACGAGGATTTTTGGGGCTTAGGGTTCGAGTTCGATCCGCAATGGCTGCTGACCGCCGAACAGAAGAAGATCCAGGCGGCGATCATCGAGCTTTCGCGCACCACGATGCGCGAGAACGCCGTCGAATCCGACAAGAAGCTGCTGTTCCCGCGCAAGAATTTCCAGGCACTTGCCAAGCTCGGCTTGCTCGGCCTGCTGGTGCCGAAGGAACTGGGCGGCATGGGGCAGAACCACACCTGCGCCGCCATGGTGGTGGAGACCATCGCGCGCTACGGCTGTCCCTCGACCGCCATGTGCTACACCATGCACTTGGGCGCCATCGCCGCCGCGACGCTGCGCCATCACGACAACAAGACCATCCAGGACATCCTGCGCCGCGTCGACAAGGACGTGCTGGTCGGCACCCTCTCCTACTCCGACCCCGAGACCGGTTCGCATTTCTGGTACCCGGTCTCCTCGGGCGCGGAGAAGGTCGAAGGCGGCTACCGCGTGCGCAAGAAGGCGTCCTGGACCACCTCGGGCGGCTTCGCCGATTGGTACGTGTTCCAAACCACCAGCCCCGATTTCGGCGGCAACTACGCCGACCTCACGGTCTGGCTGGCGCTCGGCAACGAGGTCAAGGCCGAGCCCTCGAAATGGGACGGCCTCGGGCTTCGCGGCAACCAGTCGGGCACGCTCGAGATCGACAACGTGTTCCTGACGCCCGACCGCATGGTCGGCCCCAAGGGCGATGGCGCCAGTTCGAACGACGAGGCGGTCGATCCGTTCTTCCTGTTGTGCTCGTCCTCGTGCTGGAACGGCATCTCGCTCGGCATGATCGACATCGCCAAGCGCCACACCACCATGAAAAAGCACGTCGACGTCGGCATGCGCGTCGCCGACTATCCGACCATCCAGGACTACGTCGGCGAGGCGATCTGCGACACCAACGCCGCCCGCGCCCTCGTCTTCCAGATGGCCAAGGCCATGGACCAGCTCACCAACGATTGCGACTGGTCGATCCACCGCGACGTGATGGCGCTGCCGCGCGCCCAGGTGTTGCACTGGATGTGGCAGGTGAAGTTCACGGCGGCGAAGAACGTCGCCCACGTCACCGACAAGATGCTGCACGCCTGCGGCGGCACCGGCTACAAGCCCGGCTTGGGCATCGAGCGCTATTTGCGCGACGGCAAGGCCGGCTGGGTCATGGGCCCGACCAACGAGGTCCTGCGCCAGTTTGTCGGCAAGTCGGCGCTGCTTGGCTTCGCCTCGCTCGACTACTGGAACCAGGCGGTGAACGAGCGCGTGCTTGCAAACGAGATCAAGAAGCTCGACGCCGCGGGAAAACGCGCGCTCGCCGAGAAGCTCATGAAGGAGGCGCAAGGCAAGGCGGCGGAATAATTTCCCGTGACCGGCCTGGCCGGCTACGCCGACCACGACGCCACCGCGCTTGCCGATCTGGTTCGCCGCAAGGCGGTGTCGCCGGGCGAGCTTCTGGACGAGGCGCTGGCCAGGGTCGAGCGTCTCAACCCCAAGCTGAACGCGGTCGTGCATCTGGCGCCCGACAAGGCGCGCGCCGCGATCGCCGCCGGGCTGCCCGGCGGCCCCTTCACCGGCGTGCCGTTCCTGCTGAAGGATCTCGGCTGCGAAGCCGTCGACTTCCCGACCCACATGGGCTCGGAAATCTTCCGCGACTACCGCTGGACCGTCGATTCCGAGATGTATCTGCGCCTGAAGCGCGCCGGCCTCGTCGTGTTCGGCCGCACCTGTTCGCCCGAACTCGGCATCGGCCCGACGACCGAGGCCGCGGTCTATGGCGGTCCGACGCGCAATCCCTGGAATCTCAACCACACCTCGGGCGGCTCCAGCGGCGGCGCCGGCGCGGCCGTTGCGGCGCGCATCGTGCCCGCGGCCCATGGCAGCGACGGCGGCGGCTCGGTGCGCATACCGGCCTCGTCCTGCGGCCTCTTCGGGTTGAAGCCGACGCGCGCGCGGCTCCCCGACGGCCCGCTCTCGGGCGAGGGCTGGGGCGGCATGGCGATCGACGGTTTCTTGACGCGCAGCGTCCGCGACACGGCCTCGCTTCTCGACGCCACCCATGGCTCCGATCTCGGCGCGCCCTATTGGGCGCCGCCGGTGGCCGGACCCTACGCGCAAGGAATAAAGTCCCCGCCACCGCGCCTCAAGATCGCCTTCTCCACGCGCTCGCCGCTGGGTACGCCGACGCATCCCGAATGCGCCGCCGCCGTCGAGAAGACGGCCCGCCTCCTCGCCGGTCTCGGCCACAAGGTGTTCGAGGGCGAATCCCGCATCGACATCGTGGCCCTCATGCGCGCCTGGGCCAAGGTGGTGGCCTGTGGCACGGCCTTGTCGGTGCGTTCGCGCGCCGCGGCGTTGAAGCGCGAACCGCGCCAGGGCGAGCTCGAAGGCGTCACGCTCGGCGCCGTCGAGTACGCCAAGTCGGTGAGCGGCGCCGACTATCTCGAATCCATCAACACCGCGCACCGGATCGGGCGCGAGGCGGCGCGGGCGTTCCTCGCCTACGATCTCTGGCTGACGCCGACGCTGGCCGAGCCCCCGGCCGAGATCGGCCGCTTCAAGCCGGTGAACACCGATTTTCTCGACTACCGCCTCGGGGCCACCGGCGTGCTGCCCTACTCGCCCTTCACCGCGCTCGCCAACGCCACCGGCCAGCCGGCGATGTCGGTGCCGCTCCACTGGACGCCGGACGATCTTCCCGTCGGCGTCCATTTCACGGGCCGCTTCGGCGAGGACGATGTTCTGTTGAAGCTGGCGGCCCAGCTCGAACAGGCCGCACCCTGGTCGGAACGGCGCCCGGAAGTGGCTAGTCGGTAGTCGGTCCTCGGTTATCGGTTAGCTCTTATTGACTGACGACTGATAACTGACGACCGATTACTGCCTCCTTACCCCCCTGACCGCCCAGGCCCGCCCGGTAAGCCTGAAGGCGCCGTCCGGGCCGCCGCCCAAGAGCGATGTGGCGAGGCGCGCCGCGACCGCCTCGATCTTCTCCGCGCCCAAGCCCAGCAGCCAGCGCGACGTCGGCGTCGCCCCTTCGAGATAGGGCCGCCACAGATCGTCGAAGCCGGCGAACGTCAGATCGACCGAGATCACGCCCTCCACGACCTCCGCCAATCCGGCGCCGCGCCACAGCTCCGCGTGCTGGCCTTTACCTGCCAGCGGCACGTGGCGCGCGTGCTCGGGCTCCGCCGACGGTTCCACCGCGAGGGCCGCGTCCCAGAAATGGCGCGACATTTCCATGCCGCCGGTGAAATCCCAGCCGCAGGCCGCCGCGGTGCCGCCGGGTTTCGTCACGCGGCGCATCTCGGCGGCCGCCTTGTCGCGGTCCGGCACGAAGTTGAGGCAGAGCATGGCGAGCGCCCGGTCGAACGAGGCATCGGCGAAGGGCAGCGCCTGCGCGTCGCCCACCTGGAACCGCGCGCGGGCGCCGGGCGCGCGGGCGTTGGCGAAGGCGACGAACTCCGCCACTTGGTCGATGCCGGCGACCTCGGCGTGCTCGAACCGCGCCGCGATCCCGAGCGCAAGGTTGCCGGTCCCCGCGCCCACATCCAGGATCCGCTCGCCGTCCGCGACTCCGGCGAAATCCATGAAGGGCTGGGCGAGCTTCCGGCTCCACCGCCCCATCACCCGCTCATAGCCTTCGGGGTTGGAGAAACCCGGCATCGGCAATGTCCTCCGTTCCGTCTCGCGCGTGCCGCCCAACCTCATTGCCTCTCCAGCTTCGGGATCGACCCGAGGCCGCCGATCCAAGGCAGCGCCGAGCGCGTCCAATATTGGACGGTGGGCTTGAGCGAAGCGCGCTGGCGCACGGTGCCGAGGCGAATGCCGATCTTCCTCGGCCCCGGCCCGACGGAGGTGGCGTAGAGCGGCGTGCCGCAATCGGGGCAGAAGGCCTGCTCCCGCTTGGCCCCGCTCTCGGCCGTCTTGACGTAGATTCTGGGTCTCCCGGTCAGCAGCTCGAAGCGCGCTTCGTCCAAATAGATCACGGTCCGGAACGCCGTCCCCGACAGCGTCTGGCAATCGGTGCAGTGGCAGAGGATGGCGTTCTCGGGCTCGACCTCCGCCCGAAACGCGATGGCGCCGCAATGGCACCCGCCGTCGATGTTCATGGGAGACTCCTGTCGCTTGAAATCGTCCGCATGGGATACACTACGATCCCGCAATGGAAATGACGAAACCAATTGTTCTCTATGGTGTCCAGTCCGTTTTCGCGGTCGAGGTGATCGAAACCCTTGGCCGGCTTGGCTATGTCCTCGAAGCCGGCATCCTCACCGGAGAGGCGGAATGGGATCTGGCCGGCGTCACGGTCGTCGGCGCCGAGGATATCGATCCGCGTCTTCTCGAACTACCGGCGGCGGTGGCGGGCCTGGCCCCGGCGCGACGGTGGCAGCGCGCGGTGGCCGCGCGGGCCACCGGCTCCAAGGATTTCCCGGCTCTCGTGGACCCGCATGCCAGCCACGCAAGGAATGCGGTCCTGGCGCCGGGCGTCTTCCTCAATGCCGGCGCCACTGTCGGCGCCTATGCCGAGCTCGACGAATTCGCCATCCTCAACCGCAACGCCTCGATCGGGCATCATGCCCGCCTCGGCCCGTTCTCGGCGCTTGGACCGGGGGCGACGACCGTGGCGCGTTGCCGCATCGGTAAGGGAACCATGATCGGCGCCGGCGCCGTCATCGCCGTGGGCGTCGCCATCGGCGACAATTGCATGGTGGCAGCCGGCTCGGTGGTGACGCGCGACATTCCCGACAACACGCACGTGGCCGGCAACCCGGCGCGCCGGGTGGAGTCCGACTACGCCGGCTACATGGGGGTGAGGGTGGAGTGACGGCGCCCCTCCTTGACCTCACCCTGAAGGGGCCCGAAGGGTCGTCTCGAAGGGGGGGCAAGATGGCTGCACGCTAGGGATCGTGTCGTGTTAATGCAATTGGACGGCTCCCAACCGGCGAATCCTGATGCCATCGAATCGCCGAAATCGATGCGCATGATCTGCTTCGTTCCAACACGGGGACACTCCGCCGTGAACTTGGTTGTCTCGATACTCTTTGCTTTCGCCCTGACGCAGCAGGCGCTGGCCGCGGAAAGCACCTGCTTCGGCACCACGGCGAACGGGCGATTGGAAGGCGGCGTCGCGCTCCCGACCGACGGCGCCAACTTCGAGGCCTACAGCTCCATCGCGGCCGCCATCGGGCGAACCGATGTCCATGCCAAAGTCGCCGAGATCGTCGTCGCCGCCTACAAGGCGCTTCGGGAATCGGCGCCCGGAAAGACTTTCGTCTACGGCGAAACCGGCTGGAAATCGGGCGGCAGCTTCAAGCCGCATCGCACCCACCAAAATGGCCTCTCGGTCGATTTCATGGTGCCGGTGCTCGATGCCGACGGCCGTTCGGTACCGCTTCCCTCGAGCGCCTTCAACCGCTTCGGCTATGATCTGGAGTTCGATGATAGGGGACGCTATGAGGGCTATACGATCGACTTCGCCGCGATCGGCGAGCACCTCTACCAACTCCACCGGGCCGCGCGATCCCACGCCGCCGACATCGCCATCGTGATTTTCAATCCGCGCTATCTGCCCGCGCTATTCGCCACACCGCGCGGCCCCTATCTGAAACGGAACGTCAAGTTCATGGAGCGCCAAGCCTGGTGGCGCTACGACGAGCACTACCACGTCGATTTCGCGGTGAAGTGCGAGGCGCCGCCCGACTAG
The DNA here is from genome assembly GCA_009885795.1 of Rhodospirillales bacterium. Taxonomy (GTDB): domain Bacteria; phylum Pseudomonadota; class Alphaproteobacteria; order Dongiales; family Dongiaceae; genus VFKA01. The sequence continues at coordinate 46,786 of VFKA01000024.1, read as the reverse complement.
CCGCGAGCGAGATGAGACCGTCTGCCAACGTCACCGAGCGCACGAGTTGCGGGCGGCCGGTCTGTTGATACCGGACGCTCTATTCCTTGGCGACTTCCAGCGAAATTACCAAGTGCGCGAGCCGGTTTTGAAGATCGTGATTATCCGCAGGTACCCCCTTGATCAATGAGTGCGCGGAGTTGTCTTTCTCCGGCGGTTCCAATATTGGATCATGGACGACCCGGGTGGGCACATTAAGATTCCTACCTGCTTCTACAATGCTGCCAACGTTTAACATGGCCAAGCGGTGGCTCTTTCTCAACTTGCGACCGCGCGCCATCGCGTAACGCGCCTCAGCTACTTGCGTTGACCGTAAACCCGCAAAATACTCGACCCATGTTACAGAAATGCCATCAGCATCCGGCTCGAAGGCACTTGGCGCTACACGTTGGATTTCGCCGTCAGCCTCGGATATCAGATCGAATTTTCCACAATGCCGAAGGACGTGATCATCTGGCGGTAACTCCTCACCTTTCACATGGCCCCCCACTTTTCGCAGCCAAAGCCGGCCAGGATTCTGGAAAGATCCTTTCTCTGCGCGGTTCCCGCAGCGCTAGAAATCGGGGCGCCAGGATTGCTGGCATCGAAAAAATACCACCGAACCAAACCGTCTCCCAAGAACGTCAATGTGAGATCCGCTCGGATGTCTCTCGCCCGAATCCAAGAGAGGGAAAAGCACCCGCGTCTATCCAGTCCCACAGCCGGGGGCCTTGCCCAACGACGACGGGCAAGAAACTCAAGCAGTTCATCAAACGACCTCATCGACGGCGATATGTCGTCCTCACGAAGCTCGTCCTCATCACCGAGAAGGCGTTCGACATGTGCTTGCATGGCTTCGAGATGATGAGGAGCCACCAATCCCCGCCACCTCAACAGCGCTTCCTCGAACTGCTGAGCTGCCGTCGCCGAATGTGCCGTACCCGCCGAAATGTCGGAAACAATTCCTACCGCAGGCCATTCGACTGGGCAATGGATATACAAGATCTCGGTTGGCGAAAGCCATGTTATGTCCGGTAAGACTACTTTCCAGTTAGAGTTTGATCCGCCAACACCAAGGATGCCGAACACAAGTCGCTGCGAAAGCACGTGACCCGTTGCCGCATCATCCTTGTGAACAATGGCCATTGGCGCCGGCTCCGATGCTTCAAACGCATGGTCACCCAATGCAGTTTGCTCCAAGAAGCGCGCGGCAAAATGGCCGGCCGGTGCCGTAGCTTGCGTTGCCTCGCTCATGGCAATTCTCCATGTTGCACGTTCTCCACCGCCATATCGCGCAATTCGTCGTATATGGGCAGCAATTGAGAGTTTTCCAGGAGGGGGGTGGTCTCCCCTGAAGTGCTGTTGTCGCACTCGCATCGCACGAAATGTTCATCGTCGCTATGGCCGGACAGCTCGACACCAGACTCACTTATCGTAAATAATGACGAACGCACGGAAATCGAATTCCAAGTGGTAATTCTATTGAGTTCGCTACGTAGCAACACACGCGAAGTTTTCGGCCGATTTACACGGTAAAGTACCTCGCGCGTATTCTTGGCATCGAATGTCACGGAAGGAACCAGATTCTGCAATTGATCATAGGCAGCCAAGCGATCAATGACGGGAAGCACCGCCACAAGCCCAAAGGCAACTCGTCTTACGCCAAACTGCAGCGGGACTTGCAACCAAGGTTTGAGGAGACCATCGAATTGCTCCAGAGATCTATCAAGTGATCCAGCACTAATGGATTGAGTCTGCCCCTCGCTTGTCGCCGGTACTATCATCCAGTCGAGGCGCAGATCAGAAACTTTCAGCTCCAAAGAGACATCACCTAGCGGTCCAACCTGGCGTCTGATTCGTTCGCGCGGCCTATGCTCGTCTACAGCCGGGGCCTCGCCGACCACTTTCTCCCAGAGCCCCGCCCCACCGGCGGGATCACCCGGGAAAAGGGTGAAACGCAAGACCTGTGCATTCCATTTCGCTAGCTCTATCAAGATGTTACTCGATGATCCGTTGCGTAAGCTCAAAGACTACCCTAAGCCAACTGCGGTTGCCAGTTTGCTAACGCCAACTGGCCCGCGGTCGATATGGGAGAGTCGGGCGTCGAATGCGATACGAGCCTCCCTATCCCTCCCCCATCGCCTCCAGCGTCTCGCGGGCTCGCCGCAAGAATTCCGCGAGCGCGCGCCGCTGTTCAACCGCCACCATCGCATAGTGCCCATGCTTCATCGCGTTCTTGTTGCCCATGGGCGCGCCGCTCCCCAACGCCCCGCCGTGCAGGCGGCAGCGGCGCTTCCCGGCGCACGGCCTTCGCAAGCACGCGCGCCCATTCCGGCCGCCCCGCATTGCCGACCGTCATCCATCACCCCCGCCGCTCCGTCACTTCGCGCAGCATCACGCGCCCCATCCGCACCTTGCGTATTTCCTCGACCTTGACCCGCGAGCGCCCGCGCAGGCGATTGCGGATCAGCGCCTCCGCCTGCCTTGTGTAGATCGCCAGAAGCCGCCCCGCCTGGCGCAAATTCGCCTCGCGCTCGGCCGCCCAACCCTCGCCCACCATGGCCCGCTTCAGGCACTCCATCGCGCCCGCGTGCGTCGCCACCATCTGCGCTGCCAGCATGCCCTCCAACTCGTCGCGCGGCGCCAGCCCCTTGAGCGCCGCCGCCGCGGCCGCCACCCGCTCCCGCTGCTCCGCCTCGCCCAAGCCCTCCGGCAGCCACAGACAGCGCGCCAACTGCGCCATCAACTCGTTCGAAAGCCCGAGATCGCCGGTCCCGGTCACCGCCGCCGCCGGCCCCACGCTCTCGCCCGCCACCGTCGCCCCGCCCGTCTCGTCCTTGCGCATGTCGCATTCTCCTTGACAATATAAGCGTAATCATGTAACGCTTATTGCGGTATTCGTCAAGGAAAAAGTCTTCATGGGGTTGAACCTCCGAAAATTAGAATCGCGATTTGGGTGTTCGGGACCAAACTCCCAGTCCCGTCAAGAACTTAAGCGCCGCGGCGGCCGATTTTCAGCCCCGCACCCGAGCCTTCTCCGGGTCGTAAAACGGGAACCGCGCCACCTTGGCCGCGATCCGTTTCTGGTGGCCGTCGATCTTGCCGACCTCCACCGCCGTTCCGATCGCCGCATGGGCCACGTCGAGGCGCGCCAGCGCCACGTTTTTCTTGAGGATGGGCGAGCGCATGGCGCTCGTCACCACGCCCACTTGCGCCCGGCCGACATGAACGCAATTCCCGTGCGCCGCGGCTTCCGCGCCTTCGAGCTCCAGCCCGACCAGCGTCTCCCTCGGGTGTTCCTTGCGCCTTATCAGCGCCTCGCGGCCGATGAACTCCTCGTTCCCCTTGAGCGCCACCGTGAAGCCGATGCCGGCCTCGAACGGGTCGGTCTTGTCGGTGAACTCGGTGCCGAAGAAGATCAGCCCCGCCTCGATCCTGAGCATGTCCAAGGCCTCGAGCCCCATGGGCACGATTCCGTGGGGCTTGCCCGCCGCCATCACCGCGTCCCAAACCGCCAAGGCATCCTTGGGGTGGCAGAAAAGCTCATAGCCAAGCTCCCCCGTATAGCCCGTGCGCGAGACCACCAGCGGCGCGCCGTTGAAATCGCCCAGCCGCGCCACCGCGAAGTGGAACCAGGCGAGCTCGGCCAGAGTGGGGCTGGCCGGCGCCGTCCACAGGACTTCCTTCAGGATGTCGCGCGAGCGCGGCCCCTGCACCGCGATGTTGTGGAGCTGGTCGGTCGAGGACTTCACCCAGACCTTGAGGCCATCCTTCTCCGCCAGCTCCCTCAGCCAGCGCCCGTCATGCTCGTCGCCGCCAATGAGCCGGAAATTGTCCTTGCCCAGCCGGAACACGGTGGCGTCATCCACCATGCCGCCATGCTCGTAGCACATCGCCGTATAGACCACCTGCCCCACGGCGAGGCGGCGGATGTTCCTGGTGCAGGCCCGTTGCAGCAGCGTCTCGGAATCCGGACCCACCACCTCGAACTTGCGAAGCGGCGACAGGTCGGTCACCACCGCCCGCTCGCGGCATGCGTAATACTCATCCACCGCGCCGTGGTTGTTGTAGCGCTGGGGCAGCCAGAAGCCGCGATACTCGGTGAAGGCGCGGGTGAGCGCGGACGTGCGCTTGTGGAACGCCGTCTCGCGGGTCAGCTCGGGTTCTGCGTCGGGTGCCATGCGGAATGCCATCGCCTTGCTAAAGCTGTTGCGGGCCGGATAGACGCGGACGTGAATGTCGGTCGGGTTCCATGCGTTCGCGGCGTCGATGTCATCGGGGCAGGAGGAGGACGCGCAGACGAGATCGGTGAGCGCGCGCACGAGGACATAATCGCCCGGCCGCGACCACGGCTCGTCGAGATAGAGCACGTTCTGGGCATTGATGCCGGTGTTGTAGAAGAAGTTGATCGCCGGCCAACCCTTGCGTTGCTCGACACCGTAAGGCGCCACCGCCTTGTTGAAATTCTCCGAGCAGTTGACGTGGCCGGGATATCCCAAATCGTCGTAGTACTTCGCCGTGCAGGCAAGCGCGAAGCTGTCGTGGCGCCCGACCGTGTCGCGCACCACCTCGACCAGCGGCTGCATGTCCCGGTCCAGGAACTTGGAATAGAGTCCTGGCGCCGGATAGGCCGCAGCCATGAGCGTGCGGGTCGTGGTCTGATCGAGCCCGCGCTCGATGCCCGCTTGCAACTTCCGCGCATCGAAGGCGACGAAGTCGGAACACTGCCGCCCCTCCACGTCGATGATCTGGATATACTCCCCGGCCTTCACCTCGTAGGCGAAGGCGGTGCCCGGCGGGATTCGGGCCTCGTTCTTGATGTCGGCCAAGGGGTCGGGCAATGGCGGGCGCCAGTCGCTCGCCACCGCGGCGCGCTGGATGGCGACGCCAAGCTCGGTCGGCGGGTCTTGCGCATCCGCCGCCATCGGCCCGCCGGCCGCATGGATGATGCAGATCGCGGCGCGCTCGGCCTTCAACCGCACCGTCTCGCCCGGCCGGCTGTCGTGCTCGAAGAGGATGGCGGCCTTCTCCACATTGCCGGCAACCCCGCGCCGGCGCAGCGCGGCGGCAATGGCTTCCGCCCTCTCGCCCTCGCCGCGCAGCAGCCTGGAAATGCCCTCGGCCTTGCCCTTCGCAACAAGCCCGAGCGCGCCCGCATCCTCGCGTCCGTCGGGCGAAAAGACGCCGATCTCGCAGGCCTGCCTTCCCTCCCTGTCGGTGATGGCGATCTCGTCGCCGGGCGCCAGTGCCACCACGACGGCGCCGCCGCCCTTCACCCGGTAGCGTTCGAGGCCCGGCACGATCGCCGGCAGCCCCGGCTCGCGCACGCCCCGTCCGCCGATCCTGGAGGTCAACAGCATGGGATCACACTACACCAGAACCGCCGCCACCATGAAGTAGGTGAGCAGGCTCAGCACGTCCTGGACGATGGTGGCGACCGGGCCGCTGCCGTAAGCCGGGTCCTGGCCGAAGCGCGACAGGATCCAGGGAAACAGCAGCCCCAACGCGCTCGCGATCGTACTCGCGATCACCAGGGTGAGCGCCACTGCGACCGCCAACCGCCCGTCGCCGAACGCCAGATAGATCGCCGGCAGGGCGAGCACGCCCATCACGCCGCCGATCAGCAGGCCGGTCGCGATCTCGCCCATCAGCAGCCGGCTCAGCGGCCGATGGGCGAGCGACAGGCCGCGCACGGCGATGGCCTCGGTCTGGGTACCGATGGCGTCGGCCAGATAGACGATGGCCGGCACGAAGAAGGCGATGGCCACCTTGGCCTGGAGTACGTCCTCGAACCTTGCCATCACCGCCGTCGCCGCCAGACTGCCGACATAACCCACCATCAGCCAGGGCAGCCGATGCTTCAGGCGCAGGAACGGCGATTCCTCCAGCGCGCTCTCCGCCCTCTGGTTGCCGTGCATGATGCCGGCCAGGCGATGCAAGTCCTCCACATGCTCGCGCCGCAGCACGTCGATGAGCGCCTCCGGCGGCACCACGCCGACGAGCCGGCCATCCGCGCCCACGACCGGCACCGCCGCCAGGTTCAGGCGCCGCGCCAGATCGGCGACGATCTCCTGGTCGGCGTCGGGCAGGCAGCGCGGCGCGTCGGCGATCATGATGTCGCCGATCCGTGCCGTGTCGGAAGCCGCCAGCAGCGCGGTCAACCGCAGCGCCCCCACCATTCGGCCCGCGGCATCGGTCACGCACACCGTGTCGGCGCAGTCGAATTTCTTGCCGGCAAGCGCCGCCCGCGCCGCGCCCGCGGTCTGGTCGGGCGAGGCCAGGGGCACGGCGCGGACGGCATGTTCGCCGGCGGTCAAGGCGCCGTTCATGCGCCGGGATACGAGATCGTCAGGATCTCGAGTTCGAGATCGCCCGCCGGCCGCGTCCAGGTGACGCTCTCGCCCACCCTCGCGCCGGTGAGCGCGCGCGCCAGCGGCGACACCCAGCTGATCTTGCCGGCGCCGGGGTCGGCCTCGTCCTCGCCGACGATGTGGAACCGGCGCTTCTCGTCGTTCTCGTCGGCGACCGTGACCAGCGCGCCGAAGCCCACCTCATCCTGGGCTTGTGTCGCCGCGTCAACGGCTTGCGCCGATTCGACGCGGGCCTGGAAATAGCGGATGTCGCGGTCGACGAGGCGCTTTGTCTCCTGGTGCATCAGCTCGTCCGGCTCGGCCGCCAAGTGTCGGCGCTGCGCCTGGAGCTCCGCCAGATGCCGGGCGAGCGCCGCCAATCCCGCCTTGGTCACCAAATTGGGGTGCGGGCTTTGCGGGCGCTCGGGCAGTTCGCCCGAGTTCTCGGTGTCGGATTCCTTGACGAAGGCACGGCTCATGGCCCACCGACTATAGGCCATTGGCGCGGCCGGCAATATCGGCTTAGATCGCGGCGCTCGACCGGGAAGGAAGGATCGCCCCATGACGACCGTGACCTGCGTACTCAACATCCGTAGCGTCCTTGGCGAGAGCCCGATGTGGCACGCCGGCGAAAGGCGCCTCTATTGGATCGACCTGCTGAAGCCGGCGATCTATCGTTTCGACCCGGCAACCGGGCGCAACGGCGAGATCAAGGCGGAGCTTGGATCGTATATCGGCGGCCTCGTCTTCCGGGCCAAGGGCGGCGTGGTGATCGTCAACGAGACCGGCCTTCACACGCTCGACAACGGGCGACTGACGCCGCTGGTCGATCCCGAGCCGGACAAGCCCGGCAACTGGTTCAACGACGCCAAGTGCGACCGCCAGGGCAATCTGTGGGCCGGCACCGGCGACCGCGACTACGCGGCGCCCACCGGCACGCTCTACCGGTTCCGCCGCGACCTCGGCTTCGACCGCATCGACTCCGACTTCGCCTGCCCCAACGGCCCGGCCTTCAGCCCCGACGGCACGACCGTCTATTTCTGCGACGGCACTTCGAACACGATCCTGGCCTACGGCGTCGATGCCAAGACCGGCCGCGTCGGCCCTCGCCGCGTCTTCGCGGCGATGGAGGATCCCGCCTTCGTTCCCGACGGCATGACCGTGGATTCCGAAGGCTATCTCTGGAGCGCGCAATGGGATGGCTGGCGCGTCGTACGCTATGCGCCGGACGGCCGCATCGACCGCGTGGTCAAGCTGCCGGTGCCGCGCCCCACCGCCATGGCCTTCGGCGGCGAGAACCTCGACACGCTCTACATCACCTCGGCCAGCACCGGCCTTGGCGACGCCGATCTGGCGAAGGCGCCGCTGTCGGGCAGCCTCTTTGCCGTCAAGCCCGGCGTGCGCGGCCTGCCGGAACCGAGTTTCGTAGGCTAAGCGCGGGCGATGGAAAGGCGCGATGTCGTCATCGTCGGCGGCGCCGTCATCGGCAGCGCGGTCGCCTATTTTCTTGCCGCCCAGTCCGCGGGCCGGTGCAACGTTCTGGTCGTCGAAAAGGATCCGACCTATGCCGATTGCGCGACCAGCCGCTCGGTCGGCGGCATCCGCCAGCAATTCTCGACGCCCGAGAACATCGAGATGTCGAAATTCGGCGCCGCCTTCGTGAAGCATGCCGACGACTATCTCACGGTCGACGGCGAGAAGCCGACCGTCCCCTTCGTCGAGGGCGGATACCTATTTCTGGCGACCGCGGCCGGCCTTCCGGTCTTGCGCCAGAACCACGCGCTGCAACGCGAGCTCGGCGCCGACACCGTCATGCTCGACCCGGACGAGCTTCATCGGCGCTTTCCCTGGCTCAATGTCGCCGACCTCGCCGGCGGCTGCCTCGGCGTAACCGACGAAGGTTGGACCGACCCCTACGGCCTCATGCAGGCGTTCCGGCGCAAGGCGCGGGCACTCGGCGCCACCTATGTTCACGACGAGGTCGTGGCGATGGAACGATCCGGCAATCGTGTCGACGCGGTCCGCCTGAAGTCAGGAAACTCCGTGCCGTGCGGTTCGGTCGTGAACGCGGCCGGCATGGTCGCCGCCGACGTGGCGGCGATGGCGGGTCTGGACTTGCCGGTCCGTCCGCGCAAGCGCTTCGTCTATGTGTTCCAGTGCCGCGAGGCCCCCGCCGGCGTGCCGCTGACCATCGACCCGACCGGCGTCTACGTCCGGCCCGAGGGCACGAGCTTCCTCTGCGGCGTGTCGCCGCCCGAGGACGAGGACCCCGACTGCACCGATTTCGAGATCGATGACCGGCTGTTCGAGGCGGTGATCTGGCCGACGCTGGCGCACCGGGTGCCGGCCTTCGAGGCCATCAAGCTGGCGCGAAGCTGGGCCGGGCATTATGATTACAACACGCTCGACCGGAACGTCATTCTGGGACCCCACCCCGCCGTGGCCAATTTCTATTTCGTCAACGGCTTCAGCGGCCATGGGCTGCAGCAATCGCCGGCCGCGGGGCGGGCCATCGCGGAGTTGATCTTGCACGGGAGCTATCGCACGATCGATCTCGGCCGATTTTCCTACGATCGGGTCACGCGCAACGAGCCGCTGCCCGAACTGAATGTGGTTTGAACAATGACCGCCGCCGGCAACCTCCCGCGCACCACCTCCCTCATCTTCGGGGTGCCGCTGTTCGTCGATCGGGTCACCGACCCGGCGGCGTTGAACGCCGGCCTGCGCAGGATCATCCTCGAACAGGAGAGCCGGGATCAGGGCGTCAAGAAGAGCAATCTGGGCGGCTGGCATTCGGAACCGACCCTGCTGCAATGGCCCGCGCCGGAGATCGACCATTTCAGGAAGGTCATCGACCACGCCGTGCAAAGCATCGGCAGGTTCCCGGCGGGCGACAAGGCCGACCGGATCAAGCTGGCCTACGAGCCGTCGGCATGGGCGATCGTCAATCGCGACGGCCACTACAACGGGATTCATTGCCACACCGGCTATCACTGGGCCGTGGTCTATTATGTGGACATCGGCCAACCCGCCCCCGGCCATCCCCAGAACGGCCAGATCGAGTTGCACGATCCGCGCCCGGCCGCGATCCATGGCCGGGTTCCCGGCTTCATGTTCGGGCGCTCGGTCATGATCCCGCCCAAGCCTGGCATGGTGATCGCGTTCCCGGCCTGGATCCAGCATTCCGTCCATCCCTTTCGCGGGACGGGCGAGCGCATCTCGATCGCCGTCAATGTCAAGCTGACCGAGTTCGATTCGCCATCGGGCGAGCGGCTATGACGATACGCGAAAAGGTGACAAGGGGAGTGTTCGGATGAAGTCTCAGTATCGTGTCGTTGTCATCGGCGGCGGCGTGGTCGGCGCCTCGGTCCTCTATCATCTGGCGAAGTTCGGCTGGTCCGATGTCTGCCTCATCGAGCGCTCGGTCCTCACCGCCGGGTCGTCGTGGCACGCCGCCGGCGGCGTGCACGCGCTCAACGCCGATCCCAACATGGCCGCGCTGCAGGCCTACACCATCGACCTCCTTTCCAAGATCGAGCAGGAAAGCGGCCAGTCGATCGGTCTGCATATGACCGGCGGCATCACGCTCGCCTCAGCGCCGGCGCGCTGGGAGTGGCTGCAAGCCACCTACCGCATCTTTCAGACGATCGGGATCGAGGACTGCTACCTGATGACGCCGGCGCAGATCAAGGAGAAGTGCCCGATCATCGACGTGTCGGACGTGATCGGCGGGCTGTGGGCCGACCGCGAGGGCTACGTCGATACCACGGGAACCGTCCAGGCCTACGCCATCGCCGCCAAGAAGCGCGGCGCGCAGGTGATCGAGCACAACCGGGTCGTCGAGCTCATCCATCGCGCCGACGGCAGCTGGGACGTCGTGACCGAAAAGGGCACGGTGCACGCCGAACACGTCGTCAACGCGGCGGGCCTGTGGGCAAAACAGGTCGGGCGCATGGCCGGCCTCGACCTGCCGCTGTCGCCGATCGAGCATCATTATTTCATAACCGAGACGATTCCCGAAGTCGCCGCGCTCGATTTCGAGGTGCCTATGACCGTCGACCTCGAGGGCTTCACCTACATGCGCCAGGATCAGAAGGGCATTCTGGTCGGGATCTACGAGGTCAATCACCAGCACTGGAACATCGACGGCGCGCCTTGGGATTACGGGTTCGAGCTGATTCAGGAAAATTTCGATCGCATTGCCGGCGAATTGGCGATGGCCTGGAAGCGCTACCCGGTTCTGGAGCGCGTAGGCGTGAAGAAGTGGGTCAACGGCGCGTTCACCTTCTCTCCCGATGGCAATCCCCTGGTCGGCCCCGTGCCCGGCATTAGGAATTATTGGACCGCCTGCGGGGTCATGGCCGGCTTCCTGCAAGGCGGCGGCGTCGGCAAGACCTTGGCCGAATGGATGATCCACGGCGAGCCGGAAGCCGACGCCTGGCCGATGGATATCGCGCGCTACGGCCCCTTCGCCTCCAACCGCGAATACATCAAGCAGACGACGGGGCAATTTTATTCCCGCCGCTTCGTGATGACTTATCCGAACGAGCAGCTGCCGGCCGGGCGCCCGCTGAAGAAATCCGCTGCCCATGGCGCGATGAGCGGGGCCGGCGCGCTATGGGGCTGCAGTTGGGGTCTCGAAATTCCGCTGGTGTTCGGTCCACCCGGCTTCAAGGAAACGCCGACGCTCAAACGCTCGAACGCGTTCGGCATCGTGGCGCAGGAATGCCGCGCCGTGCGCGAGGCCGTGGGCCTCCTCGATATCTCCGGCTTTTCGCGCTACGAGGTCAAGGGCAAGGATGCCAAGGCCTGGCTCGACCGCGTGATGGCCGGCCGCCTGCCCGCGACGGGGCGCGCGCGCCTCGCTCCGATGCTATCGCCGAGCGGGCGTCTCCAGGGCGACCTCACCGTGTTCGACTGGGGCGACGGCACCTGGTGGATCATGGGGTCCTACTACCTGCGCCAGTGGCACATGCGCTGGTTCCAGCGCCACATCGATCCGGCGCGCGACGGTGACGTCAGAGTCCGCGATATCTCCGACACCATGGTCGGGTTCTCGCTCTCCGGCCCCAAATCGCGGGACGTGTTGGCGTCACTCACCCACCAGGATGTCGGCAACGAGGCCATGCCGTTCCTGGCGTGCAAGACGATCGACGTCGGCCTCATCCGGGCCAAGGTCGGACGGCTGTCGGTCTGCGGCGAATTGGGTTTCGAGATCAATTGCCACGCCGCGGAACACATCGCGCTGCGCGACATGCTGCTCGAGGCCGGCGCCCCGCACGGCATCCGCGAATACGGCTACTACGCGCTCAACTCACTGCGGCTGGAAAAAAGTTTCGGCATCTGGTCGCGCGAGTTCACGCAAGCCTACACGCCCGGCATGACCGGCATGGACCGCTGGATCGACTTCGGCAAGGGCGACTTCATCGGCCGCGAGGCGGCGCTGCGGGAGAAAGAGAAGAACACGGCGCCGCAACGGCTCGTCACCCTCGAAGTCGACGCCCCCGACGCCGACGGGTCCGGCTACGAGCCCGTATGGAGGGACGGCAAGCGCGTCGGTTTCGTCACATCCGGCGGCTACGGCCATACGATCAAGAAGAGCCTCGCCATGGCCCTTGTCGATCCCGCCCAAGCCGAGGCGGGCACGCAACTCTCGGTCCATATCGTCGGCGTCGAGCGCGCGGCACGGGTCATCGCACCATCGCCGCACGACCCGAAGGGCACGCGCATGCGCGGGTGACGCGGACGGCGTTATGCTGCTCTTAGTCAGGAGATCAAGACATGAAGGACTCTCGCGGCGTACCGGTTTCCAGCGACAATCCGCGCAGCCTTGCCATCTACGAAACGGCGCTCAAGGCCTTGAACACCTACCGGGGCGATCCCGTCGCCATCATCGATGAAGCCTTGGCGGCGGACCCGGACTTCGCGATGGGTCATGTCTTGCGCGCGTCCGTCCTGGTGACGATGTGGGAGAGGAGCGTCGTTCCCAAGGTCGCGGCCTGCGTTGCCCGGCTCGACGATCTCGGCAATCGCGGTAACGACCGCGAGCGGCGTCATGCCCATGCGCTCGGGCGCTGGGCGGCGGGGGACTGGGATGGCATGCGCGGAGAACTCGACCGACTGTTGATGGAGCATCCGCGCGACTTGTTGGCCTTGCAGATTGGGCACCTCGCCGATTTTTTTCACGGCGATCGGGACAATCTGCGTGGGCGCGTGGCGCGCGCCCTGCCGGCGTGGAGCCGAGAGGATCCCGGTTACGGCTTCTTGCTGGGGATGCATGCGTTCGGCCTGGAGGAGTGCGGCGGCTATTTCGCCGCCGAAGAGATGGGCCGGCACGCCATCGAACTGGAGCCCGACGATTGCTGGGCGCAGCATGCGCTCGCGCACGTGATGGAAATGCAAGCCCGCCAGGCCGAGGGCATGGCCTTCATGGAATCGCGCCAATCGCACTGGGCGCAGAAGGACAACGGCTTCGCGTTCCACAACTGGTGGCATACGGCGCTCTACAACCTCGATCGGGGCCGCGCCGACCGCGCATTGGAAATCTACGACCGCTCCATCCGCCCGGAACCCGCCGAAATCCAACTGATGATGCTCGACGCGGTGGCGTTGCTGTGGCGCATGCACTTGCAAGGAATCGCGGTGGGCTCGCGCTGGGACGAGTTGGCGGCGACCTACGAGAAGAGCGGCGAGGACGGCTTCTACGCCTTCAACGACATGCACGCGATGATGGCCTATGTGGCGACCGGGCGCGCGAAGGCGGCGGCGAAACTCCTGAAGGCGGCCGAGGCCGCGGTCTCGGAGCGCGGCACGAACGCCATGATGACGCGCGAGGTCGGGCTGCCGATCCTGCGCGCGCTCGACGCCTTCGGGCACGAGCGCTATCGCGAGACAGCCGACCTTCTGATGCCGATCCGCTATCGCGCCCATGTCTTCGGCGGCAGCCACGCGCAACGGGACATAGTGCACCGGACCTTGATCGAGGCAGCCCTGCGGTCCGGCGACCGAGCGCTGGCAAGGGCGCTGTCGAACGAGCGCGTTTCGTTGAAGCCACATTGCCCGTTCGGTTGGCGGTTGCACACAAATGCAAATGCCTGACGTGGCCGGCCTAAGAATCATAGAATCGTGTTTCACTGCCCCGGCCCTCATGCTTCGACAAGCTCAGCATGAGGGCCTCATCCTGAGCCTGTCGAAGGATAGAGGCCCGACTCACGTTTCAATGATCGCGGGTACTAGGGCGGGAAAGACACTCGCCCATCGCCCCTGTCCGATACGAATCGCCATCGGGCCTGTCGCCATGATAGTCTTATCCAAACCAGCGTGGAGAGAACGATGGCCGCCACCGTACTCGTTTCCGTCATCTGCGGCGACCGGCCCGGCCTGATCGCGGCGATCACCGGGCGCCTGTTCGATCTCGGCGCCAATCTGGCCGACGCGACATTCGCCGTCCTTGGCGGCGCCGCGGAGCTGACCGCGGTCGTCGATCTGCCCGACCATCTGTCGGCGAAAACCGTCGAGACGGAACTCCATGCGCTGGCCGAACTGAAGGACGCGAAGCTCAGCGTGGCCCCCTTCGCCTACCAGCCCGCGCATGCGCCGACGGCGAAGATCACGCACCGCATCGAGATCACCGGCAAGGACAGCCCAGGCCTGGTCGCGCGCATCAGCGAGGTGTTCGGCGATTTCGGCGCCAACATCGTGCGCCTCAATTCGGAGCGCGTGCCTGGCGGCGACGGGGCGAAATACATCGTCCGCTTCGCCGTATGGGTACCGCCGGACAAGGCGACGACCTGCCTGGCGACGATCGCCAATACGTCGGCGCAGCTTCACCTGACGTGCTGGTGGGATGAGGTTTGATCCCGACCCGCGCCGTTCAGGGCGCCGGGCATTGCGGCGGATCGCCGAGGTCTTCCTTGGCCGCGGCCACGGTCGATTTCAGCATCGGGCGCTCGGCGCATTCGACATTGTATCGGTTCACCGCGTCGTTGAGCCGAGTGCGCGTATCCCTTTCGGCGGCCCGCGCTTCGTAGCGCAGCCTTTCGCGCTGCCGCTCGCGCTGGGCGAGCAGGCCTTTTAGAGTATTCTGGTCGATGGGGCTTTCCGGGTCCATGAGCCGCCTGTGATCGGCGATCGTGGCTTCGAGCTGGCCCAATACGATCTCATGTTCGTGGCTCAAGGCCTCGCGCGCGGTCAACTCGCCGCGCAAACTCGAGATGTCTTCCTCCTGGCACAGGCATGATTTGACTTCCTCGAGGCTCAGCGCCTGCGCATAGCTCGGTTGGGCCAAGCCAGCCACGCCGACACCGACACCGACAAGAACAACGGCAAGCCATCGCAACATCCTAGACCTCGCAAGCGGCGGCGCTCGCGCCGATTCATAAAAGCGATAGCACCGGCAACCAAGCTTGGCAAACCGGCCACGAATTTGTCATGATCCCCAGGGCGTAACAACGACCACGTGAAAACATGCGCGTTCTTGTTCTAGGCGCCGGCGTCATCGGCGTGACAACCGCCCACGAGCTAATGGCGCGGGGCCATCGCGTCATGCTGCTTGACCGTGGCGCGGCGGTGGCCGGCGAGACCAGCTTCGCCAATGCCTGCATGATAGCACCCGGCCACGCCTATGCCTGGGCGTCGCCCCGGGCGCCGCTGCAAATCCTGAAGTCGCTGCTCGGCGGGGACACCGGCATGAAGGTCCGTTTCCGGCTCGATCCCGCCCTCTGGTCGTGGGGATTGCGGTTCCTCGGCCAATGCACGGCCAAGCGCAACCGCGCCAACACCCTCGCGAAGTTGCGTCTCTGCCTCTATAGCCGCGACGCATTGAACGCCGTGGCGGCCGAGAACGCCATCGCCTATCACCGCGTCGCCAAGGGCGCCCTCTACCTCTTCCGCGACCGGAAGCACCTCGCAACCGGTGTCGCCAACATGGCCTTGCTCAACGACCATGGCGGCGGGCTCGAAGCCGTGGACGCCGATCGATGCGCCGCCATCGAACCCGCCTTGGCGAACGCCAGGCACAGGCTCGCCGGCGCGATCCATGCGCCACGGGACGAAAGCGGCGACTGCCACCTCTTCACCAAGGCCCTTACCGAGCGATGCGTCGCCCGCGGCCTCGATCTTCGCCTCGGTACGACGGCCCTGCGATTGGTCGCGGAGGGCGGCCGGATCACCGGCGTCATGACCGACCGGGGGCGGTTCGACGCCAACGCCGTCGTCGTGGCCCTTGGCAGCGACAGCCCACGATTCGTGAAACCGCTCGGCCTGCGCTTGCCGATCTATCCGGTCAAGGGGTACTCGCTGACGCTGCCGGCGCGAGCCGAGGGCGCGCCCACGATACCCGGTGTCGATGAGGCACGTTTCGTCGCCTTCGCCCGCATCGGCGACCGCCTGCGGCTCACATCGACCGCCGACTTCGCCGGTTACGATACGAGTCACCGCGAAGAAGATTTCGCGGCGATGCTGCGGCTGGCCCAGGATCTGTTCCCGAACGGCGCCGATTACGACAAGCGCGATGCCTGGGCTTGCCTCAGGCCGGCAACGCCCGACGGTCCGCCGGTCATCGGCCCGAGCCCGTTCAAGAATCTCTTCTTCAACGCCGGCCAGGGCCATATGGGATGGACCATGGCCTGCGGCTCGGCCCGCGTGCTGGCCGATCTACTGTCCGGCCGCAACCCGGATATTGACCCCGACCCTTACGCCTTCGGGCGGTTTCGTTAGGGCAAGATTGCGCTGACCGGACTGGGCCTCCTACATCGGGTCGGACGGAGGCACCCAGCCTTCTTGCAGAGCGAGATTGAACGTTCCGACGCCGACGCCGTCAGCGCGTTTCGTGTCGAACGCGACCTGCAACATGGCCCTTTGCTCCGCCGCCAGCGCCGCCTGCAACCGGTCCTTGTCGTTCAGCGGATCGCCGGCGAAATACATTTGCGTTGCCATGGGCGGATTGAAGGGCGCGTTCACCTTGAAATGAATATGGGGCGGCCGCACCCAATCCCCGATCGCGACGTAGGATCCGGGCTTGATCGTGAGGAAGCGATAGAACCCATCCTTGTCGGTCGCGATCCGGGCGAAGCCCTGGAAGTTGGGATCGAGCGGCCGGCCCCTCGGTTCGTCGTTCGGATGCGCGTAGCGCCCGTGCACGTTCGCCTGCCAAACCTCGATGACGCAGCCAGGAAGCGGCCGGCACATGGCATCGCGCACCTGGCCGATGACTTCGATGACCTCGCCCGCGGCCCGGCCCGTGCCGCCGGCCACGGTCGTGAGATCGGCGTCAAGCTCGGGCGGAAGAACCAAGGGATAGAACGGTCCGTCGATCTGATTGACGGTCGGCAGGCAAGCCGCGCCAGCGCGCCGCCCGGAGGCGAGCACGACCGCGCCGGCGCCCAGGCCGATTAGCATGGCGCGACGCGACACGCCTAGCGCAAGACCATTGAACATGGGGGGGGGCCATCCTTTCCAGAGAGGCGTTGACTACTTACAAACCGCTAAACCGCGAACAGGCGCCCGAAACCGGGGACGGCGTCCTTGTAGTTGGCGAGCCTGAGGCAGTGCCAGGCAAGCGCGTGGTTGCTCGACGTCACCGGCTTGCCGGTTTCGGCCTCCAGACTTGCCACGATGCTTGCGACCCGCAAACTGGTGCAGGACACGAACACACCATCGACCGACGGCAGCCGCGCGAGATCGCGCACCGCGGCGGCGATCGATTCTTGCGAGATGCGCGCCACTTCGTTGTCGTTCTCGTGATTGAAGGAGCCCATGACCGGCACGGCGATGCCGCGCGCCTCGATGAACCCGCGCAGCATCCGGTTCACCTCCTCGACATAGGGCGTCAGCAGCGCGATGCGCTTGGCGCCGAGCGCGCCCAGGCCGGCGATGGCGGCCGTGATCGGCGTGGTGCAGGCGACGCCCGGCCGCGCCTCGCGGATGCGGTTGAAGACGGCTTCCTCGCCGATCACCACCGTGCCCGAGGTGCAGCCATAGGCGACGACGTCGAGAGGGACGCCCGGCAGGATGAGATCGGCCGCCGCGGTCATGCCCCGCTCCATCTCGGCGAGCGTCTCGCGGTTCACCTCGATCGCGTTGCGGATCCGGCTCTCGTAGAACGCCACGCCGTCGAGGCGGAGAATCTGCCGAAATTCATGCTCGATGGTGTTGTCGGTGGCGAGCACGATGAGGCCGATGGCGGCCCGCCGCGCGATCCCGCGGTCGAGCTCGAACGGCATATGGGTCTTGCTGACAATGCCATCGGGCCGGTCGCTTGCGCGCAGGGCAGCCTGGCTCATGGTCGGGGCCTCCGTCGAGACTAGGCAGGGTGGTTCGGTTAGACTAACCTGATCAACATAGTCCATCCGTCGGTTCCGGTCACGTCTTCAGGTATCGGCCCATGAATGTCCTGCTTCGCGCCGCGGCCTTGGCCGCCATGCTCGTCCCTGCCTTGCCTGTGGCGGCGCAATTCCTCGACATGGAGGTCGATGCGGTCGCCTATCGCCCCGTTCCGGATGGCGTCACCCTTCAGGTACGCTCCCGCGGCGACAGCGATCTCGACCTGAAGGCGAAACTGGCGGTCGAGAGATCGCTGGCCGATTCGGGGTACGTCTTTTCCGCCGATGCCGCGCTGATCCTGACCGTCGATACGGCAACAGAGGTCGAAAACGTCGAGACCGGCGCCTTCGGTTCGACGCAGATGACCCAGGACGAGGCGGAGATTACATTCAACGTCTGGTCGTCGCAGCAGAGCAGCATCCTCCAGGGCCGGCGCACCGGCGTCACCGGCCGGATGCAGTACCGCATCGAGATGACCGTCTACAGCCGCGTCAACGGGCAGTATCTATGGCGCGGTACCGTGACGGCGGCGACCGGCCCCGCCGGCGCGCACGCCGCCACCGGCCCCATGGTGGAGCGCCTGCTGGAATCTCTGGGCGAGACGGAAGGGGCGGAGTAGCGCGCGTCAGTTGCAATCGCGCGGCACCGAGGAGCGCTTGTTGCAGGCAAAGACGCGGCGCTCGCCTTCGAAGGCGTCGAGCGACGCGGCAACCTCGATGGTCGTCGCGGTCAGGGACATCCTGGTCCGGGTTTTCGTGCGAACTTTCCACGCGCCGCGCCCGAGCCCCTGGCGGAAATGCGTCTCGCCCGTGGCCGACAAGGGATCGCCGTCCCGGATGCGATAGCTCTCCACCGCGCAAGATTCGACATCGAGGTCGATATCGACCAGGTGCTGGGCGCCGGAATCCTTGATCATGGTCACCGTGGTCTCGCCGGTGGCGATATCCTTGTGTACCGTTCGCGCGGTTCGTTCCGGCCGCAGGTCGATGTCCTTCAACGGCGCGGCGCCTTCCGGCGGATCGAACGGCCGTAACCCCTCGTCTCCGGGCCGGCGCGCCCGCACCGGAAGGTCGATGCGGCAGGCGCCGGCGTACAGCGTCAACGTCACCGGTTCGGGCGCCGGCCACATCTGCGGCCAGTAGCTGGTCGAGATCGAAACGCGCAATTTGTGGCCGGGCAGGAAGGCATGCGCGGCGTGGTTGAGCGCGATGGCGGTCCGGTATCGTTTGCCGGGCGCCAGCTTCTCGGGGCTGGCGTGGCCATCGCGGTGCGTCAGGTTGAATTGCGTGTAGGTGACGCGGGAAGAAGCGCCGTCGGGAAACACGTCGCAGAGCCGGATCGCCACCTTGGCCACGGGACGGTCGACCGAAAACTCGAGCGTGACCACCGGGGCACCCAGGATTTCGAGGCGCTCGGCCAGTGTCGGCCCGTCGAACCAGAGTGAATTGCCGTCGTCCCGGCGCTGGTCGCCGGGGAGATCGGCGCCGAGCCCGCCATAAGAACACCATTCGAGCGCGGAGGTGCCGGTATCCTGCGGCGAGCGAACCGCGAGCGCGCGCTCCGCTCCCGCGCTGTCGCCGAGACCGTCACTGTTGAGATGGAGCGCTCGCGGCTCGACATTGGCCGACGGCCAGCCCGGTTCGGCTACCCATCGGCCGGGCCGCTCGCGGCAAAACGGCTCCGGGCGGAAGCTGTCGTTCATCCACACCCTATAAAGCGGCTCGGCCATGACTCCGTTCTCGGCGCCTTTCAGCCAGTGGTCCCACCAGCGCACGCATTCCTGCAAGAAACCGATTTGCGGGCCGGGATAGCCGGTGTGCGCGAAGGCGTGACCCCAGGGGCCGATGAGGCCCTTCACCGGGGCCTTCAAGCCGGCGAGCAGGCGCGGCACGGAATTCGAATAACCATCTTCCCATCCGCCGACGCCCCAGACCGCGCATTTTATGCGGCCGAGATCCTCGCAAACGGAGCCGTGGCGCCAATAATCGTCGCGGCGCTGATGCGCCGTCCATTGGCGCAGCCAGAAATCCTGCCGCTCCAACCGCGCCAGCCATCGATCGCGCCAGCCCGCGCCGACGATCAGCGGGTCGGACGGAAGCGAGAGATAGGCCCACATGGCCGAGGCCCAGGCGAAGTTGTCGTGCAGCATCGCGCCGCCCATGTAGTGCACGTCGTCGGCATAGCGGTCGTCGGTGCCCTCGATGGCGATGATGGCCTTCAAGGCCGGCGGGCGCAGCGCCGCCACCTGCAATGAATTGAAGGCGCCCCAGGAGATGCCCATCATGCCGACGGCGCCGGTGCACCAGGGTTGCGCCGCCGCCCAGGCGATGACCGCCACGCAATCGGCATGCTCCTCGGCGGTGTACTCATCGGCGATGAAGCCATCGGAATCGCCGCTGCCGCGCAAATCGACGCGTAAGCACGCATAGCCGTGTCCCGCCATGTAGGGGTGCATGACGGCGTCGCGCCACGCGGTGCCGTCGCGCTTGCGATAGGGAATGCACTCGACGATGGCGGGGACGGGCTTGCCCTGCGCATCGGCCGGCATCCACGCCCGCGCCGCCAGGCGGCAACCATCGGCCATCGTGATCCAGACATTCTCGATCTCGCGGACGGCGCGCGGAAACTCGGTGACGGTCTTCAAGGGCAAGCGCGCCTCACCAGGCCAGGAGCAACAGCAACGGCAACGTGATGAAGGATAGCACGGTCGAGGTGACGACCATACCCGCGACTTCCGCGGGCTCGCGCCGGTAGAGATCGGCGAAGAGGTAACTGAACACGGCCACCGGCATCGCCGCTTGCAGGATCAACACGCCGCGGCCCGGCTGCGGCAGGTCGAGCGCCCAAGCGACCGCGAGGCCGACCGCAAGCCCGCCCAACAATCGAACCAGCGAAAGGCTGAGCGCGCGCCCGAGCGAGGTCA
Organism: Rhodospirillales bacterium; assembly: GCA_009885795.1. Lineage (GTDB taxonomy): Bacteria > Pseudomonadota > Alphaproteobacteria > Dongiales > Dongiaceae > VFKA01. The sequence goes on along the minus strand of VFKA01000024.1, from coordinate 26,173 downwards.
CCTTCATCCGCGCCAACGCCACGCCAAGCGACACCAGCAGCAAGGGGATCGTGAGGCCGCCGAGCAGGTCCAAGGTATTGCCGAGCCAAAGCGGCAACCTCGCGCCGGTCGCCAGGACGACGAGCGACGCCGCCACCGCATAAATCAGCGGCATCCGGATCAGGCGACCGAGATTCACCTCGCCCGCGGCGATGGCGACGCCGAGCGTGAACTGCAACAGCGCCGACATCGCGTAGAACACGACGGCGACGGCAAGTCCCTCCTCGCCGAAGGCGAAGAGCGCCAGCGGCAGGCCCATGTTGCCGGCATTGGGAAAGACGACCGCCGGCAAGTAGGATCGATAGGAGAGGCCGGCGACCTTGAGCGCCAGCGCGCCGAGGGCGAAGAACCCGACATACGCCAGCACGCCCGCGAGCGCCATGCTCGCCAGGACCGAGCGGTCCAACTCGACCGTCGTCAGCGCCGAGGCCACCAGGCAGGGCGTGCCGATCGTCGTGACCAGGCTGGTGATGAAATCCGCGGCGAAGGGCCGGCCGCTCCGGGCCCACGCGAAGCCGATCGCGACGGCGATGAACACCGGGAGGATGACGGCGGCGAACTCGGCGTACACTTTGTCCTCCTTGCCCCACCGTTACACGGACCATGCTGGAAGGCTATGGAGGAATTGCGCTGACTGGAACCCACGACTGTCGTACCGGCGAAAGCCGGTACCCATGTTAACGACCCACGTTGATCGCACCATGGGCCCCCTGAGTTCACAAACGAAGTGCAACACCGGTTTAGGGTGTTGCCATGGCACAGCATTATGAACATCTCTCACTCGAAGAGCGCTGCGCGATTGCCTGTCGGCCCGATCTGGCCGATGATCCATGATCGCTAAACGAACACCGGCCTCGGAGGATTCTCATTGAGCGCGAATATGAGCTGCGGCCAAGCCGCCATCGCCTGGCTCGAGGCCTATGGCGTCGATACCGTGTTCGGGATTCCCGGCGTCCACACGCTCGAATTCTATCGCGGACTGGCTGGCAGCCGGATTCGCCATATCGGCGTCCGGCACGAGCAAGGCGCCGGCTTCATGGCCGATGGCTATGCGCGGGCGACCGGCCGGCCGGGTGTGTGCGTGCTGATCACGGGGCCCGGCGTCACCAATGCGGCGACGCCGATGGGTCAGGCCTTTTCGGATTCCGTGCCGATGCTGGTGCTCTCGAGCGTCAACGCGACCCGCGACCTTGGCCGCGGGCGCGGCCGGCTGCACGAGATCACGTCGCAGCAAGCCGTGATAGCGCCGCTTACGGCCTTCAGCCGAACGGTGCTGGAACCGAACGACCTTGGCGCCGCCATGGCGGACGCCTTCGCGGTCTTCGAGGCCGCCCGGCCCCGGCCGGTCCATATCGAGATACCGCTCGATGTCCTGACCATGCCCGCGGTCGGCGCGGCGCCGCAACGCCGGCCGGTCGCCCGCCGGCCGCAACCGGATGCCCGCCAGGTGGCCGAAGCGGCGCGGCTTCTCGCCGCCGCCGATCGGCCGCTGGTCATCGCCGGCGGCGGGGCGCTCGAGGCGGGCGCGGCGCTGACGGCGATCATCGAGCGGCTTGGCGCCGTCTTTATTCCTACCACCGCCGCCAAGGGGTTGGTCTCCGACGACCATCCACGGTCGCTGGGTTCGTCGCTGTCGCTCGATGCGACGCAGGCGCTGGTGGCGAAGGCCGATGTCATCCTCGCGGCCGGCACCGAACTGGCGGAGACCGATTCCTGGATCGACCGGCTGCCTTTGAATGGGGCGCTCATCCGCGTCGATATCGATGCCGACGCGCTCGCGCGCGACTATCCCGCGAAGGTGGCGCTGCATGCCGATGCCCGTGCCAGCCTCGAAGCGATCGTGGCGGCGCTAGGCCCGGGCGGCGCGCAAGGATGGGACGCGCGTGCCATCGCCGCGGATGCGCGCGAGGCCAACGGGCGATCCATGGCGCCGCTCCAGCGCCGCCATGCGAAGCTGCTTGACGCGATCCGGCAGGTCCTGCCCGACGATGGCATCGTATCCTCCGACATGACGCAGATCGCCTATACCGGGTGCTACCATTACCGCTGCCGGCGCCCGCGGACGTGGTTTCACCCGTTGGGGTTCGGAACCTTGGGTTACGGCTTGCCCGCCGCCATCGGCGCCAAGCTGGGCGCTCCCGATCGGGCGGTCATGGCGGTGGCCGGCGATGCCGGATTTCTGTTCACGGTGCAAGAGCTCGGCACCGCCGTCGAATGCGGCTTGCCGCTGCCGATCCTGCTCTGGAACAACGACGCGCTCGGCCAGATCGCCGACGACATGGTCCGCCGCCACATTCCGGAGATCGGCGTCAAGCCGCGCAATCCGGATTATCTGGCTCTGGCCCGCTCCTTCGGCTGCCTGGCCGTGGCTCCTTCGAGCCTCGCGGCGTTTAAGTCAGCGCTGAGTTCGGCCCTAGGCGCCGACCGCCCGACGCTGATCGAGGTGCGCCAGGACGCGCCCTACCTCGTCTGATTGCCGGCGGTCAGTCGACCTGGCCGCGCAGCCCTTGGCGCTCGAAAATCTTCTTGCGTGCATCGAGCGGCAGGTCGTCCAGGTTGATGATGCCCTTGCGGCAAAGGACCTCGATGAGGTCTTCGAGGACGCGAATGAGTTCTTGGTCCGACTTGCGCATCACCAGCAGCGTGGCAAGGCTGGTGGCTTCGCTGTTGGAAATCACGACGAGTGGCTTCGACATCCGATGACCCCGCGCCTCGATCCACGGGCATGCCAGCCCGACGGCGACCAACGTTGACAGTCTAGGGTTAAGAATCCGTTGCCGGGTCGTTCAAAAAAACACCCCGCACAAGGCGGGGTGTTTGAGTTGCGCGTGTGGGTGGCAAAGTCGCCGACACCTTCGGAACGAAAGCCGATGCGACCTTGTGACGTCCAGCGACAGGGCCGACGAACGATCGCCGACAGGCCGGGACAACCGCGTATATGCCATGACCCCAGGCCGGATTCGTGTGGCAAAGTTGTGATTTACCATGTTTCCCTCGATTCGACCCGTAAACGAATGTGTCGATCGTACAAATAAGTTAACGCCGCTTGGCGCGCCGATGGTGGGCTTCCGCGAGGACGCACAGGATCTCGAACATCATGGTGGCGCCTACGAGCGCCGTATTACCCGACGGATCGAAGGGCGGCGACACCTCGACCACGTCGCCGCCGATGAGATCGAGGCCTTGCAGGCCGCGGATGAGGTGTTGGGCCTCGAGCGTCGTCAGGCCGCCGATCTCCGGCGTGCCGGTGCCGGGCGCGTAGACAGGGTCGAGCCCGTCCACGTCGAAGCTGACGTAAGTGGGGCCTTCGCCGGCGACGCGGCGGGCCTCGGCGATGACCTTGTGAACGCCGATGGCGGCGAATTCCTCCATGTAGACGACGCGCATGCCCGCCCCTTCGGCGAAGGCCATGTCGTCGGCGCTGTAGATGGAGCCGCGGATGCCGATCTGAATGGTGCGCTTGGGGTCGAGCAGGCCTTCCTCGACCGCCCGGCGGAAGGGCGTGCCGTGCGTGTACTTGTTGTTGCCGAAATAGCGGTCATTGGTGTCGGAATGGGCATCGACATGGACCATGCCGATGGGCCGCTGGCGGGCGATGGCGCGGAAGATAGGCAGGGTGATGAGGTGGTCGCCCCCCGCCGACAGCGGCATGGCCCCGGCCGCGTGCACCTTGGCGAAGAACGCCTCGATGCGCGCGAGGCTGTCCATGAGGTCGATGGGGTTGACCGGCGCGTCGCCCAGATCGGCGACCCGCGCCAGCTCGTAGGGCGCGATGCGGCTGACGTGATGGACCTTGCGCATGAAGCTCGACATGTTGCGGATCTCGCGCGGCCCGTGGCGGGCGCCGGCGCGGTTGGTGGTGCCGCCGTCCCAGGGAACACCGACCAGCGCGATGTCGAGCTTCGCCGGATCGGGGATATGCGGCAGGCGCATGAAGGTCGGGATGGCCCCGAAGCGCGGCGTCACCGCCGCATCGACGGGTTCTGGGCGGTCGGTGGATTGGCTCATGGGATGGAATCCTTCAATCGAGGAAATAGTCGGGTTCGAGCGGTGAGGCCGGATCGACCGCGTAAGGAGCAAAATCCGTCATTCCCGCCTCGCGCAAGACGTCCTCGTCGATGAGGAAATTGCCGGTGCACGATCGGCTATCGCGCGTCAGGACCGCGTGCGCGGCGTCGGCCATGATCGAGGGTCTACGACAGCCCTTTGGATTGACGTAGGGGTTCATTTGCAATGCCGCCGTCAGAATGACCGTGCGCGGCCAGAGCGCGTTGACCGCGATCCCGTCGCCGCGGAATTCCTCCGCCATCCCCAACACGCACATGCTCATGCCATACTTGGCCATCGTGTAGGCGACGTGCGGGGCAAACCACTTCGCCTTCATGTTGAGCGGCGGCGCCATCGTCAAGATGTGGGGATTGGGCGCGCGCTTAAGATGCGGCAGGCAGGCCTGGGAGCAGAGGAACGTGCCGCGCCCATTGATGTCGTGCATCAGATCGTAGCGTTTCATCGGCGTGGCGAGCGTGCCGGTCAGGCCGATGGCGCTGGCGTTGTTCACCAGAATGTCGATGCCGCCGAAACGGCCGACCGCCTCATCGACCGCTTGAAATACACGGGCGTCGTCGCGGATGTCGACCTGCAAGGGCAGGCACCGCCCGCCCGCGGCCTCGATCTCCTTGGCGGCCGTATGGATGGTACCCGGCAGCTTCGGATGCGGATCGACGGTCTTGGCGGCGATCACGATGTTCGCTCCATCCGCCGCGGCCCGCAGGGCGATGGCAAGCCCGATGCCGCGGCTGGCGCCGGTGATGAACAGGGTCTTGCCCTCAAGAGTCCGCGCCACAAGGCACCTCAGCGTCCGGCATAGACGGGTTTGCGCTTGGCCATGAAGGCCTTGACGCCTTCGGCGAAATCCTCCGTGGCGGCGCATTCGCCAAAGCCCGCCGCCTCCGCGTCGAGCTGGTCCTCGAGCGTACTGCTCAAGGAGCGGTTCAGGAGGCGCTTGGTGACACCGAACGCCCGGGTCGCCCCGGTTGCCAGGCGCTCCGCATACTCTCGGGTCGCGGATTCAAGCTCCGCCACCGGCACCACTTTGTTGACCAGGCCGAGCGCGAGCGCGGCCGAGGCATCGATCCGGTCGGATAACAGCGCCACCTCCATCGCCTTCTTGAGGCCCAGCATGCGGGGCAGATAGTAGCTCCCGGACCCTTCCGGGCAGACACCGATCTTGCAATAGCCGAGACTGAAGAAGGCATCGTCGGCGGCGATGGCGAGGTCGCAGGCCATGACCAGGCTCATGCCCCACCCGGCCGCGCCGCCGCGCACGCTGGCGATGACGGGCGCCGAGATGTCGCGGATGGCGAGAACCACGGGGTGGATGGCATGGACGACCTCCTCGAACCGGCGCCGGCGCTCGGCGGGCGGGAACTCCAGCATGCCGGCGAAGAAGTTGAGATCGCCCCCGGCCATGAAATGGTCGCCGGCGCCGCGCAGCACGACCGCCCGCAGATCGCGATCCGCCTTCAGGCCGGCGAAGACCTCCTGGAATATGTGAACCTGCGTCTGGTCGACGGCATTGCGGAATTTCGGACGGTTGAATGTCACGGTGGCGATGCCACCCGATTTTTCGACCAACATGACGTCGGACATTGGAAACTCCACCTTCTTGCCAAGAGCCGGATGGCAAGAATGCGGCATCGCTGCCGCCCTGTCGAGCGGGGCGGCGTAAGAAAGCAGTGCTATCGCATTTGAGCGTAACGGTTTCCTCGCCTTTCGAGACGCGCCCTTTCGGGCGCTCCTCGGGGTGAGGAAACCTTAAGAAGCCTCATGGCGAGGAGGCCGCGTCAGCGGCCGTCTCGAACCATGAGGTTTTACATCAGAGTACGCGCCTAGATTGGCGATCCGACATGAAGCCTCGAATCTTGCCCTCGGCCGCGGAGAGCTCGGCCTTGACCTGATCGGCCTTGGCGCGGCGATAGAGCGTCCGCGTGACGAAGGCGCCTTGGCGTTCGTCGTAGGTCTCGCACGTCACCTTGACCCCTTCGCATTTCGGATCGTTGGCGAGCCGCATGGCCTCGGCGACGGCGCGCTCTCGATTGTCGAAGTTCTGCTGCGTGCGCCAAATGCCGCGCACGAACGTCATCAGCACGAAGGTGGTCTCGGCCATGGCAAGCGCTCCCCATTCGGGATTTCGCGCGATATTATGGCGCTTGCCGGTTAACCGTTTCCTAAGCGGCGGGTGCGGGCCGGCCCTCGGATCGGCTGGAAACGAAATCCGGCAGCGGCCGGGCGTTCCCGTTCAGCGACAGGCGCAGCGCCACGTTGTTGCCCTGGACCTCGAGGCTGCGGGTTGATTTCAGCGGCAGAGGCACCGACCGGCTCAGGCAATAGGCAACGAGGGCGGCGCCCACGTCCTCGGCGCCGACCGCGGCGGTCAGAACGTCGCGCGACCCCGGGACCATCACCTTAATGGTAACGTCCATCGTGCCCTCGCCGACCCTGCAGAAGATGATATCGCCGGCCGGCATCTTGCCATTGCCGGCGTCCTTGAATTCCGCCAGCGCCTCGGCGACCTCATCGGGCGAGAACACCAGGGTACGAGTTTCAGTTGGCAAGGGGGCTTCCTCCTCGATTTCGAGATCAAATGCGTTCCAGGGCGCCAAGAACGTGGCCTACGCCGTTTCGCTCCTCGCCCAAGGGCAGAAGAACCAGGCGATAGCGCGCCACCGCGCCCGAGGCCGGAAAATTGTCCCGGTCCTCGATGGCCTTGCCGGTTTCGACGACTTCCCGCGCCAGCGACAGCATCCACTCCATCATCATCGGCGTGTAGGCGATGTTGCCGGTGCCGTTGCCAAGGCGCGACATGCGCAAGACGTCGCCCGCATGCCCTGTCCTCTTCGAGTCCCGGCTGGCGCATTCGAAGAGAATGGAAGCCGGCCACCCGTCAATCTGGAAATTCGCGTCGATGTCGGAGAGAACCGGATACCGGCGGCCTTGCCGCAACCGATTCCAGAAGGCGATCATCTCATCGGTCGTTGCCGGCGGTTTTGCCTGCGTCGGCGCGGCTGGCGGCGGCGGCGGCACGACGACAGCCGGCGCTTGCTCGACAACGGGCGCGGGCGGCGAGGGCATTGCCCGGATCGTGGCCGGCGCCTTGACGGGCGGCTCCTTGGGCTGGGGAACGGGCGTTGGCGTCGGCTTGAGGCCGTCAATCGGCTTTTCCGGCGCGACCGTCCGCAAGCCGGCGATTTTCGCCGGAGCGGCCCCTTCGAACACCATGGAGAGACTGGCGGCGCGCGGTCTGGCGCTCTTGGCCGACCGCTTCGACGCGGCGGGCTTTGCCGCGCTCGGATTACGCCGCGGGGTCGGCTGGGTCAGCGTCATTCCGACCGTCCTCCGCCCGAGGCTTGGCGTCGTCGTCCACGGCCGGCGCATTGAGGCACGCGCAGGAACCGCCCATCACCCGCTCGGCCGCTCGATCGAGATAGGAATCGAGGGCGGTGCTGACGAGATCCTGGATCGTGGTACCCATGTGCCCGGCCGCCAGCTTGATCCGCAAATAGCGCGTCGGATGAACGCGCACCGTCAGGCGATTGCATTTGGCGTGAAGCCCATCGGCCTGCATCACCGCGTTCTCGATGCGCAAATGACGATGCTTGCCGGAGACGCGCGTCGGCACGACGCGCAATCCGCCGGACTCTCCTGCTTCCCGCAAGGACCCCCAGGCTCCGGATGGCATCGGCTGGGCCTTGCCCTTGCCGACAAGGAGCGAACTGGTCAGGGTCGCGAATTTCATGGACATGACTCGCCCGTCAATGGAGTGGATTTATGAAGCCGCCAAGGCGGCGCCACCGGCGGCCGCGAGGCCGGCCGTCAGCATGGTCCGATGCGTGCGGCCCGAGAGGCGCGTGTCGAGATAGCTCCAAAGCTGGGCGATCTCGCCCGCCGACCGGCAATTCGGATCCAGTTCCATGACGGTGCGGCCGTCGATCATGCTGGCCGCGAAGTCGGTCCGGTGATGAATGATGGACGGCGCCACCGTGCCGTGCTGCGAGAGCGCCATGACCGCCTCGGCGGTGATGCGCGCGCGCACCGTGGCGCCGCTGACGACGAAGATCATCGGCTTGCCGTGGCGCTCGACCAACTCGACCGTCGCGCCGACGGCGCGCAAATCGTGCGGGCTCGGGCGCGCGGGAATGACCACGAGATCGGCGAGCCGGACGACTTCGGCGATCGTGGCCGTGATCGCCGGCGGCGTGTCGATGACCACCAGCTTCACCCCCTCGGCGCGCAGGCGCTCGATATCCTCGGCAAGGCGGGCGAGGCCGGTGCGGGCATAAAACGGCGTCTCGGCTTCGCGCGCGTTCCACCATTCGGCCAGGCTGCCTTGCGGGTCGGTATCGATCAGCACCACGGGGCCGTAGCCGCAACGCTCGGCTTCGACTCCGATGTGGCCGGCCAGGGTCGTCTTGCCGGCGCCGCCCTTCTGAGAGGCCAAGGCGATGACTCGCATCCGTGGTTCTCCATCAATACGCCCGCCTGGGCGTCCACCGACATTCCTATCACCGCGAAGTTAAGTAGGAGTTAAAATATAATATTGACCGACAGACACTCAAATAAACATAGAACGATCTCGATCGAGCGCAAAATAACACTTGAATTTATATCGAATACGCGGGAATTTTTACAGAAATCCCCCTGGCCGCGATCCGGCCCGCAACAGCGCCGCCGCGCAAGCATCGAGGATGGCGTCGGTGTCGATGCGGTAATGCCGGTAAAGGTCGGGAATGTCGCCGGACTGACCGAAATGCTCGACCCCCAACGCCTGAACCCGATGGCCGAGGACGGCCCCGAGCCAAGAAAGCGTCATCGGGTGGCCATCGACGACCGTGACGAGGCCGGCGCCGGGAGCGAGCGCGCCCAGAAGCGATTCGACGGTGGACAATTCACCTTGCGGCCCGCGCTGGCGAGCGGCCTGGGCCGCCTGCCAGCCGGCGTTGAGCCGGTCGGCGGATGTGACCGCCAGCAGTCCGGCGCCGGGCACGTCCTCGGCCAACATCGCATGCGCCGCGATCGCGTCCGGCGCCACTGCGCCCGCGTAGACGATGGCGATCCCGGCGCCCGGCGCCGGCGGTATCAGCCAATAGCCGCCATCGATGATGTTCCGGCGCTCGATCGCGCCGAAGTCGCGCTTGGGCTGATCGAGCGGCCTCGTCGAGAGGCGGAGATAGACCGATCCGCCCTTGGCATCGCGCAGCCAGCCGCGGCGTCCCTCGCCGCCGCCATCGCGCTGAATGTACTCGAACGCCCATTGCAGGATGACGGCAAGTTCGTCCACGAAGGCGGGCTCGAACGCGGCGAGCCCGTCCTGGGCGATACCGATCAGCGGCGTGCCGATCGACTGATGCGCGCCGCCCTCCGGCGCCAGCGTGATACCCGACGGCGTGCCGGCGAGGATGAATCTCGCATCCTGATAGCACGCGTGATTGAGCGCATCGAGGCCGCGCTGGATGAACGGATCGTAGAGCGTGGCGACCGGCAGAAGCCGCGCGCCGAACAGCTCGTGCGACAGGCCGAGCGCCGCCACCAGCAGGAACAGGTTGTTCTCGGCGATGCCAAGCTCGATATGCTGGCCGCGCCGCGACATCGTCCAGGCTTGCGCCGACACCACCTTCTGTTCCACGAACGTATCGCTCCTGGCGTCGCGGTGGAACAATCCGCGCCGATTGACCCAACCGCCGAGGCTGGTCGAGACCGTGACATCGGGCGAGGTGGTCACGATGCGGTCGGCCAAGGGACCGCCCTCGCGGGCGATGTCGGCGAGAATGCGCCCGAAGCCCTCCTGCGTGGATTGGCGCGGGGCGGCCGGCAGTGGAAACCGCGCCGGCGCCGGCACCGGCACCATCGGCGCGGTCAGGCGGCGCGACTCCGGGCGATTGAACGCAATCGCGGACAGGAAGTCCTCGATCTCCGTTGCCGGCATGTCGAGCCCGGCGAATTTGTCCCATTCGGCGCCGTCGGGGATCCGGTTCATGGTCTTGAACGCCGCCATTTGCGCGTCGTTCATGAGACCGGCGTGGTTGTCCTTGTGACCGGCGAAGGGCAAACCGTGGCCCTTGATCGTGTAGGCGAGAATGCAGGTCGGACGATCGTCGGGAATGGCGGCCAGGCTTTCGAGGATGGTCTCGATGTCATGCCCGCCAAGGTTGGTCATGAGCGACTGGAGCGCGGAATCGTCGTAGTGCCGAACGAGATCGGCGACCGGGCTCGATTCGCCCATGTCGCCGAGGATGCGCGCGCGCCACGCATCGCCGCCCTTGAACACCAGCGCGGAATAAAGCGAATTGGGACAGGCGTCGATCCATTCCTTGAGCGCGCCCCCGCCCGGGCGCTCGAAGGCGGCTTGCAGCTTCTTGCCGTATTTCAGGGTCAGCACCCGCCAGCCCATCGAGGCGAACAGCCTGTCGATGTGCCCGAAGACGTGATCGGGCAGCACGGCGTCAAGGCTCTGCCGGTTGAAATCGACGATCCACCAGACGTTGCGGATGTCGTGCTTCCAGCCTTCGTAGAGCGCCTCGAAGATGTTGCCCTCGTCGAGCTCGGCATCGCCCACCACCGCCACCATGCGGCCGGGCCGGTCGTCGCCGAACGGCGCCGGATCGCCGAGGCCCTTCAGGCCGAGATAGTCCTGAACCAACGCCGCGAAACAGGTTTGCGCGGCGCCGAGACCGACCGAGCCCGTGGAGAAATCGACATCGTCGGCGTCCTTGGTGCGCGAGGGGTAGGCCTGCGCCCCGCCGAACGCGCGGAAACCCTCGAGCTTCTCGCGGCTTTGCCGGCCGAGCAGATATTGGATGGCGTGAAAGACGGGGCTGGCGTGCGGCTTGACGGCGACCCGATCCCTAGGGCGCAGCACCCCGAAGTAAAGCGCGGTCATCAGCGCCGCCACCGAGGCGCTGGAAGCCTGATGGCCGCCGACCTTGAGGCCGTCGCGATTCGGGCGCAAATGATTGGCGTTGTGAATCGTCCAGCAGGCGAGCCAGAGAACCTTGCGCTCGATCGCCTCGAGGCAACGCAGGCGGCGCGTCCGGCTGTCGTGCGTGCCCAATGGTTGTGCTTGAATTGCGCCGGCCATGGCATTCCGCTCCGTTCGATCCGGCGCTACTCGTGTAAGGCCCCGGTCTCGACCGCGAGCCGCCGCTGATAGGGATTCCAGTAGTGGTAGGTGTAGACCAGCACCTGGTCGACGTCCGTTCCGTCGCTCGAAAGCGGCAGGAACAGCGCCTCCTCGTTGCCGATCTTGCCATCCGGCATGACGAAGCTTTCGTTATCGAGCAGGAACGAACGGCTCTCCACGACATAGTCGTAATTGTGGAAAACGCGCTCGCGGCTGCTGCCGAAATAATCTTCCCCTACGGCATGGCCGGTCGGATCGTTTCCGCGCGCCGTTACCTCGCGCGTGCCGACCAGGCGATAGAGATAGCGACGCTCGTCGGCGACCACCTGGACGATCATCATCCCCGGCAGATGCTTGCGCAGCTCGCCCGGATCGATGTCGGCCCGTGCCGGAAGGCGGCGGCTTCCTCGTTTCGTCTCCCAATAGCGATAGATGTCGGCCGTCAGCGGATGGCAGACGGTCAGGAAATCCAGCGTCTTAATTAGATCATCCATCGAGCGCGCTCCGAGCCGCCAATCGGCGCTGGTAGGGATTCCAGTAATGATAGGTGTAGACCAGTATCTGGTCGACGTTCGTTCCGTCGCTCGAAAGCGGCAGGAACAGCACCTCCTCGTGGCCCGCCTTGCCGTCGAAGGTGACGAAATCCTCGTTGTCGAAGATGTAGGAACGGCTCGACACGACATAGTCGTAATTGCCCAGCGCGCGCTCGCGGCTGCTGCCGTAGAACTTCTCGGCCACGGACTTGCCGGTGGGATCGTTTCCACGCGCCGTCACCTCGCGCGTTCCAACCAGGCGATAGACATAGCGGCGCTCGTCGGCAACGATCTGGACGATCATCATGCCCGGAAGGTGCTTCCTGAGATCTCCCGGGTCGATATCGGCCCGCGCCGGCATGGGACGGCTCCCACGCTTCGCCTCCCAATACCGATGGATTTCGGCCGTGAGCGGGTGGCAGAACGAAAGAAAATCCTGCGTCTTGTATTGATTGTCCATGGGCCTACGTAAAGATTGGCGTCCCCAAGGGGATTCGAACCCCTGTTACCGCCGTGAAAGGGCGGTGTCCTAGGCCTCTAGACGATGGGGACGGCGGGGCCAGTTTCTAGAGCATTTTTCGGTCGAATGGAACCGGATTGGCGCCGGCCCATGGCCAAGCAGGCTATCGCCCGGCCGCGGGATCGCGCATAATCATCCCCAGCGGGCCGAAGGGCCGGCTTCATACACTTGAGAGGATACAAGAACATGGCGATCAGACGAGTCCAGGTCGGCCCGCGCATGAGCCAGGCCGTCATCCACGGCAACACGGTCTATCTCGCCGGCCAGGTCGCCGACCGGCCGGTGCCCTCGGTCGGGCAGCAGACCAAGCAGATCCTGAGCCGGATCGACCGCTTGCTGAAGGCCGCCGGCAGCAACAAGGCGAAGATCCTTTCGGCAAACATTTGGATGGCGGATATTCGCCGCTTCGACGAAATGAACAAGGTCTGGGACGCCTGGGTCCCCAACGGCAACGCGCCGGCGCGCGCCACCGTCGAGGCCAAGTTGGCCGGCCCCGACTATCTCGTCGAGATCATGGTGACGGCTTCGCTGGACTGATGCCAAGTCTCGGGTAGCCCGAGACCTATGGCCAATCCTTCGAGACGCGTTCTTCGAACGCTCCTCAGGATGAGGTAGGCGTTCTTTATCAAATTGTTACCTCATGCTGAGGAGCCGCGAAGCGGCGTCTCGAAGCATGGCGGCTGGGTCAAAGCTTCCGAGACTTGAACTAGGCCGCCGCCGCGTCCTCGATCACGAGCTGCACCTCTTCGCGGCCCTGCCAGCGATCGAGGCGCAAGCATCCGGCGAGGTGCATGACCGCGCCCGAGGAGCGCATCAAGGCTCGCCCGACGTCGCTCTCGAAGGCGCGAAACGCGATCGCCTTTAGCCGGCCGCCCCCGGCGCCGGCAAGAATGCAGCGCACATGCTCGGCGCCGGCTTGGGTTGCGCGCACGACGCGAACGCCGGTGATGGCGAAGCGGGGTTCGGCGTTGCCGCTGCCGAAGGGGCCGAGATCGGCGACGACCCTCGCGAGATCCGGCGTCACCGCCGCCAGCGCCAACACGCCGTCGAGCTCGAAAATCCGCTCCCGGGATCCGACGCCCATCTGGCCGGCCAGCCGTTCCGTCAGGAAATCGCGCAAGTCCTCGATCCGGTCCGCCGCCACCGTCAGGCCGGCGGCCATCGGATGACCGCCGCCATTGATGAGTAATCCGGCCTGGCGCGCCGCGATGACGGCGCTGCCGAAATCGACCCCCGCCACCGACCGGCCGGAGCCCTTGCCGATCATGCCCATCGCTTTGTCTTGGACCAGCGCCACGACGCAGGCCGGCCGGCCGAAACGCTCCTTGAGGCGGCTTGCCACCACGCCAATGACGCCGGGGTGCCAATCCTCGCCGGATACGAAGATGAACGCAGGGTGCGATGCGGCCTCGGCCTTGACCTGTGCCGCGTCCAGCACGACCCGCTCGATCGCGCGGCGCTCGGCATTGAGCGCCTCCAGCCGGTCGGCGATCGCGGCCGCCTCGGCCGGATCCTCGGTGCTGAGCAGCCGCGCGCCCAGATCGGCCGCGCCGATGCGCCCGCCGGCGTTGACGCGCGGCCCTAGCACGAACCCCGCGTGCCAGCCGGTGGGGCGTTCGGCGATGCGCGCCCGGTCGGCGAGCGCGGCCAGGCCGATATTGGCCCGCGCGGCCATCACCTTAAGCCCTTGCGCGGCAAAGGCGCGGTTCAAGCCCCGAAGCGGCACCACGTCGCAGATCGTGCCGAGCGCCACCAGATCGAGCCACTGAAGAAGATCGGGCTCGGGCGAACTTTCGTAGCGGCCGGCCCGGCGTAAGCTCCGATTGACGCCGACGACGAGCAGGAACGCCAGCCCGACCGCGGCAAGCGTCCCGTAACCGGCGCGCACGTCGTCGGCCTCGTCCAGGCGGTTCGGATCGACGACGGCGTGGGCCGGCGGCAGGCGCGGCTCGGCCACGTGATGATCGATGACGATGACGTCGAGGCCTACGCCCTCCGCCTCGGCCAGGGCCTCGAACGCGGTGATGCCGCAATCGACGGTGACGACGACCGCGATCCCCGCGTCTCGCAGCCGGCGCAGCGCCGGGGCGTTCGGACCGTAACCCTCGGTCAGCCGGTCGGGCACGTAGAGTGTCACCGCCACGCCGATCGCGGCGAAGAAGCGATGCAGGAGCGCCGCCGAGGTCGCCCCGTCCACGTCGTAATCCCCGAAGACGGCGATGCCCTCGCCGTTGCCGACGGCGCGGACCAGCCGCTCGACGGCGCGGTCCATGTCCTTGAATCGCGATGGGTCGGGCAGGTGATCGCGCAAGGCCGGGTTGAGGAACGACGCCGCGCTTTCGGCATCCACGCCGCGCGCCGCCAGAAGCCGGCCGACGATCTCCGGTACGCCGAGGCGTTGCGCGATCGCCAGGCCCGTTCGCTGGTCGGATTCCCGGTTGTCCCCCGCGCGGATTACCCAGCGGCGCCCGCCGTGCGAGCGCTCGACGCCAAGGCAGGTCTCCCCGCGCTCGTTCACACACGAAAAAGGGGGCGAAACCCCTCTAATTGAAGTCTGTCATTCCGGCGCAAGCCGGAATCCATCGAGCCGTGTCGCGATGGGTCCCGGCTTTCGCCGGGACGACAGAAATACCGGTAGAATGCTCTCGCGCTATCCGGCATCGAATCCGACTTTGCGTTCGAAATTGTGGTGCGCCTCGATGACGCGAACCGTGCCGGTCTTGGAACGCATGACCATGGAATGGGTGATGGCGCCGCCGCGAAATCGCCTGACGCCGCGCAGCATGGTGCCATCGGTGACCCCCGTCGCCGCGAACATGACGTCGCCCTTGGCGAGATCGAGCAGGCCGTATTTGCGGTCGAAATCGGCGATGCCGTAGCGCCGGGCACGCCCCCGCTCGTCGTCGTTGCGGAAGATAAGCCGGCCTTGCATCTGCCCGCCGATGCACCGAAGCGCGGCTGCCGCCAGCACGCCTTCGGGAGCGCCGCCGGAGCCCATGTAGATGTCGACGCCGCTGTTGGGGCGCGCCGTGGCGATGACGCCGCTCACGTCTCCGTCGGAGATGAGGGCGATGCGGGCACCCGCAATTCGCACCGCGGCGATCAGCTCCTGGTGACGCGGGCGATCGAGAATGCAGACGACCAGATCGGCGATCTCTACTTTTTTCGCCAGGGCGAGGGCGCGGAGGTTCTCCGCCGGCTTGGCATCCAAGTCGACGACGGCGTCCGGCAATCCGCCACCGACCGCGATCTTGTCCATGTAGACGTCGGGCGCGTTCAGGAATCCGCCTTCGCCGGCGATGGCGACGACGGCGAGCGCGTTCGGGCCGCCCTTGGCGGTGATCGTCGTCCCCTCCAGGGGATCGAGCGCGATGTCGGCCTTGGGCCCGCCGGCGCCGACCTTCTCGCCGATGTAGAGCATCGGCGCCTCGTCGCGCTCGCCCTCGCCGATGACCACGGTGCCATCGATCGAGAGCGCGTTGAGGGCACGCCGCATCGCGTCGACAGCGGCCTGGTCGGCTGCTTTTTCGTCGCCCCGCCCCATGAGGCGCGAGGCGGACAGCGCCGCCGCCTCGGTCACGCGCACGGCCTCCAACGCCAGGTTGCGCTCCATGATCGGCAAGGCATTTGCGGTCTTTTGCGGCAACGGAGTCTCCTATAACGCTTCGATGCGGATCATGCGCGGCGGCTCGACCACGGAGCCTAGCGCCGCGATGCGCGCGAGTGCGCGGCCCATCGACGCCTCCAGGGTATCATGCGTGGTCAGCACCACCGGCACGGGTTCGCCAGGCGCCCGCGCGCGCTGGATCATGGCCTCCATCGAGACCTGCTCGTCGCGCAGCGCCGCCGCCACGTCGGCGATGACGCCGGGCTTGTCCACGACCATGAGGCGCACATAGTAGGCGCCACGGTGCCGATCGATCGGCGAGGCCGGAATACGGCGCAACGCCGCCGCCGGGACGCCGAACATCGGCAGCGCCCGTCCGCGCGCAAGGTCGATGAGATCGGCCACCACCGCCGAGGCCGTGGGCCCCGCCCCGGCGCCGCGGCCCTCGACCATGCTTTGGCCGACGAAATCTCCTTCGGTCACGACCGCGTTGAACACCCCGTCGACATGGGCGATGGGCGTGCCCAGCGGCACCATGCAGGCGTGCACGCGCTGTTCGATGCCGCTCTCGGTCGGGCGGGCGAGGCCGAGCAGCTTGATGCGGTAACCGAGCTCCTCGGCAAAGGCGATGTCGACGGCCCGGACGTGGCGTATGCCCTCGACATGCACGCCGGCGAGATCGATCTCGCAGCCGAAGGCGAGGCTGGTCAGGATCGCCAGCTTGTGCGCGGCGTCGATGCCGTCGACGTCGAAGCCGGGATCGGCCTCGGCATAGCCGAGCGCTTGGGCCTCGGCGAGCACGCCGGCGAACTCGGCGCCGGTACGGCGCATGGTGGTGAGGATGTAGTTGCAAGTCCCGTTCAGGATTCCATAGATCCGCTGGATGCGGTTGGCGGCGAGTCCTTCGCGCAGGGTTTTGACGATCGGGATGCCGCCGGCGACCGCCGCCTCGAAGGCAACCGTGACGCCGGCCTTCTCGGCGGCCTTCGCCAACGCCGCGCCATGATGCGCGATCAGCGCCTTGTTCGCGGTCACCACGTGCTTGCGGTTGGCGATGGCCGTCTCGACCAGCTCGCGCGCCGGACCTTCCGCGCCGCCAATCAGCTCGACCACGACGTCGATGCCGGGATCCTTGGCCAACTGGGCGGCATCGCCTTCCCAGCGCAATCCGGTTAGATCGCAATCGCGCCTGGCGTCCCGCTTCCGGGCCGAGACCGCGGCGATCTCCACGCGCCGGCCGCAGCGCTCCGCCAGGACGTCGGTGTTCTGGCGCAGCAGCTTGACGACGCCCGCGCCGACGGTTCCGAGGCCGGCAATGCCCACGCGCAACGCCCCGGCCTGGCGACCCTCATGCTTCGACAAGCTCATGCTTCGACAGGCTCGGCATGAGGGTGTCGTCCTGAACCTCCTCGTCCCGAGCTTGTCGAAGGACGAGGGATAAGGCTCATGTCAGACATCCACCATTCCAGGCACGAGCCAACTACTGGAAAAAGATCTCGGTGCGGCGGTTGGCGGCCTCCCCTTCCGGAGTCGATTCATCGGCGGCTGGCGCGGTGTCCCCAAGCGCCTCGACCTCCAAACTTTCCTGGGCCAGACCCAAGCTCGCCAGGCCTTCCGCGACGGCGGCGGCGCGTTTCATCGACATTTTCATGTTGGCTTCGGGTTGATCCACGCCGCCGCTGGCGTGACCGACGATACGAAGGTTCCGGCCGCTCTCCTGGTGAACGCGGGCGATCTCGCGCAACACGTCTTCGGCCTCGCTCGACAAACTGGCCGAGTTCGTGTCGAAATAGACGATGCCGATGGGCGTGCCCGCCGGCGCGCCCGTAGCCGCCAAGTCAGGTTCGGCCGGCTCGGACGGCGCTTCGATTGTCGAAGGGTCGACGGCGACGGCGCTTTCCTCGGCCTCGGGCGCGGACTCGGGCTCCTCAACCACCGGCACCTCGGTCGTTTCGACCGATTCGACCGGCGCCGCCTCGGGCACCGATTCCGGCTCCGGCGCCGGCGCCGGCGCCGATTCCGCCGCGGCGGCCTCTTCGGCCGAGGATTCCGCCGTATCTTCGGGCTTCGGCGGCGGGGCTGGCGGCGGCGGCTCGGCCGGCGCAACCGATGCCGCCTGATCGCCGAAGACATCGCCGGTGTATTCCGCGTTCGCCTTGTCGGCCTTCAATCCCTCGATGATGCGTTCGCGCTCGGCGCGGCTGGTCGCGGCCGGCACCTCGCCGGGGACCGTCGCCAGATTGGGGAAGTCCTCCGCATCCGCGGCCGGCGCCGTCGTTTGTGGCTCCGCTGTCTCGCTGCATCCGCCGAGCGCAAGCGAACCCGCCAGGCAGGCCACGACCGCCCATAAACGGGCCTTAAGCAGTGAGTCTCTTCCAATCATCATCCACACTTTATATGTCCCATCGGGTTGGAGGCCGACATTGTCTTGGCGCCGGGCGAAAGCTATGGTGCGCCGCATCATAGAGGAAGCCATCATGACCGATCAACAGGGCGCCGGAGCGGGCGCCGACTTCGCCAAGACCATGGCCGAGATCGCCGAGCGGTCCCAGAGGATTGTTTCGGAGTTCCTGACCCGCCAGCAGCAGGGCGGCTTCGGCATGACCGATCCTTTCCAGGTCGGCCGCACCTTCATCGATTTGACGGCGCGCATGATGGCAAACCCGGCCAAGCTGATGCAGGCCCAGGTCGATCTATGGCAGGACCACATGAAGCTGTGGCAAAGCTCGGCCCGGCGCATGATGGGCGAGGACGGACCGCCTTTGGCGGCGCCCGAGCCCGAGGACAAGCGCTTCAAGGACCCGGCCTGGCAAGAAAACGCGGTCTTCGATTTCATCAAGCAATCCTATCTGC
Organism: Rhodospirillales bacterium; assembly: GCA_009885795.1. Taxonomy (GTDB): domain Bacteria; phylum Pseudomonadota; class Alphaproteobacteria; order Dongiales; family Dongiaceae; genus VFKA01. The sequence goes on along the minus strand of VFKA01000024.1, from coordinate 7,445 downwards.
TGTCGGCGCGGTGGCTGCAAGCGACCGCCCGCGACGTCGACGGCCTCGACGACAAATCGGCCAAGAAGATCGACTTCTACACGCGCCAGTTCGTCGATGCGCTCTCGCCCAGCAACTTCGTCATGACCAATCCCGAGGTCTTGCGCGAAACCATCGAGTCGAAGGGCGAGAATTTGGTGAAGGGGCTCAAGAACCTGCTCGAGGACCTCGATCGCGGCAAGGGCCAGATCAGCATCAAGATGACCGATCACACCGCGTTCGAGCTTGGCCGCAACGTCGCGGTGACGCCGGGCAAGGTCGTTTTCCAGAACGACCTCATCCAGCTCATCCAATACGAGCCGGCCACGAAGAAGGTCATGCGCCGGCCGCTGCTGATAATTCCGCCCTGGATCAACAAGTACTACATCCTCGATCTGCGCGAGAAGAACTCTTACGTCAAATGGGCGGTCGACCAGGGCATCACGGTCTTCGTCGTTTCCTGGGTCAACCCCGACGAGAAGCTCGCGGCCAAGACCTTCGAGGATTACATGCTCGAAGGGCCGATTGCCGCGCTCGACGCCATGGAAAAGGCGACCGGCGAGCGCGAGGCCAACGTAGTCGGCTATTGCCTCGGCGGCACGCTGTTCGCCTGCGCGCTCGCCTACATGGCGGCGAAAGGCATCGACCGCGTGACGAGCGCCACGTTCCTCGCCACGTTGGTCGATTTCGCCGAGCCGGGCGAGCTCGGCGTCTTCATCGACGAGGAGCAGCTGGCCGCGCTCGAGACCCGCATGAACGAGAAGGGCTATCTCGAGGGCAGCGCCATGGCCAACACCTTCAACATGCTGCGCGCCAACGACCTGATCTGGTCCTTCGTCATCAACAACTACCTGATGGGCAAGAACCCCTTCCCGTTCGATCTGCTCTATTGGAATTCCGATTCGACGCGCATGCCGGCGGCGATGCACGGCTTCTACCTGCGCAAGATGTACCAGGAGAACCTGCTGTCGAAGCCGGGCGGCATCAAGCTCGCCGGCGTTCCCATCGATCTCAAGAAGATCACGCAGCCCAGTTTCATCCTTTCCACCCGCGAGGATCACATCGCGCCGTGGACCTCGACCTATGCCGCGACCAGGCTCTACAACGGCCCGATCGAATTCGTGCTGGCGGCGTCCGGTCACATCGCCGGCATCGTCAATCCGCCGGCGCCGCCCGGCGGCACCGCCAAATACGGCCATTGGACCAACGCCAAGTTGGCGAAGACCCCGGACGACTGGCTGAAAGGCGCCGTCAGCCACGAAGGATCGTGGTGGCCGCATTGGGCCGCGTGGCTCAAGAATTTCGCCGGCGGCGAGGTGGCGGCGCGCAAGCCCGGCGGCGGTAAGCTGAAGCCGATCGAAGCGGCGCCCGGGTCTTACGTGCGCGTGCGGACGAGTTAGCTGGAAGGCGCCGGGATGGATCTCCTTTCCCATGCGGTGCAGGCCTACAATTTCCTGCTCGTCCTCGTCGACATCATCCTCGGCACGATCTTCGGGAACATCTACGGGTTGGGCGCGCTCGCTGTCCTGTTGCTCGCGGTGCCGGCGGCTGCTTACGTGCTGCTGCGCCGCCGCACCGCGGCGGCCCGGCCGGCCAAGACGCCGCCGCCTTAGTTTCCCCGCATTCCGCCGCCATGGTCGCCGACATGAAGATCGGCTCGGCGGCCTTGGTCCTGATCTACCTCGCGCTCGCGACACAAGCGAAAGCGGAGGACTGGTATGTCGGCCCGGCGCCCAGCGCTTACGCGGACCTCATGGCCGCGTCGGTCTCGAATGGCGAAGGCGATCGTCTCTATGTCTGGCCCAACCATTCGGAAGACCGCTTCCGCGTCATGGCGGAACTGCACCTCGCCGACGGTGCCGGAATCGGCGGCATGCCGCGCTACCGCATCGATGGCGGCGATGAAATCGACACCGAGACGATCCGCGCCGAGGGCGAGCGCAACAACGCCATGTGGGGATCGGCCGGCGGATCGGTAGCGTTCTGGCTGTTGTGGTCGGGCGCGTCCGCCACGGTGACGGCCGACGAGCCGTTGAGCGCGTGGCTAACGGGGCGCGAGATCGAGATTACCTACAAGGCCGCCAACGGCATCGAATACGTCACGGTCTTCCCGCTCGCCGGCGCCGCGTCGGCGATCCTCGGCGTGGCGGGGTTGACGGGGCCGTAGTGGGCCGCGCTGTTCAAGCCGCATCCGCCGACTTCACGCGCCGCGCGATCTCCTTGCCGCGCTCGCCCTCGACCACGGCGATCTCGTATTGGCTCTGAAGGTCGAGCCAGAATTGCGGGCTGTTGCCGAAAAACCGGCCCAGCCGCACCGCCGTGTCGGCGGTGATCGAGCGGCGAGCGTTGAGAATGTCGGTAATGCGGCCGGACGGGACACCAAGGTCGAGCGCCAGCCGGTTGGCGCTCAAGGCCCGAACCGCCAATTCTCGCTTCAGCAGTCGGCCAGGGTGAGCGATCGGGGGCATGGTTCTATCCTCCGTGGTAGTCAACGATGTCGACGTCGTAGGCATCGCCAGCGCGGCCGGCGTCGAGCCGGGAAATGAGTAGGACCATGCTTGAATACAAGGGATATGCCGGCACCGTCGAGGCCGAGGACGGCGCCTTCGCCGGCCGCGTCGTCGGCCTTCGCGACGTCATCACCTTCGAAGGCAGAACCTTCGCCGAGGTCGAACGAGCGTTCCGCGACAGCATCGATGACTATATTGCCTTCTGCGCCATGCGCGGCGAAAGCGGCTGATTCGCCGCCCGCAACCGTCAACATACAGGAATCGATGAAGGATCGGGAGGGAGGAATCCCCCCGGGGTGTGGCCCGGGGGTAATCCTTCAGTGGTAAAACCACTTTGCCGTGGTTTCCCAACCGACTTCCCGCGTCGATATTCCTACCCTTGGCGTGGAATGTCAATATACTTTCCACTTGGCAATGGGTTTCCCGGGGTCAGTCATGCAGACCGTGCGTTTCCCTAAGACTTCCCTCACCACCAAGCGCGTCTTGGGAGTCGATCTCGGCATCGCGTCATGCGGCTGGGCGCTGATCGATCTGGAAAACGACGACGCTCAGGCCCAATCCGTCGGGCAGATCGTCGCGCTTGGCACCTGGATGTTCGATGCGCCGGAAACGGACAAAGAGCGCAAGCCGACGAACCAAATCCGGCGAACCATGCGCGGGCAGCGGCGGGTGATTCGACGCCGGCGCCAGCGCATGAACGCCATCCGCCGGTTGCTGTTCGATCACAAACTTCTACCAAGCGACGACAAGGATGTCTTGAAGATGCCGGGCCGCGATCCGTGGAAACTGCGGGCCGAGGCCCTTGATCGGGTTCTTGGAGCCGAGGAATTCGCGGTCGCGGTGGCGCATATCGCCAAGCATCGCGGCTTCAAGTCCAACAAGAAGAGCGACGGCGCGAACGCCGCCGACGAATCCTCGAAAATGCTGAAGGCGATCGAGGCCTCGCGCGAGAAATCGGCGGCCTATCGAACGGTTGGCGAAATGCTGGTGAAGGACCCCGCCTTCACCGGGCGGTTGCGCAACCGCGACGGTGACTACAGCCGTTCGCTCTTGCGCCAGGATCTCGAGGCGGAAACGCGAAAGATATTCGAGGAGCAGAGAAGGCTTCGAAATCCAATCGCCAGTGAAGCTCTGCAATCGAGCTTGGCCGAGATCGCCTTCTTTCAGCGCCCGTTACAAGACAGCGAGAGCCTTCTCGGCCCGTGCCCGTTCGAAAACGACGAGAAGCGTACCTCGAAACGCGCGCCGTCCTTTGAACTCTTCCGTTATCTGTCGCGGTTGACCGCCCTGCGGGTGAGGCCAGGGCGGACCGACAGGCCCCTGACGGCTGACGAAATCAGTAACGCGGCAGCCAATTTCGGCCGAACCGCCAAGATCACGTTCAAGTCCCTGCGGAAGACGATCGGGCTAGACCCCGACTGCCGGTTCGTTGGCGTAAGCATCGAGGACGAAAAGCACGATGTCGCGGCGCGCAAGGGCGAGGCCGCGTTCGGCACGGCCAAGCTCCGCGACGTGCTTGGCGATGCCGGCTGGTTGTCACTGGTGAAAACGCCCGAACGGCTTGACCGCCTCGCCGAAGTACTGACCTTTCGGGACGCGCCGGAACGGATTCGGGCGGGCCTGGAGGAATTGGCGCTCGATCCGCTCATCGTCAAGGCGGTCATGGACGCAGTGAACGCAGGCGCCTTCGCCCGCTTCACGGGCGCGGGGCACATTTCCTCTATGGCGGCCCGGGCGATCATTCCGTTTCTTAGGCAAGGGCGAGTTTACTCCGACGCCTGCGCCCAGGCCGGCTACGACCACGCGGCGCGGCCGACGGTCGAACTTAAGGACATCGGCAGCCCGGTGGCGCGCAAGGCGCTGTCGGAGGCAGTGAAGCAAGTCAACGCCGTGGTGCGCGAGTATGGCATCCCCGACGCCATCCACATCGAGCTTGCCCGCGACGTCGGCAAGAGCAAGGACCAGCGCGACGAGATCAAGAGCGGCATCGACAAGCGTAACGCGGAGAAAGACAGGCTCCGTACCCAGTACGAGGAGGACATCGGCCACGCGCCGCGCACCGCCGAGGATCTGCTTCGTTACGAGTTATGGAAGCAGCAGAATTGCCGCTGCATCTATACCGACGCCTACATCGATCCGAAGGCCGTCGCCTCCACCGCGAACGAGGCGCAAGTGGATCACATTCTGCCGTGGAGCCGGTTCGGCGACGACAGTTTCCACAACAAGGCCCTGGTCACCGCGAAGGCGAACCAGGACAAGCGGGGCCAGACCCCATTCGAATGGTTCTCGAACACGAAAAGCGAGGACGGCTGGGATGCCTTTGTCGCGCGCGTCGAGGGCAACAAGGTCTTTCGCGGATTCAAGAAGCGAAACCTGTTGTTGAAAAATGCCGCCGAGGTCGAGGAGCGGTTCCGCAGCCGGAACCTGAACGATACCCGCTATGCCTCGCGGGCCCTGGCCGGATTCCTTGAGCAAAAGTATCCGCCCGAGCCCGGCCGGCGGCGGGTGTTCGCGCGTCCCGGTTCGATCACCAGCAAACTGCGTCAGGCTTGGGGCGTCCAGGATTTGAAAAAGGACGCCGACGGCAAGCGCCTGTCCGACGACCGCCATCACGCGCTCGACGCCCTGGTTTGCGCCGCCACGACCGAGGGTATCCTGAACCGGCTGACGAGGGCATTCCAGGAGGCGGAGCGGCGCGGATTGGGCCGGGAGATCGCCGACATGCCCCAACCGTGGCCGGGCTTTCGCGATCAGGCCAAGGCGGCGGTCCTATCGGTGTTCGTGGCCCGCGCCGAGCGCCGCCGTGCGCGGGGCAAGGCCCACGACGCGACCATCAAGCAGTTGGACGGCGGCAGTATCTACGAACGCGAGTCCGTCGAAAAACTGACGCTCAAGGACTTGGAATTGGTCAAGGGGCCGGAGCGCAATGGCAAGTTGATCGAAAGCCTGCGCGCCTGGATCGAGGCCGGCAAGCCCAAGAACACGTCTCCGCTATCGCCGAAGGGCGACCCGGTGCGCAAGGTCCGCATTCTCAATAGGGCAAAGGACGGCGTATCGATTCGCGGCGGTATCGTTGATCGGGGCGAAATGGTCCGCGTCGATGTCTTCCGAAAGAAACATCGGAGGGGCGCTTGGCAGTACTTCCTAGTGCCCGTCTATCCGCATCAGGTGGCGATGGACACCGCCCCGCCTAGAAAATGGGCGCAGGGTGGCGTTTTGGAAAGTGAGTGGCAATCGGTGGACGAGGGTCACGAGTTTCTTTGGCCGCTGCATCCGATGTCGTTGATCGAGATGGTCAAACCGGATGGTGAAGTGCTGCGCGGATATTTCCGGGGCATGGATCGTTCAACCGGGGCCATCCATGTCTCGCTGCATCAAAGCAGGGACGCGAAGGTGCGCGGCACGGGTGCCCGTACTTTATCGAGCCTTACAAAGCTGACGGTCGATCGGTTGGGCCGGGTCCATCTCGTCGAACGCGAGGCGCGGACATGGCATGGCGCGGTGTGCACATAAGCCGCGATTCGCGCCTGCGGTTCGCCGACAATCAGATCGTCGTCGAACAGACGGACGGGGAGGCGCGGTTCGCGATCGAGGACTTGGCTTGGATCGTCATCGACGCGCCCCATGTCACGCTGTCATCGACCCTGGTTCGGGCTTGCATGAATGCCGGCGTGACCATCGTTTTCACCGACGAGACCCACACGCCGAATGGAATGGCGCTGCCGTTCCATCGCCACTTCAGGCAGGGCGAAATCGCCCGCCAGCAGGTCGAAATCGCGCTGCCGCTCAAGAAACGCCTGTGGCAAGCCATCGTCGTCGCCAAGATCGAGAACCAGGCGGCGGCGCTGGGCGCGCGCGGCCGGGAGGGCGGCCCGACCCTGGCGGCAGCGGCTCGCCGGGTGCGGTCGGGGGATCCCGTGAACCTGGAGGCGCGCGCGGCGCGCTACTATTTCGGGCGCCTGTTCCGGGACCGTGGGCCGGGAGAGAGAAGCGGGCGCTATACGCGCGAGGACGGTGGCGACGTTCGCAACAAGATGCTGAATTACGGCTATGCAATCCTGCGCTCCGGGGTGGCGCGGGCGCTGACGGCCTATGGCTTCATTCCGGCCCTCGGCCTCATGCATGCCAGCCAAACCAACGCCTTCAATTTGGCCGATGATTTGGTCGAGCCATTCCGCCCGTTCGCCGACGTGTTGGTACACGAGATGTCGGCGGGGGAAGGCGATCTTCGCCGCGACCTCGCTATTGACGACCGCCGAAAACTGGCGGGGCTTCTGCTTCGGGAATGCATGGTTGGGCGGGATCGCGTGACACTGCTGGTCGCAACGGAGCGGGCGGCGGAATCGCTGGCCCAGGCGATGGAGGCCAAGTCGCCGGCGCTCCTGTCTCTCCCGGATCTGGGAGCTCCGGCGGATGCCGCCCGGTGAAAACCGAGGAGGTCCGCATCTTGTGGCTGTTCGTTTTTTTCGACTTGCCCGTCGGTACCAAGGAGGAACGACGACACGCGACGCGGTTCCGCAATTTTCTCAAGGACGACGGCTACATGATGCTGCAATACTCGGTCTATGCGCGCGTTTGCCGAGGGGAAGAGGCGGTGGACAAGCACCTGACGCGAGTGACGAAAAGCATGCCCAGGAAAGGGGCGATTCGATCGCTTCAGGTCACGGACAAGCAGTACGCCCGGATGAGGCTGCTGCTCGGCGAGCAGAAAAAATCGGAACGCATCGCTCCGCAGCAGATGGTTCTGCTATGAAAAAACGCCGCGGCAAAACGGCGTTTTCCCTGTTCATTCAGACCCTTCGGCTGCTGGTAGCCTACCATCGGGAAGTCGGTAGGGAAACCACGGCTTTGAGCAGGGTTGCGATTCTCGCCACTACAGCCTACCATCGGGAAGTCGGTAGGGAAACCACGGCCGGC
>VFKA01000091.1 GCA_009885795.1 Rhodospirillales bacterium | reverse complement strand
CGGAAGCCCACGCCGTCGAGGGCCGGGTCGAGGTCGACGTCAACGAGAAAGACAACACTGGAACCTTCGTGGCACGACTGAAAAATGATGAAAATTTACACAGTAATTTACACACTACACAGATAAATATCTATTTACTTTGTAAAAACAAATAGATATAGATACACTAAGTGGACTCAAAATCCAGTGTCAGCGATGGCATGTCGGTTCGAGTCCGACCGGGGGCACCACCTATGTTCTGAGGGGTTTTCGAAGCAATCTACTGACTTTGTCTTTAGACGCATCGGATTTTTTGTCCGACATAGTCTACTAAAAGTAATATTAAACCTTATTTATTAATCACTTACTAATTTCTATCGGCTCTGAGTATCTTTCACATTGTTACACAGTTTGTTGGGTAATAGCTTGCCGATGACGCTCTTTTGATTTCTACTAAAAATATCTTTAGCGTTACCGGACCGGTACGCTATTCCCTACGGTCGCAGCGCCCATTCGGTTTTTCTCGAACAACGCTTCAAGTTCCTGCGCTTGTGCATTCAGCTTTTTCGGATTTGTTGCCGCCAATTTATCAAGGTTCCTGAGCTTCCATTGGATGCCGGGCATTTGCTCAACGTGCGCTATATCGAGCAATGCGTAGTCCGGCGCGTTGCGGGCCAGGGATAGCAGGAAGCCTCGCTCCTTCGCGTCTAGAGAGTTTTGCAGATCGGCCATCATGCGCTCCCGCGTTGCGAGCAGTGCGTCCAGCGCTACATCTTCCGTCGTCATTCCTCGGAACGTATTCTCGTAGTCACCGGAAATATCTCGGAGAGTCGGGAATAGCACTTCATGGATAGGCCGATTATGAGAGGCAAGATAGACGACAAAGCTATGCCGTATTTCAGGAGTGATGCCTTCGTGCTGATACAACTGCATGACATCGAATAGGTCGCGCGGATGTTGCCGGTCGAGCGCCGCGACGAGTTTTCCGCCGTAAAGGTCTTCCAGCGAGACAATAGGCAACTCCAGGTCGGCGAGCAGCATCTCCTTCGACTTGGGCGTGAGGGAGGCTCTGTGCACGGGGTTTACCGTGCCACGCAGGACGAAATTTACCTCGACCTTCACTTCAAGCTTGTCTCTGCGGACAAATAGCTTTGTCTCGCCGGCATCGGCGGAACCGGCCGCGTGAGTCTGGAAGCCCCGTTTCTTGAGGCGCTCTACAGCGCCGCGGATGCCGTCGTTGATTTGCGCCAGCGCGTTATCCCGCTCAGGGCGGTGATCCACAAATACCAGGTCAAGATCGACGGACAATCGCGGCATGTCGCGCACGAAAAGATTGATGGCTGTCCCGCCCTTGAGGGCAAAAATATCTCCCTCGAACACGAGCGGCGCTACTTGGGTGAGCAGTCGGGCGGTATCGAGATAGACCTGGTTCATGGCTTGAGCACCAGCGTGCCATCCTTGGACTTCGATATCCACGGCCGAGCGCTGCCGGTTGGCAGTACTGACTTATCGAGCTTGGCGGCCCATGGCAGCGATAACTCCTGCCCAAGCTGAAGGCATAGGCGAACCGTTTTCACGCTCGTACAATTCTTAAGGAGCAGGCTCAATTCCTCGGCGCGCAAGCTATACGTGCCTTCGGTGATTTCTCTGGCCTCTTGAAGCGGCTGGCGTACTCCAACCTCATCCAGCAATTCGAGCAGGGCTCTTTCCGGTGTCGAGACGAGGGGCGCGTGTTCACGGTTTTCGAAACGGCTTACATTAAGGAGTTGGTCTGGCTTCTCACTGAAGAGCCGTTTGCGGTGATATTCGCTCGGAAAATTTTGAACGAACCAGCCCGGCAGGCGCGTGCTCGACCAGCCGTATATATGCAATACCGACTGTTGCGAGACATATTGGCGCACACCGTACCAATCGAGCGCGGTCTTGCCACCAACGTGGGAGCCAGGGATCTGCTGTTGGAGAACGAGGAGGCTAGGATGAAGCGAAAGCGGCTCGCCCGGCCGGCAATAGACGCCTCGCCCAAGACGCGTCAGCCAGCCAGACTTGGCATAGTGGACCGCCAGATCAGCAGAGATGCCCATCTTGGCTAGCTGCGCTGACGTGACGGGAGTGCCGCCAAGGAGGGCGCTATAAAGGGCATTTAGCTTGTTGTGAGAAGTCGTAGCCATACTACGACAGTATAACTATTTCTAATATAAATCAAGGTAAAAATTAGGAAAGTTATATTTATCGTAACTATACTACGATAAACGCACTTTTTCCAATAATTTCAACCTACTCTTCTATCTGCTCCTGTCCTGGCGCAACTGCATTCTGGACCGCCGCTCTCGAATGGCACAGATGACGGGTATTCCTAGAGTTGTACCAATACAAGTCAATAGTGTCGTATAAAAACACGTTTTTTATAGCCTCTGCCATCCTCACGTGCTAGGCAAATGCTCGAACAGAAGGATAGTTAGTGAGAGCGTATGAAAAAGAAGATCAGCAGGACTAAACAACAAAAACGCAAGCGTCCTATGGGTTCATCGCCAGATAAGGAACTGCGGCAAGCAATGACAGATAAACCATTAGACTGCACAGGGCCTACCGGAAATGTTGGAAAGCACGATTCTCGAGATTACGAAACGCGAGGGCGAAGATCGTAAGAGGGGTAAGCGCGTGCATGACTATAAAAATTCAAACCTCTAATAATTGAACTCTCTAAGAATTGCGCGCTGGATTAACTCTTGGCGGATGATTTGGCTGATCTCCGCATAAGGTAGCGCGGGGTCGAAAAAGAAAGGAGAAAGAGCGATGACTAAGAGATTGGAACAGAAGTTAGCGGCCTTGAGCCCGGCGCGGCGCAAACGGGTGGAAGCACGCACCGCAAAGCTTATTGAGGAAGAAAAGGCACTCTGCGACTTACGGCGCCCCAAAGGCGGGAGATCATTCCAAAAAGGCAGCACTGTAGGTGCTCCCTTGCGCTGTAACACAAGGAGTAGCGCTATGAAGGCTTTGAAAATGAAAAATCCACCGCATCCGGGATTTTTGATGCGCGTGGATTGTCTGGAGGCGCATGGGTTGAGTGTGACCGAAGGGGCAAAGGCCCTTGGCGTTTCGCGCTCTACTCTGAGTCATCTGGTGAACGGAAGTGCGGACCTGTCCTGGGATATGGCTATTCGCCTCGCCAAAGCGTTCGGTAGCACGCCCGATGGCTGGATGCGCTTGCAGTTTCAGTACGATGCGGCACAGGTAGAAGAACGGTCCAAGAAAATCAAAGTGAAAACTTTTACGGACATGGTTTCGATCGGACGCCGCTGCGCCAGCAGCTTGAAGGGGCCTTTGGTCGATCACGGGGCTCTGCTCTACGACGAACGCGGTATCCCTCGATGATCGTCCGCAGGAAGTGAATAGCAATGAAGAAGAAAAAGAGCGGCAAAGAAGTTAAGAAGAAAATCCCGACATTTAAGAGCGACAGGGAAGCCGAGCGGTTTGTCGATACGGCTGATCTGTCGGAATACGATCTCTCCGCGTTTAAGCCGGTAAAGTTCAAATTCCGTGGAAGCGGAAACATCTATCATGATTTCAACATACCGGACGCCGACGTTCGCCAGTTGAAGGCCATCCTCGCTGTTGAAATCATAAAAGCGCTCGACCGCAAGGATTTGAGCGTGAGAAAAGCGCAGAGCCTCACGGGAATTGACGCGGGCGACTTCTCCCGCGTCCGCAACGCGAATTTCCGGCGTATCAGCGTCGAGCGCCTGATGGCGATGATTAACGGGCTCGGCTCTCGCGTAGAAGTAAAAGTCAAAGTGCGCCGCGCTGAAAAAGCTACGCACGGCGCTACTGCTTAGCCCTTATTCCCCGAGGAGAACTGCCTTCGCTGCATTGATCTGTTGGGCCAGAAAATTCGTCCAATCACAATCCGGATGAAATTTCGTGATCAGTTGCGCTTTGTGCTGCATGGTCGTCTCCTATGAGCGGGTTAAAAAAACTGCTGCTCATGCGGGGTTTTCTTCGCCTCCCCTAGGGACGGGAGGGGGAAGCCTTGCGGTGGAAATGCTTTAGCTATTGCGACAGCGCCGTGTTTCTAGTACACGGGTAGAAGGTCACATCCGTATAGCGGTTAGATTTATCATAGGGAAAGTGCCATGGCGTTTTCGTAATCAGAGCACTGTATACCGCCAGTACTGGCGGTATACAGTTACCAAATGCAATTGAAAAGAGAAAAGATGAAATAAAGACTGAAAATTTACACATAGAATTACACACTACACATAAAAATTACGAATTATCTAGTAATACCAAGTAGTTATAGATATAATAAGCGGACTCAAAATCCCTTGGCCCGACAGGGCCGTGCCGGTTCGAGTCCAGCAGCGGGCACCAGATGTTTGGAGAGTCATGAAGGCGTGATCGACAGTCCCGACGATCTCGGCAAGATTCTGTTCGTGGGCGGCGCCATGCGCAGCGGCACCACGCTGTTGCAGCGCGTCTTGTGCTCGACGCCGGCGACAAACCCGCTCATCGCCGAGTGCCGCTATCTCTTTTCCGTCCTGCGGCTTCACGAGGAAACGCTGCGCCACTTCGATTTGCGCGGCCGCGACTATTTCGGCGACCCGGATGGGTTGGCGGCTTTCACGCAAGACATTTGCCGGGACTTCATCGCGCGGACGCGGCGGCTCTACCCGAACGCCGAACATTTGGTACTCAAGAGCCCGGAGCTGACCCAATTCTTTCCGTTGCTGGCGCGGTGGTTTCCCGCCTGCCGGTTCGTCGTCGTGTTGCGCGATCCGCGCGATGCCATCGCTTCCATGACCGAGATTTCAGGCAAGGCGCGCGCCAAGGGCCAGCGCAGCCAGATCGCCGAGCTTGGGCGCGACATGGCGCGATATTGCGGCGCCTTCATGTCCAATTATGCGCCATTGACCCAAGACAAGGAAAAATGGGCGGATCGGCTGCTGTTGGTGCGTTACGAGGACCTGGTCCGCGATCCCGGCGTCATCGCCACGCTGTCGCGATTTACCGGCCTCGCTCTTACGGTCGAGGCGATCGCACGCGCGGGCGATTTGGCTTCGCTCGATGCCCGCAAGGCGTCCGCGATGTCGGCCGAATTCTACGCGCCGCTCTGGGCCGAGGGTGTCACCGACAGCCGGGTCGGCCGCTTCCGGGAGCGCCTGAACGCAGCCGAGATCGCCGAGATCGAGTGGCATTGCGCCGAGTTCGGCAAGACATTCGGTTACTGGTAGGGTGCGTCCCTCGCTCTTGTTGATTCCCGAATCGCTATATGTCTAGCATGCATGGCAATACCGCCGGACGGCGTGGCATGCCACGTTCCGCCGAGCCGCCGGCGAAGAAACGAAGGTCCGTCAACGTTCGGGCCGGAACCCGCGTCCCCTTGGAGGGGCGCGGGAGGGGAGGATGAAGGGCATGGGCGGCGGTCGCCCGTCTCGGGACGGGCCTTGGCGGGTTGGAGTTCTGTTCTCGCGCACCGGCGTCACGGCGGTGATCGAAGAAACGCAACTGGCCGGCACCCTGCTCGCCATCGACGAAGTGAACGATGCCGGCGGCATCAACGGCCGCGAACTGGTACCCGTCATCTACGACCCCGCCTCGCAGCCGGCGCGATATGCCCACTACGCCGAGCGACTCCTTGTGGACGATGGCGTCAGCGTCATCGTCGGCTGCTACACCTCGAGCAGCCGCAAGGCGGTGCTGCCGGTGGTCGAGCGGCGCAACGGGCTGCTCTGCTATCCGACGGTGTATGAAGGGTTCGAGTACTCCCCGAACATCATCTATACCGGGGCAGCGCCCAATCAAAGCATCGTCGCGTTGATGGACTATCTGGTGCATTCCTACGGCGGGCGCTTCTTCCTCATCGGGTCGGACTACGTCTATCCGCGCGAATCCAACCGGATCATGCGCGAATTGCTGCGCCAGCGCCGGGGCATGGTGGTGTGCGAGCGCTACCTCGATCTGTTAGCCGGCCCGCCCGAGTTCAAGGCCGTCATGCGCGAGGTGAAGCGGGCCGCTCCGGACGTCATATTCTCCACCGTGGTCGGCGACGCGACCGCCCACCTCTACCGGGCCTATGCCGATGCGGGACTGAACCCCAACCAGACGCCCATCGCCAGCCTGACGACCAGCGAGGCGGAGGTCGGGTTGATGGGCGCCGACGTGGGCTGCGGCCACCTGACGGCGGCGCCTTATTTCGAGGGCGTGGACACGGTGAACAACCACGCCTTCGTCACGCGCTTCAAGCGGCGCTTCGGCGACGATCAGCATACCAACCTCTGCGTCGAGGCCGCGTATTTCCAGATTCATCTGTTGGCGCAAGCGCTGGGGGAAACCAATTCCATGGACCCGGACCTGCTTCGCCCGGCGGTGCTGGGCCGCGAAATCGACGCGCCCCAGGGGCGCATATGGGTCGATGCCCAAAGCAGTCATACGAATCTTTGGACGCGGATCGGCCGAGCCAATGCGTTGGGCGGTTTCGACATCGTACGAGAATCGGTCATGGCCATCGAGCCCGACCCCTATCTCGTCAGCCATTGAGGCCGGGAAAGGCGCGGGTGACCGAATTCAATCCGCAAGGCCTGCGCGTTCTCGTGCTGCACCCGCGCGACCGCGACGGCGAGACGCTGGCGCGCCAAGCCCAGCGGCTCGGATGCGAAGTACGCCATGACTGGCCGCCCTCCGCCCAGCCGGGGACCGACGCCGAACTGGTGATCTGCCTGGTGGACGAAAGCACGCGGCACGTGCTCGATCCGGCCGAAACGGCGGCCGTGGTGGGCGTCGTGGCGCCGGGCGACGCGGCGGCGCACAGGCTGCTGGCGGCCAATGCCGTCCACGCCGTCATCTTGAAGCCGGTCGACCCGGCGGCCGTGTTGACAAACCTGATCGTCGCCCATAATAATGCGCGCTACGAACGAAGGCTGTTGTCGAAGATTTCCAAGCTGGAGGAAACACTTCGCTCGGCTCGCAAGGTGGAGCGGGCGAAGGCGATCTTGATGCAAAGGCGGCGCTTCGACGAGCCGGAGGCCTACGCGTTCCTGCGCACGTTGGCGATGAAGCGAAGGGTTCCGATCGGCGAAGTGGCAACGGCGGTGATAGAGTCGAGCGAGATGCTGTCCGGCGAGGCTGGATAGGGCGCTGGGCTCGGTAAGCGACGAGCGAGGCCTCGGGTCTGTCGGCCCGGTGGGCGCCCGGTGCGAGTGCGATCATAGCGGCAGCGGCGCCGCGTTCGAGGACGGCAACGTAGCCTCACGTCATCTCTTGCTTAAAGGAGGGCGTGGGGTTTTTGCTTTTGGCCTTTTACAAGGGAGGACGGCACCATGGCTATCAAGAGGCGTAATTTTCTAAGGGGATCGGCGACGGCGATCGGAGCGCTGACTATCGGTCAGGCGGCGCCGTTTTACTTCGCGCGTAACATCGCCAAGGCGCAGGACGGCGACACCATCAAGGTCGGCATCCTGCATTCCTTGAGCGGCACCATCGCCATCATCGAGACATCGCTGCACAACGCCGAGCTGCTGGCGATCGAGGAGATCAACGCCGCCGGCGGCGTCAACGGCAAGATGATCGAGCCGGTCATCGAGGATGCGCAGTCGCTGGTGCAGGTGTTCGCCGAGAAGGCGAAGAAGCTGCTGTTGAACGACAAGGTGACGGCCGTGATGGGCTGTTACACCTCGGCCAGCCGCCAGTCGGTATTGCCGGTGTTCGAGGAATACAACGGCGTGCTGCTCTATCCGACCCTCTACGAGGCCCAGGAGTGCAGCAAAAACGTGTTCTATACCGGCGCGGTGCCGAACCAGCAGCTCGACGAATTCGAGCCTTGGATCGTCGCCAATCTCGGCCGCAAGAAGTGCTACATGATCGGCTCCAACTACATCTATCCCAAGGAGACCAACCGCGAGTGGAAGGCGCTGCTTGAAATATCCGGCGCCGAGAACATGGGCGAGGAGTACGCGCCGCTCGGCCATACCGAGTTCTCCACCGTCCTCAACAACATCGCCAACAGCGGCGCCGACTACGTGTTCTCGACCCTGGTCGGCGATTCGATCGTCGCCTTCTACAAACAGTTCAAGCAGTCCGGCTTCACCGCCGAGGATATTCCAATCTGCACGCCGATCACGACCGAGCAGGAAACGGCGGCCATGGGGGCGGAAAACGCGGTGGGTCACTACACCTCGTTCAACTACTTCCAGACCGTCGACTCGCCCGAGAACAAGTCGTTCGTCGAGCGCTACAAGGCGAAATACGGCGCCAACGAGGTCACCAACGCGGTGATGGAAGCGGCCTATTTCCAGACCTACTTCCTCGCCCAGGGGATCGCGAAGTCCGGCACCGATGCCGACGCGCTGATCTACGAAGGGCTTCCGGGGCAGGAGTTCAACGCACCGCAGGGACCGGTCAAGATCGACGAAAAGAACCACCACACGCATCTGTGGGCGCGCATCGGCAAGGCGCGCGAAGACGGCCAGTTCGATATCGTCTGGAAATCGAAGGAGCGCATCCGCCCCGATCCGTGGGTGGACCAGCTCTATCCCAACAAGGATTGCGACTTCACCAATCAGAGCGTGCTGGATCGTCTGAAGAAGCCGTGGAGCGAAGAGAAGAACCGTTCCGGGACGATGGATATCTAACCTAGGGACGGTCATTCGGCGGACGGCGGGGGCGCGGGGAGCGCCGCCCGCCGCCAGCCGGCGCGTTAAGGCAATACCACCTGTCGAGCGGGGGACGGGCGCGGGCCATGTTGCAACAACTGTTTATGCAAAGCCTGAATGGACTTGGCGTCGCCGGTATTTTGGTGATCGCCGCCGCTGGCCTCGCCATCATCTTCGGGGTGGCCGGCGTCATCAACATGGCGCACGGCCAGTTCATCATGGTCGGAGCCTACGTGGCCGCCTATGTGGACAGCCAGGGCGGCAGCATGTTCCTCGCTATTCCGCTGGCATTCATTGTCGTCGCCATCCTTGGCCTGGTGGTCGAACGCGGCGTCATCCAGTGGATCTATGATCGACCATTGGAAACGCTGTTGGCGACGTGGGGCGTCGGCATCATCATCGAAGTGATCATGAAGTTCATCTTCGGGACGCTGGGGCAGAAGGTCGGGTGGCCCGATCTCCTCGACGGCAGCATCAAGATTTTCGCTCGCCCGCCGCACTTCCCATATTACAGGGTCTTCCACGTCGCCTTGGCGATCGCCATCATGGCCGTCACTTTCTACATCATCTACCGGACGAATTTCGGCCTGAAGGTGCGTGCCGTGCGCCGCAACCGGTCGATGGCGGGTTGCCTCGGCATCGATACGGCCAAGATCGACATGCTGATCTTCATGTACGGTTCGGGCCTGGCGGGCATCGCCGGCGCGGTCATCGCGCCGATCAAGGCGGCGACGATCGACATGGGATTCAGCTACGCCGTCAGCTCCTATATGGTCATCGTGCTCGGCGGTGTCGGCAATCTCCTGGGCATTCCGACCGGCAGCTTCCTAATCGGCGAGGGCGAGACGCTGCTCGCCTTCAGATACAACACGGTCATCGGCCAATTGCTCGTGTTCCTCGCCATCGTGATCGCCATTCGCGTCTTCCCGCGCGGCATCTTCGGCTATCAGGAGCGGCGCTGACATGGCCATCAACCTCGCCGGCGGCGGCGCGACAGTGCGAAAGGTGCGCCGCGCCCGATTGATCCCGCTCTGGGCGCTCATCCTCGGCGCGCTCGTCATGGCGCTGAT
The DNA here is from genome assembly GCA_009885795.1 of Rhodospirillales bacterium. Classification (GTDB taxonomy): domain Bacteria; phylum Pseudomonadota; class Alphaproteobacteria; order Dongiales; family Dongiaceae; genus VFKA01. Next base: position 7,534 of record VFKA01000091.1, on the reverse strand, counting down.
CGGCACGTCGCCGCACTATGCCGGGACCGACTCTTACGTGGTCGGCCTCATCGGCAAGTTCCTGTGTTTCGCCATCTTCGCGCTCAGCGTCGATCTGATCTGGGGCTTCGCGGGTATCCTCAGCCTCGGCCAGGCCGTCTATTTCGGCATCGGCGCCTATATGGTCGCCCTGTCGATGAAGCTCAACTACACGCTCGAGAACGCCACCCGCTACGGCGGCAACATTCCCGATTTCATGGAGTGGAACGGCCTCACCGAGGTGCCCGGATTCATGGCCCCGCTGTTGAGTACGCCGGTCGCCGTGGCTCTCGCGCTGGCGATCCCGACGCTGCTCGCCTTCATCTTCGGCGTCATCACCTTCAAGCGCCACATCTACGGCGTCTATTGCGCGGTGATCACGCTGGCGGAAGCCCTGATCCTCGAGCGCTTCATCGTCGAGTACCAGGCCTATACCGGCGGCTTCAACGGCATCACCGACTATTCCAATCTGCGCGGGGCGCCGTTCTTGTGGGTGATCATCGCGGTGACCGTCGTTTGCTTTTTGGGGGCGCGCGTACTCACCCATTCGCGTATCGGCACGGTGCTGAAATCGATCCGCGACAACGACGTGCGGGCCGAGTTCATGGGCTATAACGTCGCCAATTACCGCATCTTCGTCTTCTGCATCTCCGCCTTCATGGCGGCGGGCGCGGGGGCCATGTACGCGGCCTGGGTCGGCATCGTCTCGTTCCTCGACACCGGCCCGCTGCTCTCGGTCGAAGCGGTCATCTGGACCGCCGTCGGCGGCCGCGCGACCATCATCGGGCCGTTCATCGGGGCGTTCCTGATCCGCGGGCTCGAGTTCGTGCTGAGCGGCCTCGACATCGAGCTGGCGGGACGCTCTATCGCCGAGTACTGGCAGATCTTCATGGGCGCGCTGTTCATCGCCGTGGTGCTGTGGATCCCGGACGGGATCGTGGGAACGATCGGCAATTGGGTACGCAAGCGCGGAACCGGTACGTTGGGCCAGATTCGCGAGGACCAGGATCGTCTGGCCCATGACCGCCAGCACGACTGGGATCCGGCGGGTGCCACCAAGCCCGGCGAAGAGCGGGTCTAGGCGGGAGCCCGGATCATGGCGCTCCTTGAAATCAAGGGTCTGACGACCGAGGTTTCCGGTTACAAGATCATCGACAATCTCGATTTCAGCGTCGAGGCGAACGAGTTGCGGGTTCTGCTCGGCCCCAACGGCGCCGGCAAGACCACGCTCATCGCCATGATCACCGGTCAATTCAAGCCGACGGCCGGTAAAATCTTTTTCGACGGCAAGGACATCACCGGACGCGCGCCCGACGAAATTTTCCTCGCCGGCATCAGCCGCAAGTTCCAGGTGCCCAACATGTACGAGACGCTGTCGGTCTACGACAACGTCATGATCTCGCTGCAGACCGACCGCAAGGTCTTCAAGTACATGTTCAAGCGGGTGTCGCCGGCGGAGAACGAACGCATCTGGGAGATCCTCGAATTCATCGAACTGGCCGACAGGGCCAACGATCCCGCCGACACGATGTCGCATGGCGAGCGGCAATGGCTGGAGATGGGCATGCTGATCGGGTCCAATCCGAAGCTGCTGCTGCTGGACGAGCCGACCACCGGCATGACCGAGCAAGGCAAGCAGCGGACCGCCCAGCTCATCGAGAAGATCGCGAAGAGTCACACGGTCTTGCTGGTCGAGCACGACATGCACGTCGTGCGCCGGCTCGGCAAGAAGGTGACGGTGCTGCACCAGGGCAAACTGCTGGCGGAAGGGCCGCTCGCCGAGGTGGTCGAGAACGAGATGGTGAAGGCGGTCTACCTCGGCAAGGGGCGTCACTAGTGTACCGATTCCGACCTATGGTTCCATTCCTAATGTCATGCCCGGCCCCCGAGCCGGGCATCCATGTCGCCGCCGCGCCGTGGATTGCCGGGTCAAGCCCGGCAATGACAATCCAGGGGCGTCACTAGATGCTGCGGGTGGGCGACATCGACACCTTCTACGGCACCAGCCACATCCTGCACGGGGTTTCGCTCGACGTCGCCGACGGCGAGCTCATCTCCGTCCTCGGGCGCAACGGCGCCGGCAAAACGACGCTGTTGCGCTCCATCACCGGAGTCAATCCGCCCAAGGCCGGTCGGATCGAGTTGGACGGCACCGACATCACCGCGATGGCGTCGCACCGCCGCGCACAGCTTGGCATTTCCTACGTGCCGCAGGGCCGCCTGCTCATCCCCGACATCAGCGTCGAGGAGAACATCCAGGTGGCGCTGCTCGGCAAGGGCAAGAGCACGAAGATCCCCGACTTCGTCTTCGAGTATTTCCCGGCGCTGAAATCGATCGCCGGCCGCAAGGCCGGCGTGCTCTCGGGCGGTCAGCAGCAGCAGGTGGCGATCGTACGCGCGCTCGTGCAGGATCCGAAGCTGCTGTTGCTCGATGAGCCGACGGAGGGGCTGCAACCGTCCATCGTCGAGGATATCCTGCAGATGATCAAGCGGGTCATGCGGGAGCGAACTTGCGCGATTCTGTTGGTCGAGCAGCGCCTGGAATTCGTCCGCGATATCGCCCAGCGTTTCGCCATCCTCGACACCGGCCGCATCATCGCCAAGGGCTCGGCCGGCGAACTGACCGATGACGTTGTGAAGAAACACTTGCAAGTCTAGCGAAACAGGAGACCCATCATGGCGAAGACCATTATCTCAGTCGACATCAAGAAAGCACCCAAGGATCAGACGCAACCCCAGCACAACCGCTGGCACCCGGACATTCCGCCGGTGGTGGCGGTGAAGCCGGGCGACGATTTCATCATTGAGGCGCTCGACTGGACCGGCGGGCAGATCAAGAACGACGACAACGCCGCCGATATCCGCGACTGCTACCTGCCGCCGTGCCACCATTTGGTGGGACCGGTCGAGGAGGCCGGCGCCGAGCCGGGCGACATCCTGGTCGTCGATATTCTCGACATCGGCCCGCTCAAGGGTAACGAGTGGGGCTATACCGGCGTCTTCGCCACGGCCAATGGCGGCGGGTTCCTCACCGATCTGTTTCCGGAGCCGCGCAAGGCGATCTGGGACTGCAAGGGCATTTATGCCTCGTCGCGCCATATCCCGAAGGTCCGTTTCGCCGCCATCACCCATCCGGGCCTCATCGGCACCGCGCCGAGCCATGAGCTGCTCGCCAAGTGGAACAAGCGCGAGCGCGAACTGATCGCCACCGACCCGACCCGGGTGCCGCCGCTCGCACTTCCGCCGGAACCCGAGGGCGTGTTGCTGGGTTCGCTCAAGGGCGCCGATCTGGAGAAGGCCGGCAAGGAAGCCGCGCGCACGATTCCGCCGCGCGAGCATGGCGGCAATTGCGACATCAAGAACATCTCGCGAGGGTCGCGCATCTATTTCCCGGTCTATGTGAAGGGCGCCAAGCTGTCGATGGGCGACTACCATTTCTCGCAAGGCGATGGTGAAATCACCTTCTGCGGCGCCATCGAGATGGCCGGGTGGATCCACCTGCATGTCGATCTGATCAAGGGCGGTGTTGCCATGTACGGCCTCACCAACCCGCTGTTCAAGACGAGCCCCGTCGATCCCCATTACGGCGATTTCCTGGTGTTCGAGGGCATCGGCGTCGACGACAAGACCGGCAAGCAGCTCTACAACGACGCCACCATGGCCATGCGCCGGGCCTGTCTCAACGCCATCGAGTATCTGTCGAAGTTCGGTTACTCGAAGGAGCAGGCCTACGTCATCCTGGGCTGCGCCCCGGTCGAAGGGCGCATCGGCGGCGTCGTCGACATCCCCAACGCCTGCGTGTCGGTCGCCATCCCGACCGACATGTTCGAGTTCGACATCAACCCGAACGCCGATGGTCCGCGCAAGCACGTCGATTCCTCGAAGACCGATCTGGCGCGGGCGCGCTGAGAGAGGTCGAAGCAGGGGTCGCCGGCGATGGGCTGCTAGACCATGATCCGATCGGATGAGATCGCTCACTCGCCATTCATGCTTCAAGCCTGTCATTCCGGCGGAAGCCGGAATCCATGGAGCCGTGTCGCGATGGGTCCCGGCTTGCGCCGGGACGACAGGGACGTTTAGGGCATGATTCCGACGGTTCGGATTGTGCACTAGGATGCCGCTCTATGATTTCGAGTGCCGGCGCCATGGGCCGTTCCGCGAATGGGCGGCGATGAGCCATAGCGACAGGCCGGCGCCCTGTCCCGATTGCGGCAAGCCGGCGCCGCGCCTCGTGGCCTCGCCGCGCCTTGGCATCGATTCGACCGTGCGCAAGGCACACGCCATCAATGAAAAAAGCGCGAACGAGCCGCGCGTGGTCCATCGCCGGCGCGGCGGGTCGATGGCGCACGACGCTCACCGCGACCTGTCCGCGGCCGGCAAGGGGCGCGATGGCGCGCGGGCCAAGACGCATCGTTCCAATCACCCGTGGGCGGTCAGGGAGCATTGAGTTCGATAGATTGCAAACAAGCCGCGCTTTCGTCACCGCACCCTTCGAGACGGCCGCCGGCGCGGCCTCCTCGGGGTGAGGTAACTTAAGCCAGTTGGCGAATGGATGGCGGCGCTTCGGATTGACGGCATCATCGGCTACGAGACCGACGCAGGCTTGGCGGAGCGGCTTCATCGCCTGGAGCATCGCGGGCTGGTCGAGATCGTGACGTTGTCCGGAGAGGACACGTTGCGCCGGCGTCTCCACGTCTCCACCGATCGCGGCACGGAATGCGCGATCCTGCTGGCGCGCGACAGGAGGCTCGGCAATGGCGCTGTCCTGCTGCTGGACGAGGATCGGGCGATCGTGGTGCGCCTCGAGGAGGAGCGGTGGCTGACATTGGCGCCGCGCGACATGGATGCCGCGATCGAGATCGGGTACTTTGCCGGCAACATGCATTGGCCGGTTCGTTTCGATGGGTCCCATCTGCGCATTGCCATGCGCGGTCCGGCGGAGGACTATCTGGAGCGACTGAAGCCGTTCCTGGACGATGAGCGAGTTCGAATTGTCGATGGACCTTGATCCGGCGCCGTTGTTGGCCGCCTTGCAGCAAGCCGACAGCTTCTTTCCGGCCGGGGGCACGGCGTTCTCATGGGGCCTCGAAGCGGCCGTGGCCGACGGCCACGTCGCCTCGCCAGCCGATGTCGAAGCCTTCCTCGCCGATCAGCTTACGCATCGCTGGGCCAGTTGCGACCGCGCTTTCCTCGTGGCGGCGTATCGGGCCGGCGGCGATCTCGATGCCGTGGCCGGGCTCGACCGCGCGCTCGCGCGCATGACCTGGGCACGGGAGTTGCGCGAAGGCGCGGGCCGCGCCGGGCAGGCGCTTCTAGGCGTGCACGCGCGCCTCGGGCTCGATGTAGCGGTGGCCTACCGGGCCATTATCGCATCGGATGCGGCGAGCGGCCAGCTGCCGGTCGTGCAAGGGCTGGTTTGGAGCGTGATCGGAATCGCCGAGGGCGCCGCCGCGGCGATGAGCGCCTATGGCTTGTCGGTGTCGGTCGCGAGCGCCGCGCTTCGGCTCGGCGTCCTCGGCCACATCGACGCGCAGCGCATCCTCGCCGCGATGCGCGAGCCGACGGCGCGGCTGCTCGCCCTGCCGCCACCCACGCCGGCCGAGGCCCATAGCTTCGTGCCGCTCTGCGACATCGCGGCCATGCGCCACGAGACCCAGGACGTTCGCCTGTTCGCCAATTGAAGGGATGCCACCATGCTGCTGACGCCCACCGAGCTCGAGCGATTGACGATCTTCACCGCGGCCGAGCTCGCCCGGCGCCGGCGCGGGCGGGGGCTGACGCTCAACCACCCGGAGACCGTCGCCATCATCGCCGATGAGATTCTCGAGGGTGCCCGCGACGGGCGCTCGGTCGCCGATCTCATCGCCTTCGGCTCGACCATATTGACGGGCGACGACGTTATGCCTGGTGTCGGCGACATGCTGCCCATGCTCCAGGTCGAGGCGACGTTCCCGGACGGCACCAAGCTCGTCACCGTTCATGACCCGATCCGCCCCGGCAAGACGGAAGTAGCCGCGCGCGAGCGCATGCGGCCGGGCGAGATCATCGCGCTCGAGGGTGAGATCGAGATCAACGCCGGGCGCCGGCAGGCCACGATCGCGGCGACGAACACCGGCGACCGGCCGATCCAGATCGGCAGCCACTATCATTTCTTCGAGGCCAATCCGGCGCTCGACTTCGATCGCGCCAAGTCGTTCGGGATGCATCTCGACATTCCGGCCGGAACCGCGGTGCGCTTCGAGCCGGGCGAGCGCAAGGCGGTGACGCTGGTCGAGTTCGGCGGCACCGGCGAGCTGTTCGGTCTCAACAACCTGACCGACGGATCGAGGCGCAGCGACACCGTCAAGGCCGACGCTTTGCGGCGCGCCCGCGAGCGCGGCTACAAGGGAGCTTGAGACATGGCCAGGATGTCGCGCAAGGACTACGCGCTCATGTACGGGCCCACCACCGGCGACGCGGTGCGGCTCGGCGATACCTCGCTGCTGGCCGAGATCGAGAAGGATTTCGGCGTGCCGGGCGACGAATGCCTGCATGGCGGCGGCAAGACCCTGCGCGACGGGATGGGCCTCGCGCCCGGTTACGACAGCGCCATGGGCTCGCTCGACATGCTCATCAGTAATGCCGTCGTCATCGATCCCGTGCTCGGCATCGTCAAGGGCGACATCGGCATCAAGGAAGGCAAGATCGTGCGCGTCGGCAAGGCCGGCAACCCGGCGGTCATGGACGGCGTCGATGCCGACCTCGTCTGCGGCGCCGCCACCACCGTGCGCGACGCGGAAGGGCTGATCGCGACGCCGGGCGGGATCGATGTCCACGTGCATTTCGACAGCGCGCAGCTTTGCGAGCACGCCATCGCCTCGGGCCTCACCACCATGATCGGCGGGTCGCTCGGGCCGATCACGGTCGGCATCGACTGCGGCGGCGCCTGGAACGTCGGCAAGATGCTGCAGGCGGCCGAACATTGGCCGATCAATTTCGGTTTTCTCGGAAGGGGAAATTCCTCCCATCCCCGCTCGCTCGTCGACCAGATCGAGGGCGGCTGCCTCGGCCTCAAGATTCACGAGGATTGGGGCGCCATGCCGGCGGTCATCGATACGTGTCTGGGCGTCGCCGACGAGCTCGACTTCCAGGTCCAGCTCCACACCGACACGCTGAACGAAAGCGGGTTCCTCGAACAGACGCTCGCCGCCATCAAGGGCCGCACGATTCACATGTATCACGCCGAGGGCGCGGGCGGCGGGCACGCGCCCGACATCATCCGCGTCTGCGGCGAGATGAACTGCCTGCCATCCTCGACCAACCCGACCAACCCCTACACCATCAACACGTTCGACGAGCACCTCGACATGATCATGGTGTGCCATCACCTGAACCCCGCGGTGCCGGAAGATGTGGCTTTTGCAGAATCGCGCATCCGTGCGCAAACGATCGCCGCTGAGGACGTACTCCACGACATAGGCGCCATTTCGATGCTCGGCTCCGACAGCCAGGGCATGGGCCGCATCGGCGAAGTGAT
>VFKA01000029.1 GCA_009885795.1 Rhodospirillales bacterium | reverse complement strand
GAACCCACCGCCGCCGCGCTGGCTTATGGCATTGAGCAACAGATCAATCAATTCCTGTTGGTCTACGATCTGGGCGGCGGCACCTTCGACGTTTCGGTCCTCGAGATCGGCGACGGCGTGTTCGAGGTGAAGTCGACCAATGGCGACACGTTCCTCGGCGGCGAGGATTTCGACGCGCGGATTATCGATTATCTCGCCGACGAATTCAAAAAGGAGCAGGGCATCGACCTCCGCAAGGACCGCCTGGCGCTGCAGCGCCTGAAGGAAGCGGCGGAGAAGGCGAAGATCGAACTCTCGAGCGCGATCCAGACCGAGATCAACCTGCCCTTCATCACCGCCGACCAGGCCGGCCCCAAGCATCTCACCATGAAGCTGACCCGGGCCAAGCTCGAGGCGCTGGTGGACGAGCTGGTGCAGAAGACCATCGCGCCCTGCCGCGCCGCCCTCAAGGACGCGGGTCTCAAGGCCTCGGAAATCGACGAAGTGATTCTCGTCGGCGGCATGACCCGCATGCCCAAGATCTTCGAGACGGTGAAGCAGATCTTCGGGCGCGAGCCCAATCGCAGCGTCAATCCGGACGAGGTGGTGGCGGCGGGCGCCGCGATCCAAGGCGCCGTGCTGAAGGGCGAGGTGAAGGACGTCCTGCTCCTCGACGTGACGCCGCTGTCGCTCGGCATCGAAACGTTGGGCGGGGTCTTCACGCGCCTCATCGATCGCAACACGACGATCCCGACCAAGAAGAGCCAGGTGTTCTCGACCGCGGAAGACGGGCAGACCGCCGTCACCATCCGCGTGTTCCAGGGCGAGCGCGAGATGGCGGCCGACAACAAGATGTTGGGCCAGTTCGACCTTCTCGGCATCGCCCCGGCGCCGCGCGGCATGCCGCAGGTCGAAGTCACCTTCGACATCGACGCCAACGGCATCGTCAGCGTGTCGGCCAAGGACAAGGCCACGAACAAGGAACAGCAGATCCGGATCCAGGCTTCGGGCGGCCTCGGCGAGGCCGACATCAAGCAGATGGTCAAGGACGCCGAGGCCCATGCCGCCGAGGATAAGAAGCGCCGGGCCCTGGTCGAGGCGCGCAACCACGCCGACGGTCTTGCCCATTCGACGGAAAAATCGTTGGCCGAGCACGGCGACAAGATCGATGCCGGCGACAAGCAGGCCATCGAAAGCGCCATCGCCGAGCTGCGCGAGGCCATGAAGGGCGAAGACACCGAGGCGATCAAGGCGAAGACGGACGCGCTGGCGAAGGCGTCGTTCAAGCTGGGCGAGGCCATATACAAGGCGGCCGCCGCTGGCGATGCGGGCGAAGGCGGCGATGGCGAGCCGAAGGCCGATGCCGGCGCCGAAAAGGCCAAGCCGAGCGAGGAATCCGGCGTGGTCGATGCCGATTTCGAGGAGATCGACGAGAACCGGAAGGGCAAGTCGGCGTAATTCGGAAAGCAGGAATCGGGAGAGGGATGTTGCCGGTGACCGCGCTTGCCCCCCTGTTCCCTGATTCCTGATCCCCGATGGCGAAACAGGATTTTTACGAAGCCCTTGGCGTCGAGCGCGACGCCGACGCGGCGGATCTGAAAAAGGCCTATCGCCAGCTGGCGATGCAGTTCCACCCGGATCGCAATCCGGGCGACAAGAGCGCCGAGAAGCGTTTCAAGGAAATCAGCGAAGCCTACGACGTTCTCAGGGACGAGCAGAAGCGCGCCGCCTACAACCGCTATGGTCACGCCGCCTTCGAAAACGGCGGCCTCGGCCGCGGCCCGACCGGCGGTTTCGATTTTGGCGCCGGTTTCGCCGACATCTTCGATGAAATGTTCGGCGATTTCGCGGGCGGCGGCCGGCGCGGCCAGGCAAGGGGGCGCGGCGCCGATCTTCGCTACAATCTCGAGATCGGTTTGGACGAGGCCTTCGCCGGCATGCAGGCCAAGATCCGCGTGCCGACCTCGATCCACTGCCAAGCGTGCCAGGGCAGCGGCGGCGAGAAGGGCGCGCAGCCCATCACCTGCCCCACCTGTCACGGGGCCGGGCGGGCGCGAACGACTCAGGGCTTCTTCACGATCGAGCGCACCTGTCCGGCCTGCAACGGCGTCGGCCGGGTGATCGAGCGCCCCTGCCGGCCTTGCGACGGCAGCGGGCGGACGCGCAGCGAGAAGTCCCTGTCGGTGGCGATTCCGGCCGGGGTCGAGGATGGCACGCGGGTGCGTCTTGCCGGCGAGGGCGAGGCCGGCCTGCGCGGGGCTCCGGCCGGCGATCTCTATGTCTTCGTGAGCGTCGCGCCCCACCCCATCTTCCTTCGCGACGGCGCCAGCGTTCATTGCCGCATCCCCATCCCGATGACCACGGCGGCGCTGGGCGGGCATCTCGAAGTGCCGACCGTGGATGGCGGGCGCGCCCGGGTCAATGTCGCGCGCGGCACCCAGACCGGGCAGCGATTCCGCCTCAAGGGCAAGGGCATGAGCATCCTGCGCTCGACCTCGCGCGGCGACATGTTCGTCGAGGTCGCGGTCGAAACACCGGTCAATCTCAGCGTGCGCCAGCAAGAGCTGCTCGAGGAATTCTATCGCGCCGGGGGCCAATTGCGCTCCAACAGCCCGCAATCCGAAGGCGTCTTCGCCAAGTTCAAGGAATTGTGGGACGGGCTGAAAGAGTAGCGCTCGGTTCGGCTGTCGTTGCGTCTCCCGCGACCTGCGGGCAAGATGCCTTCTTGAATCGCGTCGGGAAGGCCATGCCCGTCACCAAGATCGGAATCGTCGGTTGCGCCGGCCGCATGGGCCAGATGCTGGTTCGCGTCGCCACGGCGACCGAAGGCTGCCTTGTCGCCGCCGGCAGCGAGCGGCCGGGCTCGCCATCCATCGGCAAGGACATCGGCGCGCTGGCCGGTATCGAGCCGCTGGGCATCGCGGTGACCGACGATCCGAAGGCGCTCTTCGGGCCGTGCCACGTGGTTCTCGAGTTTTCCAGCCCGGCGGCGACGGTGCGCCACGCAGGCCTTGCCGCCGCGGCCGGGACCGCGCACGTCATCGGCACGACCGGCCTCGACGCGGCGCAATCGGCGGCGGTCGAGAAGGCGGCCAAAAAGATTCCGATCGTCTGGGCACCCAACATGTCCCAGGGCATCACCCTGCTGACGGAGCTCGTTCGGCGCGTGGCCGGCGCGCTCGGCCCGGCCTGGGACATCGAAATTCTCGAGATGCACCATCGGCACAAGATGGATGCGCCATCGGGAACCGCGCTGGCGCTGGGCGAGGCCGCGGCTGCCGGCCGGAAAGTCGATCTGCCCGCGGTGGCCAAGCGCACCCGGGACGGCCAGGTCGGCGCGAGGGCCGCCGGCGAAATCGGCTTCGCGGTGTTGCGTGGGGGCGACGTGGCCGGCGAACATTCGGTCCTCTTCGTCGGCGAGGGCGAGCGGATCGAGCTGTCGCACAAGGCGTCCAACCGCGAGATCTTCGCCCGCGGCGCCATTCGCGCGGCGCTTTGGGCGCGCGAGCAACGGCCCGGCCTCTATCGCATGAAGGATGTTCTCGGTCTAACCGGATGGTGAGGGCGGCGCGAGAGCGATCCGCGGCTGCTACCACTCGACCTGCTGGGGCAGCGGGTTCTCGTTCACGTTCCACGAAAAGGTGATGCGCGGCCGGCGCCCGTAATAGGGGCTGACCAGATGGACCATCCAGCCCGGGAACATCAGGAAGGCGCCCTCGCGGACCTCCGGCGCGAACACATGCGACATGAAGCCGTCCTTGTGCGGGCAGCAGCGTTTCATGCGCGGATCGGCGAAGTAGAACTTGCTGCCCATCTCGTCCTTGCCGTCGTCGTCGCCTAGGTCGTGAAAATAGACCAGGCTGGCCGTGGCGCGGCGGTGGCTGTGGGCCATGCTGTAATCATGGGTCTGATAGACGTTGATCCAGCCGCGCTCGATGCTGGCGGTCGGCTTGTTCAGCATCTTGCGGAACATCGCCAGCATGCGCTCCCTGATGAGGTCGATCTCGGGCACGCCCCAATTGTCCATGTCGTAGATTTTTTGCCCGCCCATCCCGCGGCTCGTGGTCGGCAGGATGTCGCGGTGTGCCGCCGCGCGTTCCAGGATCTTGCGCGTGAGCACGTCGCGGAACTCGCCCATGTCGGTGAAGAACGTCGAAAACACGTTGACGTCGATCCGATTGATTTGCTGGTCGGCCGGCCAGACCGCGACCTTGCGCGGTCCGATATAGACCGAATCCGCCGCCGCGGCCGTGCCCTGTTGTTCCATGCTCGTCTATTTTTCCCAGCCTTCGGCGTGGCGTTTCGACTTTGATGGAATATGCGCTAGATTCGGATCATGGTCAAAACCGACGTCGAACGTTTTTTCGACCGCCTGGCGAAGGCGAATCCGAACCCGCGCGGCGAACTTCTTTACAAGAACCCCTTCACGCTGCTCGTCGCCGTCGTGCTGTCGGCGCAGGCGACCGATGCCGGCGTCAACAAGGCGACGGACGGACTCTTCAAGGTGGCCGACACGCCGGAGAGCATGGTGGCGCTGGGCGAGGAGCGCCTGAAGGGCTACATCAAGTCGATCGGCCTCTTCAACACCAAGGCCAAGAACATCATGGCCTTGAGCCGGCGGCTCATCGACGCGTTCGCCGGCAAGGTTCCCGGGAACCGCGAGGCGCTGCGGACCTTGCCCGGGGTGGGGCGCAAGACCGCGAGCGTGGTGCTGAACATCGCCTTCGGCCAACCCACCATCGCCGTCGACACGCACGTGTTTCGCGTCTGCAATCGCACCGGCCTGGCGCCGGCCGAGACCCCCGAAGCGGTCGAGGCGAAGGTGGAGAAGGCGGTGCCCTTGCATCGCCGGCACGACGCGCATCACTGGCTGATCCTGCATGGGCGCTATGTGTGCAAGGCGCGCAAGCCCGATTGCCCGCGCTGCGTGGTGCGCGATCTGTGCGCCTACAAGGCCAAGACGACCTAACGCTTCGTCAACCCGAAATCTTGGTTCGCGAGCGCAGCGCCGAAAGGCATGGGGCGGGCTGGGTGTCGTCGCCGGCGAAATTCCGCGCCTCATAGAACGTCACTTTGTAACCGCCGCCCTCGTGGTAGAGGAAGAGATCGACGACGCAGGCTTCGGTCAGGTATTGCCAGACCTCGGCCGGCGAATCGCGGCGCACTCGGCGCGGCGGTCCCAGCAATCCTTGCACGGCGTCGCGATCGAGCCCGACAAGTTCGACCGCTGGCTCGGGCGATTCCAGGGTGGACCGCGGCAGGGTCGTGGCGGCCGCCCCCGATGACGGCCCGCCCTCTCCCCAGCCGAGACCGGGGCCGCAACCGGCAAGCAGAAGCGCCGGCAAACCGGAGACAAGCGCCCACGCGCCCGACCGCGCCGCCATCAAGGAGCCCCGCTACGGATAATCGGGCGGCGGCCTGCTAGTCCGTGGCCGCTCCCTTGCCGTTCGTCGACAGGCCGAAATTCGGCAGGTTGCCCGCCAAATCCAGAAGCGGCTCGGGCCTGGCCGCGGCTTCCTCGGCTTGCTCTCTGACCGCTTCACGGCCGCGCGCCTTGGCTTGCGGGACGGCTTCCGGAATGAATTCCAGGGTGCCCGAAATGACGCCACCGCGCTCGATTTCAAGCTCGCCATAGCGAATCATGCCGGTGACCCTGCCGGTCGAACGCACCGTCAGCCGCCCCTTGACATCGAGATCGCCGTCAAATCGGCCGGCGATGTCGGCCGTGGTGATCTGCGCCGTGCCCTTGTATTGGCCGGTCGCGGCGATTTCGATGGCCCGGCTGTCCGCCAGCGTCGCCTCGACCCGGCCCTCGACCACCAATTTGTCGCAGGTCCGGATCTCGCCGGACAGCACGATCTCCCGTCCGACGATCAGCTTCTTGCCGTCATTGTCGTGAAGCCCTGGCGCCGGCGTGGGCGTGGGCGCGAGTGCCGGCCGCGCTTCCGGGCGCGGCTCGGGCCGGCGTGGCGTCGCGGCCGTGCCGTACTCGGGCAGGCGCCGCGGCATCTCCGCGATCGCGGGCCTCACCGGCGGCGCCGGGATCTCGGGCCGGATGGCCGGCCTGGCGATCGGGAACTCGCCGTTGGCCTCGCGCGCCGCGGCGTCGATCTGCTTGTCGTCCGACCCGTCTTTCTTTCGTTTGAACATGACCGTCGTCACCTCCCCAGTTGCGCCCGCGCTTCTAAGCTTGCGAGCTTCGCCCAGGCATTCTTGGGCCCTGGTGGCCCTGCTGCCGCACCGACTGGAAGAGGTGCAGCATAAACGAGACCGCTACGATCGGCGCCGCCAGATTGAGGAGAGGAACCGTAAGCAGAAAGGCAACGATTACTCCGGCCGCGAAAGCCCGGCCCCGATTGGCACGCCACAACTCGCGCGCCTGCTTGGCCTCAAGGCGCCTCAGCGCCACCGATCCGAAATACTCTCTGCCCAGAAGATACCCATTTAACGAGTAGAAAACAAAGAAGTTTATTGGGGGCAAGAAGGTCAACGCAACATATATGGGAAGCGCCAGGATGTTGCACACTATAGCTAGGGTTGCGAAGCGCGCCGCCTCCGCCATGACCTCTCGAAAAGGCTGCGCGCGGGCCGGCCCAAGGCCCGGATAGTGGCGCGCCTCGACCGCCGCCGCCGCCGGTTCGAGGAATAAACTCAAAGCCGCCGACACCGCCGCCGGGAACAATACCCAGACCAGAACGAAGACCGCGAACCCGATGCCGAGTTCGGCAAGGGTGTCGATCCAACCGATCTCGGTTGCGACCAATGCCGCGACGCCGGCATAGACGCCGACGCCAAGCGCGATCAGCACGAGAACCGACAGCCCGACGCAGCGCCACAAGATGGCGCGAACGCGCCGGTCGCCAAGATCGAGCAGAGCCTTGAAAAAATGCGCCAGCATGATCGCTTTCACCGCCGAGGCGCTTGTTCTAGCATGTCCGGCAAGATCATGAGGGTAGGGAAACATGACGGCACACGGCGCCGCCAACGGCACGGCCGACATCGAGTTCATCGACGTGTCGAAGCATTTCGGCGCGATCGCCGCGGTCGATCACGTCGATTTCGCCATCGCGCGCGGGTCGTTCATGTCCTTCCTCGGGCCGTCGGGCTGCGGCAAGACGACCTCGCTCAGGCTCATCGCCGGGTTCGAACAGCCGACGACCGGCGACGTGCGCATCGCCGGAACCTCGATGGTGGGCGTGCCGGCCTATCGCCGGCCCGTCAACATGGTCTTCCAGCACTATGCGCTGTTCCCGCATTTCAATGTCGCCGACAACATCGCCTATGGACTGAGGCAGCGCCGGCCACGACCCGACAGGGCCGAGATCGCGCGCCAGGTCGACGCCACGCTCGATCTGGTGCGGCTGCCCGGCTTTCACGCGCGGCGCGTCTGGGAGCTCTCCGGCGGCCAGCAGCAGCGCGTGGCGCTCGCCCGCGCCCTCATCAACCGCCCGACCGTATTGTTGCTGGACGAGCCGCTGGCGGCGCTCGACCGCAAGCTCAGGCGCGACATGCAGATCGAGTTGCAGAATCTGCAACGCGAGGTCGGCATCACCTTCGTGCTGGTCACGCACGATCAGGAAGAGGCGCTGTCGATGAGCGACACCATCGCCATCATGCGCGACGGCCGCGTGATCCAGATCGGCAGTCCGCGCACGCTCTACGACGCGCCCGCCAACCGTTACGTCGCCGGGTTCGTGGGCGAATCGAACTTCTTCCCGGGCGAGGTGGTGGCGGCGGACGAGCGGGGCGCCACTCTGAAGACCGCGGCCGGCGTGGTCCTAAGCGCGCCTTATCCGCCGGGCGGCGCCACGCTGGTCGGGACCGCGCGCGGCGTCATCGCCGTGCGGCCGGAGATGGTGGCGATGTGGGTCGGCCCCGACGACCCCGACGGTGCCGCCGAGTTCTCTTGCCGGCTGGGCGGGCGGGTGCATAATCGTATCTACTTGGGCGACCAGACCGAGTACTCGGTTGCCACGGACCAGTTCGGCGACGTGCTTGTCCGCGCGGCCAAGGCATCGGCGCTCGAAATCGGGCCTGGTCAGGAGGTCCGGCTGGGCTGGCGGCAGGCCAGCGGCTTGGCCCTTGTCGATAGTTAGACCGGCTTCATCGAAGGCTTCACACGAGAGAAGGGAAAAAACATGAACAAGCGCGATTTCATCCACCAGCTATGGCGCTACAAGCGCGGCTCGATCTCACGCCGGCAATTCCTCGGCGCGACCGGGCTTGGATTGGCGAGCACCGTTCTCGCCACGACGATGCCCGAACTGGCCGGTCCGCGGCGGGCCTTCGCCGGCGAACTCGGCGACAAGGTGGCGCTGACGAGCTGGCCCAGCTACCACGACGAGAACAACTTCAAGGCGTTCACCGAGCAGACCGGGGTCAACATCGAGCTCGCGGTCTTCGGCTCGAACGAGGAGATGATGGCCAAGCTTCAGGCCGGCGGCACCGGCTGGGACGTGTTCGTGCCGACCAACTACACGATCCCGGACTATGTGAGCCAGGATCTGCTCGAGCCGCTCGATACCTCGCTGATCCCGAATTTCGACGCCAGCGCTTACGAGACGCGCTTCACCGACGCCGGCACCGTCGACGGCAAGCTCTACGCCATCTCCAAGGACTGGGGCACGACGGGCTACGTGATCAACGGCGGCAAGATCACCGATCCCATGGCGACGTGGAAGGATTTCTGGGATCTCTCCATGACGAAGTACACTGGGCGCTCCATGGTCCACGACTACCAGCTCACCACCATCGGCAACGCGCTCAAGTACTACGGCTACTCGTTCAACTCGATCGACCCCAAGGAACTGGCGGACGCCGAGAAGTTGTTGCTGGCGGCCAAGCCCCATCTCTTCGGCATCAATTCCGACTACAAGCCGTCGCTCTTGAGCGGCGATGCGTGGGCGTCGGTTGCCTGGACCGGCGATGCCTTGCAGTTGCGGCGCGACATGCCCGATATCCGCTACATTCTCGGGCAAGAGGGCGGCGAAATCTGGTCCGATTTCTACGCCGTGGTCAAAGGCGCGCCGCACCGGGCGGCGGGCTACGCGCTCATCAACTTCCTCACCGATCCCGCGGTGAATGCCAAGGAAGTGCTGTTCCACGGTTATCCCACGGCCGACAGCCGCACCAACGCGCTGTTGCCGAAGGAATTGCTGGAAGACCCGATCATGTATCCCGCGGCCGAGCTGTTGGCGCCGCTGGAGTTCGGCGCCGCCGGCTTGATCACCAACGAGGCGCGCGCCGAGATCATGGCGCGGTTCAAGTCGGCCTGAACGGCGCAACCCTCCCTCTCCCCGCTCGGCGGGGAGAGGGTCGGGGTGAGGGGTCATGCGCAACGCAACCGGGCCCAGCCCGCTGCTCACCGCCGTTCTCCTGGCGCCCGGCGCGCTGTGGTTCCTTGGCCTGCTCGTCTTGCCGCTTGGCGTCGTCATCGTCTTCAGCTTCGGCGAACGCGCCGCCGTGGGCGGTTACCAGGCGGCCTTCGTTCTCGACAACTATCTCAATCTGCCGGCGCGGTGGACCGCGTTCAAGAACACGCTGGTGCTGGCGCCGATCGGCACGGTCGTCTGCCTGATCGCGGCCTATCCGCTCGCCTATTTCCTCGCCGTGAAGGCAAGGCCCGAGACCCGCACCGCCCTTCTCATCCTGGTCATCGTGCCGTTCTGGACCAGCTTCCTCATCCGCACCTATGCGTGGATGTTTATTCTGGGCGGCCGCGGATTGCCGTCGCTCATCGAATGGGCCGGCCTGGGCGAGGTGCGTTTCATCAACACGCCGTTCGCGGTGCTGCTTGGCATCGTTTACGCCTATCTGCCGCTCATGATATTTCCGATCTATGTCAGCCTCGAGAAACTCGACAAGCGGCTGTTGGAGGCCTCGGAAGATCTGGGCGCCAGCCCCTGGCGCGGCTTCATGCAGGTGACGCTGCCGCTCTCGGCGCCGGGCGCGGTCACCGCTTGCATGCTCGTGTTCATCTTGTTGATGGGCGAATACCTGATCCCGCAATTGCTTGGCGGCGGCAAGGTATTCTTCATCGGCAACGCTCTGGTCGATCTCTTCCTGCAGTCGCGCAACTGGCCGTTCGGCTCGGCCGTGGCGGTCAGCCTGGTCGTCATCATGCTGGCGACCGTCTCCGTCTACATGCGCTTCGCCGGCCGCATCGGCGGCGCGCGCGACGTGTCGCTGGTCTAGCGCCGTGCGCGGTTACGCGGCGCTCATCTATGTGTTTCTCTACGCGCCGATCCTGTTGATCGTCGTTTTCAGCTTCAACAGCGGCTTCAGCGCTTCCGACTTCAAGGGCGTGTCCTTCAAATGGTACGCGAAGGCGGCGACCAACACCTTCGTCATCGACGCGGTCGTCAACAGCCTGATCGTCGCCGCGTCGTCGGCGACGCTGGCCACCGTGTTCGGCACCATGGCGGCGCTGGCGTTGCAGCGCGTCAAGGGGTGGGTGCGGACGGTCTTCGACGGCCTCATCTACGTCGCCATCATGGTGCCGGGCATCGTCATCGGCATCTCGACGCTGATCGCGCTCGTCAGCGTCTTCGGACTTCTCAACACCGCGCTCGTGGCGCTCATTCCGGCGCTGGCGGGGCCGGAGCCGCCGCTGGCGCTGGGCTTTGCCTCGCTCATTGCCGCGCACACGCTCTTCAACCTGGCGCTCGTCATCGTTATCGTGCGCGCGCGCATCGCCGGCATGGATCGCTCGCTCATCGAAGCCTCGGCCGATCTCTACGCGACGCCGTGGCGGACCTTTCGCCAGGTGACCCTGCCCCAGATCCTGCCGGCCGTCTTGGCCGGATTCCTGCTCGGCTTCACCTTCAGCCTGGACGATTTCGTCATCGCCTTCTTCGTCGCCGGCTCGAAGACGACGCTGCCGATCTTCGTGTTCTCGTCGATCCGGCGCGGTGTCACGCCGGAGATCAACGCCATCGGCACCGTGGTGCTGGCGGTCTCGCTTATCCTGCTGTTCGGCTCGCAATTGCTGCTTCGCCGGGGCCACGGCCGGCCGCGTCGGGCTTGACAAGCGCGAGGCCAGGCCGGATCACTGCCGGCTCAATTCAAGGAAACGGGGAACGCCGAATGTACACGCTCTACTGGGGGCCGGGGTCGAGTTCCATGGCGCCGCACGCCGCGCTCGAAGAGACGGGCGCCAAATTCGACCTCAAACCCGCCGAGACCACCTCGGGCACGCCCCGCGATCCCGAATATCTGAAGCTCAACCCCTGGGGACAGATGCCGACGCTGGTGATCGACGGCAAGCAGGCGATCTACGAATCGGCGGCGATCGTCATGGTGCTGGCGGAACGCCATCCGCTGGCCCATCTCGCTCCACCCCACAACGATCCCGCCCGGCCCCTTTACTATCAATGGATGGTATTCCTCACCAACACGCTGCAACCAACCTATCTGCGCTGGTACTATCCCGATCGCGCCACCACCGATGCCGCCGGCGTCGCCGCGGTCCGCGACAAGGCGCGCGAGGAACTCGTGCGCATATGGACGAAGTTGGACGAGTTGCTGGGCAAGGGGCCGTTCCTGCTGGGCGAACGGTTCAGCGGCGCCGATCTCATGCTCCACATGCTGCAATTCTGGCGCGACGCGCTGCCCGACGTTCTCGAGCGCTGGCCGAACGTCAAGGCTTGCGTCGAAGCGGTCGAGGCCCGTCCGGCCGTGCAGCGCATGCTGAAGCTGAACCGGCCGGCCTGACCTTGCCCGAGAGGTCGTCGTTCCAGCCGGTCCTCGATTTCTGGTTCGACGGCCGCGCCCGCGCGCTTTGGTTCAAGGTGGATCCGTCCTTCGACGCCGAGATCCGGCGGCGGTTCGAGGCGGCGGCGGACGAAGCGGCGAATGGCCGGCTTGCCGATTGGTTTGCGGCGCCCGAGAGCAGCCTCGCGCTGGTCATCCTGCTCGACCAGTTCCCGCGCAACATGTACCGCGGCACCCCGCGCGCCTTCGCCGCCGATCCCAGCGCGCGCCGCGCGGCCAACATCGCCATCGCGCGCGGCCACGATCCTCTGACGGCGCTCGACCGGCGGATTTTCTTCTATCTTCCTTTCGAACACAGCGAGGACGCGGCCGACCAGCGCCGCTCGGTGGCGCTTTTCCGGCGTTGGATGGAGGCGCACGGGGACGCCCAGCGGCGCGACGCCGAAGAGCAGTTCGTCTATGTGCTGCGTCACCAGGAAATCATCGAGCGCTTCGGACGGTTCCCGCACCGCAACGCCATCCTCGGCCGGTCCTCCACGCCGGAGGAAGAAGCGTTTCTGAGCGAGCCCAAGTCCTCGTTCTGATACCAAAGTTTGGGAAACTCCGACCCAGCCGCCATGCTTCGAGACGCCGCTTCGCGGCTCCTCAGCATGAGGTAACATATTGATATAGAACAACCACCTCATCCTGAGGAGGCCCGTAGGGCCGTCTCGAAGGATAGGCCATAGGTCTTGAGCGTCGAGATTCGGTATGACTCTTTCATCCCGCCGGTGGCGGGCGGAGACCGTTTTCTGCTATTGGTTTCGGCGTTCTCTCATCGCATTCCGAAGAAGACATGCCCAGCCAATCCAAGCGGACGGCTCTCGCGGCTCTCGTCATTGCGCTGGCAACGGCGGTCGGGGTCGCTTGGTATCTCACCCGTCCGCCG
>VFKA01000045.1 GCA_009885795.1 Rhodospirillales bacterium | reverse complement strand
TTGTGCCATAAGGGCTTAACCTCATCCTGAGGAGCGCCCCGAAGGGGCGCGTCTCGAAGGACGCAACCAAGCCGATGCAATTCTTTCACAACCTCTGAGGAGGCCCGTAGGGCCGTCTCGAAGGATGGGACAAAGATCTCGTCCAACGAGATTCGGTGTAACGGCACGCCCTCACCGATGCGCCTTCGCGCTCACTCCGCGGCTTGCGGCACCAGGACGTTCGGCGCCTCGCGCGGCCGATGCTCGGCCGCGAGCAGCAGATAGATCGTGGGCAGGATAAAGAGCGTGAACACGGTGCCGATCGCCATGCCGGTCACCAGCATGATGCCGATGCTGTTGCGCGATTCGGCGCCGGCGCCGGTCACGAACACGAGGGGCATGTGGCCGAACACGGTCGCCGCGGTCGTCATCAGGATCGGCCGCAGCCGCGTCACCGAGGCTTCGCGAATCGCCTCGAGCTTGTTCCGGCCCTGGCGCTGCAAGTCGTTGGCGAAGGCGACCATCAGGATTGCGTTCTTGGCGATCAATCCGACCAGGGTGATGAGGCCGATCTGGCTGTAGATGTTGATCGTGGTGAACCCGAGGAAGGTGAAGACGAGGGCG
The DNA here is from genome assembly GCA_009885795.1 of Rhodospirillales bacterium. GTDB lineage: Bacteria > Pseudomonadota > Alphaproteobacteria > Dongiales > Dongiaceae > VFKA01. Next base: position 14,074 of record VFKA01000045.1, on the reverse strand, counting down.
GCGGTCAGCGCCAGCGGCACCGAACCCAAGAGGACCACGAGCGGATCCCGGAAACTGCCGAACTGGGCCGCCAGCACGAGATAGATCAGCAGGATGGCGAAACCCAGCGTCCCGGCCAGCGTGTTTCCTTCCTGGTGGATCTGCCGCGATTCGCCGGCATAATCGACGGTGTAGCCGGCGGGCAGGATGGCACGCGCGGCGGCCTCCAGCGTCGCCAGCCCATCGGCCTTGGTGTAGCCGGGAACGATCCCGCCATAGACGCGGAAATTGTCGGCCTGTTGGAACCGCGACAAGTTGCGCGGCGCGGTCGTGGTCTCCAGCGTAGCGACCGCGGAGAACGGCACCTGCGCGCCGTCGCGGGTCTGGATCTTGTAGTCGAGCAGCTGCGAGGCGGCGGCGCGGGAATTGCCGCCGACCTGGGGGATCACCTTGTAGGCGCGCCCCTCGAGGTTGAAGCGGTTCACGTAGTTTCCGGCGAGCAGCACGGCGAGTTGCCGTCCGACCTCGGCCAGGTCGAGGCCGAGATCGGCGACCCGCTCGCGGTCGACCTCGACGCGCACCTGCGGCAAATCGATCTTCAGATCGGTATCGGCGAACATGAACTTGCCGCTGGCAAAGGCCGCGCCCACCAGCTGGGCGCCATAATCGGCCATCTGCTCCGGCGTGCCCGGCCCCTTGATCACCAGCTCGACGTCGTAATTGCCCGCACCCGGCAGCGCCGGCGGCAGCACCGCGAAGATCTGCAGCTGCGGCAACCGCGACAGCGTCTCGAAGACGCCGCCTAGGATTTCGTGCGCGCTGCGCTCGCGGTCGCGCCAGTCGTTGAAGAGGTAGCCGCCGAAGCCGTTCGAGGGGAAGATGATCTCGAACATCGCCTTGTATTCCGGCAGCGCCGCGCCGGTTTCATAAACCTTATCCATGTACTTCGAGGTGTAGGCGAGCGACGCGTCCGGCGCCGAGTTGACGATGAGAAGGACGAAGCCTTCATCCTCGACCGGGGCAAGTTCCTTCCCGGAGAAAAGATAGAGCGGCACCGCGAGCAGGCAGATGAAGGCGCCGACGGCCACGACTTGCATCCGCAGGCGCAGCACGACATCCAGCGCCCGGCGATAGAAATCGGCCACGCGGTCGAAGACCCGCCCGACGAAGCGCGTGTAGCGGCCTTCGCGGCCGCCCAAGGGCGCCATGTAGGCGCTCATGATCGGCGACAGCGTCACCGCGACGACGCCGGAGAAGATGACGGCGATGGCGAGCGTGAAGGCGAATTCCTTGAACAGCACGCCGGTCAGCCCGGTGAGGAAGCCGATCGGGGCATAGACCACGGCCAGCGTGATCGTCATGGCGACGATCGGGGTGAACAGCTGGCGCGCGCTGGTCAGCGCCGCCTCGGTGCGGCCCATGCCGGCGCGCATGTAGCGGGCGACGTTCTCGACCACGACGATGGCGTCGTCGACGACCAGCCCGACCGACAGCACGACGGCGAGGATCGTCAGCAGGTTGAGCGAGAAGCCGAGCGCCATCATCGCCGCCATCGCGCCGACCACCGAGATCGGGATCGCCACCAACGGCACCAGCGCGGTGCGCGCCGAGCCCAGGAACAGGAACACGACCAGCGCCACGATCATCACCGTCTCGCTGAACGTGGTGGCGATCTCCTTGAGCGCGTTTTCCATGTATCGCGCGCCGTCATAGGCGAGCGCGATCTCGGTGCCCGGCGGCAGATCGGGTTCGATCGCCTCGAGCTCCGCGCGCAAGCCATGGGCGACGCCGATCTCGTTCGCCCCCGGCAGGGGCCAGACCGACAGATAGACCGCGTCCTTGCCATTGTAGCGCACATTGGCTTGCGCTTCCTCGGACCCGAGCTCGACGCGGCCGATGTCGGAGATGCGGACCATGCGGCCCGCCTCCTCGCGCACGATCAGGCGCTCGAAATCCTCGACGGTGTGAAGATCGGTGTTGGCCAGGAGATCGACCTGGACCATGCCGCCCTTGACCCGGCCGATCGCGGCCAGGAAGTTGTTGCGCGCGAGCGCGCCTTCGACTTCCTCCGCGCCGATGCCGAAGGCGGCGAGCCGGTTGGCGTCGAGCCAGATGCGCATGGCCTGCGGCCGGGCACCTTCGAGCCCGACCCGCTGCACGTCCGGTAGCGTGCTGAGTCGGGGCTGGATCTGGCGCGACAGGTAGTCGGTCAGTTGCGGCGGCGTCATCGTCGATGAGGTGACGCTGACGTAGAAGGTCGCGTAGGGACGGTCCGCCCGCTGCACCTCGACCACCGGCGATTCGATCTCCGCCGGCAACTCGCTGCGAATCTGGTCGAGCCGGTTGCCGACCTCGGTCAGCGCCACGTTGCTCGGATGGTTGAGCTTCAACCGCACCGTCACGGTGCTGGCGCCGGCGACGCTGGTCGATTCCACGTAGTCGACGCCGCTGATCGACGACACCGCCCGCTCGATGGGCGTGGTCACGAAGCCGCGAATGCTGTCGGCCGACGCGCCGACATAGACGGTCGTGACGATGATCGACGAGCTTTCGATCCGAGGATATTGCTGGATCGGCAACTCCGTGGCGGCTCGAATGCCGATTGCCAGGATGACCAGATTGACGACAATGGCGATCACCGGCCGCCGCACGAAGATCTCGATCAGGCGCATGGCTAGTGCGCAATCCGATCGGAATGCATCGGCTCTCCGACCTTCATGATTCTAGCTTGTCATTCCGGCGCACGCCGGAATCCATGCAGCCGCGTCGCGATGGGTCCCGGCTTTCGCCGGGACGACAGGACCGTCGAGAGCATGATTCCAACAACTCCGACAATGCTCCCATCGTCCCCACGGCTTAGTTGGCCGATGCGTCTTGCGTCACGACCAGCAAGCCCTCGCGCAGCTTGAACGAGCCGGCCGCCGCCACCAGATCGCCCTCGGCGAGCCCATCCCGGATGGCGATCTCGTCGCCTTGCACCGGCCCGGTTTTCACGATCCGCTGGCGGGCGCGGAGCTTGCCGTCCTCCTCCACCAGCAGATAGACCAGTTCGCCATAGGGCGAGCGGCGCACGGCGGTCAACGGCACCAAAAGGGTCGGGACCGGCATGCCGATTTCGGCGACGACATCGACGAACGCGCCGGGGCGAAGCGCCCCGCCCAGACCCTTCGCCAGCGCGCGGAAGCGCACGGTCCGGTTGGCGCCATCGACGCTGGCATCCTCGGCGATGATCTCGGCCGCCCGCGTCCCGCCGGGAATCTGTGCCGCCGCCAGCATGACGGAGGCGCCGGGGCGAACCGCCGCGACGCTGTCCTGCGGCAGCGAGAAATCGACGAACGCATCCTCATCGACGCCCTGCAGCATGGCGATCGAGGTGCCTTCGTCCAGATAGGCGCCGGGCTGCAGATCGGTCAGCCCGATGCGGGCGTCAAAGGGCGCGGCGATCGTCTTTTTGTCGATGCCCACTTGCAAATTGCGCGCGCGCGCGATCGCGGAGGCGTATTGCTGCTGGGCTTCGTCGAGCGCCTGCTCCGAGACGTTCTGCTTGTCGCGCAGCTTCTTGCGCCGCTCCAGTGTCACGCGGGCGAGTTCGGCGTCGGCCTGGGCGGCGGCGAGGCCGGCCATTTCCTGGCGCGTGTCGAAGCGCACGAGCATCTGGCCGGCCTCGACGATGTCGCCGGAGGCAAAACCGATCTCGACGACCGTTCCGGGCAATTCGTTGCGGATCTCCACCTGGCGCATGGCGACCACGGTGCCCACCGCGCTGGAGGTGGGTGTCCATTCGCCCCGATGCACGCGGGCACTTTCCACCGATTCCCGTTGTTCCGGGAAGGCCGCCGCCGCGGCGATGGCGGTCTCGATCTCGGCATATTTGTAGTAGCCCAAGCCGCCGAGAACCCCGGCCATGCCAAGCGTGACGGCCAGCCATGCCAGACCCTGCCTAGACATAGGCCCTCCGCGACAAGCAGGATTTTCGATCAGCCATGTTCGGACCGCGTCCAATCGGTTTCGAGGCATATATGATCGCGGTCCCCCAATTCCCAGGGGGGCGCCTGGATTTTTCGAGGCCGCTATTCGCGATCGGCCTGATTATGCCTTCGCGGCGTGGCGCCACGGCGCCTGGGCGAAGAGGCGCCGCACCATCGGCTCGAAGGCGTCGAGCGGCATGGTGTCGAAATGGGGGTCGAACGAGCGCTGGTCCCATTTCTCGCAAAAGGCGGCGGTGGTCTCGAACATCGGATGGCCGCGGTATTTTTCGCGCGTGTCGCGGTCCTGCCCGAGGTGATGCCAGTAATAATAGCCCTGGAAGATGGCGTGGTGTTCGACCAGCCAGTGATTGTCGGGCGTCATGTAAGGCCGAAGCACGCCCGCCGCGACAGCGGCGTGGTTCTCGGGCGAGAAGGTGTCGCCGATGTCGTGGAGGAGTGCCGCGCACACCATTTCCTCATCGGCGCCGTCGCGATAGGCGCGCGTCGCCGTCTGCAGCGAGTGCTCGTAGCGGTCGACCGGATAGCCGAGTTTCTCGCCCTGGAGCCGCTTCAGCATGCCCAGCACCTCGTCGGCGAGGCGAACGGTGAGAACCCGGTACTCCCGGTCGAGGATCTGGTAATCCTCGAACGTGCCTTGGTCCATGCGGGTGAAACCGACGGTCTCGGACATCGAAGTGGCTCCTATCGAAGGCTTAGGCTCCAGGCCACCCTAACACATTTCCGCGCCTTGTCAGGAGCGGTAAAGGAGCCCGCGGCGCACCAGGATTTTCTCGATCTCGACGGCGACGAACGCCGCCGTGGATAGCGCGAAACAAAGTCCGAGCTCCTTCGCCGTGAGCGGTGCGGTGTCCAGGATCGCGTTCAAGGCCGGCACGTACACGACGGCCATCTGCAGCGCGAAAGTGAGAACCACCGCCGCCAGGACCGGCTTGTTCGACAATAAACCCTGCGCGAAGATTGAGGTGCGAAAGGACCGCATGGCCAGCACGTGCCAGAGCTGGGCCAGCACCAACACCGTGAGCACCATGGTCCGCCAGTTCGTCGAGCCCGAATGAAAGGCGACGGCCTGGGCCAGGAGCGATACGCCCGCGATCAGCAATCCGACCCAAAGCGCGTGCTGCCACAGCCCGCCGGCCAGCACGCTTTCGTCCGGCGGCCGTGGCGGCTTCGCCATGAGGTCGCGTTCGGGCGGCTCGGCGGAAAGCGCCAGGGCGGGCAGGCCGTCGGTCACCAGATTGACCCAGAGAATCTGGATCGGAAGGAGCGGGATCGGCAGGCCGAGAAACGGCGCCAGAAATATGATCCAGATTTCCGCCGAGTTCCCGGTCAGCAGAAACTTGATGAACTTCCGGACGTTGTCGAAGATGCGGCGGCCCTCGCCCACGGCCGCGACGATGGTGGCGAAATTATCGTCCAGCAGCACCAGGCTCGCGGCCTCGCGGGCGACGTCCGTCCCGGTCTTGCCCATGGCGACGCCGATGTTGGCGTGTTGGAGCGCCGGCGCGTCGTTGACGCCGTCGCCGGTCATGGCGACGAACTCGCCTTGCGCCTGAAGCGCGTCGACGATCCGGATCTTCTGCAAGGGATCGACGCGGGCGTAGACGCGGGTATGCGTGATGCGGTCGGCCAGTTCGCGATCGGTCATCTGGCCGAGTTGCACGCCGGAAACCACCTGCGTAGCGTCGTCACTGATGCCGAGCCTTTCGGCGATGGCGCGGGCGGTGTTGGGGTGATCGCCGGTGATCATTACCGGGGTGATGCCGGCCTTCTTGCAGGCCGCCACCGCCGCGGCGGCCTCGGGCCGCGGCGGATCGATGAGGCCGACGAAACCGAGCAGGGTCATGTCCTGCTCCGCATGGCGAAGTTCCGCGTCGGCCGGCAGGGTCGGCCACGCTCGCCGGGCGACGGCCAGGACCCGCAGTCCCTCCGACGCCATCAGGCCGGCGATGTCGAATGCTCCCTCGGCGTCGAATGTCGCTCGGGGCGCGGCATTGAGCGCGCGCTGGCAGCGTTTCACGACCGCCTCGGGAGCGCCCTTGGTATAGGCGACGAAGCCGGTTGCGTCCGGATGCAGGGTGGTCATGCGCTTGCGTTCGGAATCGAAGGGGAGTTCGAGGACCCGCGGCCGGTCGCGCTCGATTTCCGCGCGGGCATATCCCGCCTCCAGCGCCGCGCGATAGAGCGCGACCTCGGTCGGATCGCCGAAGGGGATTCCGCCGGGCCGCTCTTCCACGTCGTTGTTGAGCGCGAGCGCGGTGAACAGGCTCGCCCAGGGCTCCGCGCCGGAAGCGGCCGCGCCGGGCCAGGAGATGCCGTCCGCGGACACGACCTGCTCGACATGCATGCGGTCCTGGGTGAGGGTGCCGGTCTTGTCGGAACAGATATAGGTGACGGAGCCCAGCGCCTCGACCGCGGGCAGGCGCCGCACCAATGCCATGCGTGCCGCCATCTTGCGCGCGCCCAGCGCCAGCGAGACCGCCAAGGTCGCGGGCAGGGCTTCGGGGATGGCCGCGACGGCGAGACTGATCGCGGTCAGGAACATGATGCCCGCCGGCTCGCCGCGCGCGAGGCCGACCGCGAGCACGACGGCGCAAACCCCGATCACGATCAATCCCAGGCGGCGTCCGAACTGGGCGAGGCGAAGCTGCAGCGGCGTCTTCGATTCGAGCCCGGCGTCGAGCAGGCGGGCGATCAGGCCGAGCTCGGTCTGCATGCCGGTGGCGACCACGATCCCGCGGCCGCGGCCATAGGCGACCGTGGTTCCCTTGAAGGCCATGTTGGAGCGGTCGCCGATGGCGAGGCTTTCAGCCTCGATCACCCGGCAGTGTTTCTCGACGGGGACCGATTCGCCGGTCAACGCCGATTCGGCGATCTTGAGCTGCGCGACCCAGGCGAGCCGGATATCCGCCGGTACGCTGCCGCCGGCTTCGAGCGCGACGATGTCGCCCGGCACCAATTCCTTCGCGTCGACGACACGCCGATGGCCGTCGCGGATCACGGTCGATTTGGCGGCGGCGAGTCTTCGCAGCGCGATGATCGCTTTCTGGGCGCGAAATTCCTGGGTGAAGGCGATGGCGGCGTTGAGGACGACGATGGCGGAGATGACGACCGTGTCGCTCAGATCGCCGACGAAACCCGCGATGACCGCCGCGCCGATCAGGACCAGCGTCGTGAAGTCCCGGAATTGACCGATCGCCATCGCAAGAACGCCGCGCTTGGCCGTCTCGCGGATCGCGTTGGCTCCGAACTTGGCGAGCCGGGACGCCGCTTCTTCTGGCGATAGCCCTTGCGCGGAATCGACCGCGAGGCCGGCGGCGACGCTCTCCGCCGTCCGCGCGTGCCAAGGCGCCGGCGTGTTTCCGCTGTTGCTGTCAGTGTCCATAGAGATAGAGGACATAGGTGTTGAGAAGATAGACCGTGAAGATAGCGAGGCTGGCCCAGCCTATCGTGCCGCGCAGTTTCGACTTCGGCCGATACTGGAGCCCGACGATGAACACCCCCGTCATCACCACCGCCGAAAACGCCGAAACCGCATGAGTCGGTGAAACCTGAGCCAGGATCGGACCGGGCGTGTAGAACATGTCGTCGATCGCCAGAATCAGGATGTCGAAGAGGTTGCTGCCGAGCAGTCCCGCAATCGCCATGTCGAGAGCGCCGATGCGCATCGCCGCCAGCGTCACGACCAGTTCGGGCAGCGACGTGGCGCCGGCGACGAACAAGGTCCCGACGAACGTCTTGTTCCAGCCCATGAGGTCAGCGAGCTCCGAGCCCACGAAGGGCAGCCAGGCGCCGGCGGCGAGAATCACGGCCGCTGCGGCAAAGTATCGGTAGAGCGCAAGTCGCAGGGTCACGTCGGGATAGCGTTCGGCCACCGCCTCGGACGATCGTTCGAGATGGTCCCGCTCGTAAAGGAACACGATGCGGACCGCCAGGACGTAGAGGGCGATGAACACGAGGCTCGAGACGCCGACATGGCCGATGGCCGGAAACGCGTCGCTGGTGCCGAGAAGGACGCCGATCCCAGCCGTGCCGATGAGGATAACGCCGAAGCTTGCTGAAAGGATGTGGCCTCTGCGGGCATGCCTGTAGACGGGCTCACCCTTGAGGAAGAAATCCAGCACGACGAGAATGGCCAGGTTGAACACGCAACTGCCGAGTACGTCGCCGACCGCGATGTTCGGCGCGTTCGCGACGGTGACGGCGCTGATGCCCGTGGCAAGCTCTGGCAGCGATGTAACGGTCGCCAGCAGCATGAGCCCGATCCAGCTGCTGGAGAGTCCCGTCTTTTCGGCAATGATATCACTGCTGCGCGACAGATGCGGCCCGGCAAGGCCGATCATCGCCGCGCAGGCCAGGAACTGCATCCATATTCCCACGGCGCTTTCCATAGTGAACCCGTCCGGCTGTTGCGCCTGCCCGATGCGGCCGCGGCCGCAAACCGCGGCGGGACGCCGGCACCCTGGGCTGGGATTCCCCAGATGAGTCACCCCGGTCACTCGAAACGGTAGCATTCTTGAGCTGTGGCCGAAAGCCTGATCGCGTAACGCAGACCGAAGGTCTCGGCCAAGCCAATATCGGCGCGGTACACGCCGGAATTCATACACGAGGCCGTTCGGCTGGCCCGGGGAGGGCGGCGTATTCAAGAGTTGGGTGACTTGGATTGAAGCAGCAAGGGATTGACCCCGCAAGCGTCCTCGTACCTGATGTCGGCGAGACGATCACAATTGGCTGAGGGCCGAATCGGCAATGCTTGATCTGACCGCCCATTGGGCAGGATATGTCTCCCTTGCCATCTTCATCGCCGCCTATGTCTTCGTCGTCTTCGAGGAAACGACGGAAATGCGGAAGTCGAAGCCCGTCATGCTGGCGGCGGGTCTTATCTGGGTCTTGATCGGCATTGCCTACATGCAGGCCGGTATGAGTGACGAGGCCCATGAGCATGCCGTCCGGATCATCGCGGAATATGCCGAGCTTTTTCTGTTCCTTCTCGTGGCCATCACCTATGTGAATACGCTGGAAGAACGCCGCGTCTTTGATTTGCTGCGCGCAAAGCTCGTTAACTTGGGGCTTGGCTACCGCCAACTGTTCTGGCTCACCGGCACTCTGGCTTTCTTCCTGTCGGGCGTCCTCGACAATCTCACGACCGCCCTCGTCATGGGGGCCGTGGTCATGGCGGTGGGCTCCCATTCCACCCGCTTCATGGCGCTGGGGTGCGTCGGCATCGTCGTCGCGGCCAATGCCGGAGGCGCCTTCTCGCCTTTCGGCGACATCACAACCCTCATGGTCTGGCAGAAAGGCAAACTCAGCTTCTGGGAATTCTTCGTGCTCTTTGTGCCTTCGGCCGTCAATTGGCTGGTGCCAGCCGTCATCATGCACTTCGCCGTCCCCGGCACGAAGCCCGAACCTCGCTCCGATCGTGTATTGGCAAAGCCGGGCACTCTCGGCGTCATCCTGCTCTTTGCCGCAACCATCGTAACGGCCGTATCCTTCAAGAACTTCCTGCACCTGCCGCCGGCGCTCGGCATGATGATGGGCCTCGGCTACCTTCAGATCTGGTCCTATGTTCTCAAGAGAAAGGGACACAGGCGGAACGACCACGACATGGTGCTGGACTCCTTCGCCCAGGTCCAGCGCGTCGAGTGGGATACGCTGCTGTTCTTCTTCGGAATTATCTTTGCCGTCGGCGGTTTGGGCGTCCTCGGCTATCTGGCCCTCGCCTCGCAATATCTCTACGTCGATCTCGGCCCCACAACGGCCAACATCATCATTGGGGCGCTTTCCGCCATCGTCGACAATATTCCGCTGATGTTCGCGGTCCTCACCATGGACCCATCGATGTCGGACGGCCAATGGCTACTGATCACGCTGACCAGCGGCGTCGGCGGTTCCATGCTGTCGATCGGCTCGGCCGCCGGCGTGGCACTCATGGGGCAGGCCAAGGGTGCCTATACCTTCTCGAGTCACCTCAAATGGTCCTGGGCCGTGGCGCTCGGCTACGTGGCGAGCATCCTCGCGCACATGGTCATCAACGCAAGCCTGTTCTAGAGAATTTTCCGATCGGAACACATCATTTCCCGCTGCGGCGAAGTCGTCGCGGCATTCGATGCAACCGCGCAGGCGGTAGAGCCAGCGATTCCAGCGAATCGGGCGGCCGCGACCATAGGTGACCGTGTTTCCCTTAAACGCCATGTTGCGGCGGTCGCCGATGGTGAGGGGGTATGTTGAAGGCAGCTGCGCGCCGTCGTGACCGTCGAACGTGTTGTTGGATCGTGCAGGCGCATGTGAGATTCCCCAATGCGGGAAAACCCTACCTGCATCGGCAACGCTGCACGTCGATGAATCATGGGCGCACGGCCAGAACATCGCAGGGTGGGCTGCTCAAGATTTCCTCCGCCACGCTGCCCAGCATCGCATGCGCAATACCGCTACGCCCATGGGTGCCGAGGACAAGTAGATCGGGCTTCAGCCGATCGACCTGCTCCTGGATTACCTGCCCCACAGATCCCTGTCTGACGACTTGGAACAAGCGAGCTGGAGATGCTTGCAGAATCGTCTGAAACGCCGAGAATTTCTCTCCGACGAACTGGTTCATCTGTTCCTGATGGTTCTTCGAGACCTCGCACCGCGTATCGTCGCCGGTCAGAAACTCCTTGAAGGGAACATCGAAGGCATGAACCAAGTGAAACTCGCCATCTGGAACGAGCCACCATGCGATTTCGACGGCACGGCGTGAGCATTCGGAGAAATCAACACCCACGATGACCCGTCGATAGAAGGCTTGCGGCCTCGTCTTGACCACCAGGACCGGCCGCGCTCCGGTCCGGAAGACGCGCTCGGCAGTGGTTCCCCTGAAGAACCCCCGCGCTTCGTTGCGGTGAACACCAAGCACGATAAGCTCCGCCTCCACCGTCTTGGCGACATCCACAATGTCGCTATAGTCCTTGCCAAGGACGATCTTGATGTCCGTAGGCACCGTATTCGCGCCGGGCAACGTTGCCAAATGGTCGGTGATCAGTACACGCGTATCATCGAGCAACCAATCAGCCGTCTTGGCCGGAAGATCGGCGTCGACAACATGGAGGACCGTCAGAGTTGCGTTATTCTGCTTGGCCAAGATGACGGCCCGCTCGACCGCGCGGCCCGACCGAAGGGAAAGATCGGTCGCCACCAGCAATTTCGAAAGTGTGGGCGATGCACTTTCCGTTGTCATTGTGCCGCTTGGTGAATCATGAGTCGCAGCCTTCGCCCATTCCTTTCCGAATCATACAATGGGCTGGGACCAGGAAACCGGATAGCGGCATGTCTCCGCCGGGCACACACCAGCGCCTATCTTGCCCCGCTCTTGTCGCCGCCCTACGGACGACTAAGGCCCATCGGCCGCGACCGGGACGTCCGACGTGACCGCCGGATCGGTCGACGATATCGCATTTCCTTCGACGACCTTCGTGCCGGTGCAGCTTGCCTCGACGATGAGCGATTGGTCGGCCTCGGCCGAGGCCGACTCGCCGCCGCAGGGAAACGCGGCGACTTCCCCCTCCAATATGCCGACGACCGTGCCGCCGTCGGGTTTGATCTCCAGCATGAATTTGGTGCCGCGAATGGCCAGCGACGCCGTCGGCGTGCGCAGTTTCAGGCGCTGATCCGAGCCCGAGCCGTTCGAAATGATGCGAAATATGCCGGTGCCGAAATTGAGCGTTGCCTGCTGCAAACCGGCGTTGGGATCGAACACGAATTCGTCCAGCACCACGGTCGAGTTCGCCCCGATCTGAATCCGGGTTTCATCGAGGAATTGCAGCGCCGTGGCGCCGCCCGGTCCGGTCTTCACCGTCTCGCCCGCGAAAACGTCTTCCTCGAAGCGCAGCTCGCGCTCGCGATTGGTCTGAATGCCGACCGCGCCCTTGTACTCGGGCAGGAATACGATGCCGATGCCATTGTCGACGGCTCCAATCGCCGCCCACGCAACCCCAAGAGACGCGGCAACCGCCGCCAACCACGCCGCGCGACTACCATACTTATGCATGACGCCCCCCTTCCACAAACTCCGACTCTCTTCCAATCGCCTTCCCGATGCAACCTTTAGGTTTCCGCCGGGGCCAAAACATTGCATCCTTGGGAGCCTAAGGGGTCTGAAAAGTCGTGGGGGTCCGCATGATCGAACCGAAATTGCCTTGGATGGCATGCTTGTTGACGCTGCTGCTCGGCGTGAACGGCGCGCCGGCGCCGGCCCAAACCGCCGGCACCGTGTTCAGGGACTGCGCCGAATGCCCCGACATGGTGGTGATCCCGGCGGGCGGTTATTTGATGGGCAGCAAGCCCGGACCGTTCTCCACCCCGCCTTCGGATGAACAGCCGCAACACGCCGTGACGCTGGAATCCTTCGCGCTGGGCAAGTATGAGGTGACGCAGGAGCAGTGGATCGCGGTGATGGGCGATAACCCGAGTTCCAATAGCAGCGGACCGACGCTTCCGGTTGAAATGGTGTCATGGGACGACATCCGGGTTTTCATCGAGAAGCTGAACGCGAAGACAGGGAAGCGCTATCGCCTGCCCACGGAATCCGAATGGGAATACGCGGCGCGCGCCGGCGGCACGTCGGCCTATTCGTTTGGCGACATCGTTTCCGAGTTAGGCAACCATGCCTGGTTCCGCGGCAATTCGGGCAACAAGACACACCCGGTCGGCGGGAAGGCCGCCAATGAATTCGGCCTGCACGACATGCACGGCAACGTCTGGGAGTGGGTCGAGGATTGCTACCAGCCTAACTATGTCGGCGCGCCAGCCGATAGCAGCGCCGCGCCGCGGCAAGACGCGTGCGACCGCGTCTTCCGGGGCGGCTCCTGGGTCAGCAATCTTCCGGATTTCCTCCGCTCGGCCTACCGCTACAGGTTCCTCCCCTTCATCCGGCTCAGCTATTTGGGCTTCCGTGTCGCCCGGACGCTGCCGTAGGGCGCATGGTCCGCTCGTCGGAATCGCCCGACGGCGGCAGCGCCCTCGAAGGCGATGTCGCATCCTTGAGCATCGATTCCAGATGCGCGCGATTCCGATGGAAGTAGATGACGCACCGCCTGAACGTCTCTTCCAGGTCATGGCGCGGCGCCCACCCCAAGCCCTGAATCTTCGAGATGTCGGGAAGACGGCGATCGCAGTCCTCGTATCCCGGACCGTAGAATGAATCCCCCGAGACCGTCCGGATTTCGCCCGATGCCTTTGGGTCGCAGTGGGCCCGGTAGAGCCGGACCATCAGGCGCGCGAGATCGGCGATCGTCGTTTCGTTCCCTGGATTTCCAATGTTGAAGATTTGGCGATTCACGCGATCGCGATTTCGGATGATGAGTTCCAGGGCGTCGACGCCGTCATCGATAAAGGTGAAGCAACGCCGGCTGCGACCGCCATTGACGAGTTCCAGGGGTCGATCGTAGATCAGCGCCGACATGAAATTGGCCAGCACGCGGGGGTTGTCCTCGCGCGTCCATCGCGGAACCAGTCCGTCCATCAAGGGTCCGACGAAATTGAACGGCCTTACGATCGCGTAATCGAGCTCGCCGGCCAGGCCGTGCGCGTGAATGATTCGATCGAGCATCTGCTTGGCGCAGGAATAGATCCAACGGTGATTGCCGATCGGGCCCAGGATGCAATCGGTCTCGTCTTCCCTGAACGGTTCCTCGCTTCCCCCGGTTTTTCCGTAGACCTCGGATGTGGAGAAGTGAAGCAGGAATTTCCGGTTGCGAATGCAACTGGCAACGGTCTCTAGGCTTGCAAACAAATTGGTCTCGACGACCTCCAGCGGACGGATCAGAAACGCGCTGGGGTGTACATGGGCGGCGAGATTGACCACGACATCGGCTTGGCGCACGAGATCGTCCAGCGCATCGCGGTCCGACCGGATGTCGAGGTCGACGAAATCGATAGGATTGTTCGCCATCTTCAGCCGCAGCTTGTCGTCGTGGACGTCGACAACTCTGACCGAGTAGTCGCCGGTATCGCTGAGATGGTACGCCAGGTTCGAGCCGACGAACCCTCCGCCACCTAGGGGAATCGCTTGAAGGAACAATGCGCGAATCCGTTGTCGAATTTGTCCTCCACGACATACTCGAAGACTCGCCATA
>VFKA01000003.1 GCA_009885795.1 Rhodospirillales bacterium | reverse complement strand
GGCGCTGGCGACGATGACGATGACGATGACGGCGGCGCTGGCGACGATGACGATGACGATGATGATGATGATGATGACGACGGCGGCGCTGGCGACGATGACGATGACGATGACGGCGGCGCTGGCGACGATGACGATGATGATGACGACGGCGGCGGCGGTGAGGACGGCGGCGAGGATGGCGGTGAAGACAGCGGCGACGAAGGTGGTGACGAATAGCGCGGTGCCAGGAACGGCGGTCGTCGAGGCATGGCAATTCCGCGCCGGTGAATTGGGCCTGTAGGTGTGAGGTTGCCGGACAAGCTAACTCTGGATGACGAGGCGCGGCCGATTGGGGCCGAGCACCGGCGATTCCCTCGGGCCAAGGGCCTGCTGTCGGGCTGCCTGGTTGTCGGACCAAAAATCGTCGATTGCGTCGTCCTCGATCTATCGTTGAAAGGCGCCCGGCTCGGCGTCGATCGGCCCTTGCCGGCCGGCGGGGCCGCCATGATGAATTTGAATTCGATCCTACGAATGGCGAGCCCGGTGGATTTTCAAGTCAAGATCGTCTGGAGCAACGAAACGACGTTGGGCGTTCGCTTCGTCGATGCGCCCGATGTCGTGATGGCGGCCATCGGCCGCGTCCTGCCGGACGAGTATTTCTTGCAAGCGCCGGACCTAAGTTAGGCCGCCCCGAGCGCCCGGTCGAGGTCGGCGACAAGATCCTCGACATCCTCGATTCCGATCGACAACCGCAGCATGTCGGGCGGGGCCGGCGTGCCGGCGCCCTCGACCGAAGCGCGATGCTCGACCAGGCTCTCGACGCCGCCAAGGGACGTCGCGCGCTTGAAGACCTTGAGCGCGCCGGCCACACGAAACGCACCGGCCTCGCCGCCCCGCGTGCGGATCGATAGCATCCCGCCGAATCCTCCCCGCATTTGCCGCAGGGCGACGGCGTGGCCGGGGCTGTTCGGCAGGCCCGGATAAAGCACGCCGACGCAAGCCGGATGGGTTTCGCAGAAGCGAGCGATACGCGCCGCCGATTGGCAGGCGGCGGCGACGCGCAAGTGCAGCGTGCGCAAGCCCCGGAGCAACAGCCATGCCTCCATCGGCCCGAGGATGCCGCCCATGCCGGCCCGGTTGGCGCGAATGCGCGCCCAGAACTCGTCCTTTTCCCGGGCGATCAGCGCGCCGGCGATTACGTCCGAATGTCCGTTCAGGTACTTGGTCGCGGCATGCATGACGATGTCCGCCCCGTGTTCGATCGGCCGGGTGAGGAGCGGCGTCGCGACGGTCGAATCGACCGCGAGCAAGGCCCCGGCGCCGTGCGCGATAGAGGCGGCCGCGGCGATGTCGGTGACGACCCAGGTCGGATTGGCCGGCGTCTCGATCCAGACGAGGCGCGTGCGGCCCGGCCGGATTGCGGCTTTGAGCGCGTCATTGTCATCGGCGTCGGCGAAATCGACGGCGAGTCCGAGCCGGGCGCCGGTCTGGCTAAGCCACTTCCGGAGCGCCCAGTACATCACCCGTGGCGCGACCACGTGATCGCCCGGCGAGAGCGCCAGGAACACCGCGGTGGCGGCGGCCATGCCGGAGGCGAAGAGCAGCGCCTCGGCCCCGCCCTCTAGCTGCTTCAGCACTGCCTCGGCCGCGTCGTAGCTCGGATTCTCGTCGCGTCCGTAGGCGCGGCCCTTCGGATATCCGCCGTCGGGCGCGCGTTCGTAGGTGGTGGACCAGTGCAGCGCCGGCACCAAGCCGCCATAAGCTGGCTCGATGATTCCGAGCGCCTGCGCCAGTTGAGTCGCGGGCCTTGTGTCCTTGGAGTCGGCCATCGACGGCATCATAAGACTTGTTGCGGGGACACAACACTCAATCATCATGAAGTATTGTGTCCCCGAACAAGGCTCCGCGGTTACCGCCAGCGGCTGACGCGCCCGCATCGGCCATCGACGAACAGCCTGACGCGCCGTCCATCGCGGTCGACCGCCCTGACCGAGTATCCATCGTTCCGGCGGTCGAAGTTCAAGATGTGGCGATAGCCGAAGCCCCGCAGGTAATGCGCCAAGTCGCGCTGGCTCAACCTGCGCCCATGCCAGGCGGCGCAGCGATTGCGGTTGTTGTCGTACCAGCCCTGTCCGCCGCCGGGCCGCCACCAAGGGTTTGACCACTGGTTGTCGGACCGGTGGCGCCGGTTCCCATCCTGCCACCGGTCATCGTCGTCCCAATCGCGCCGCTGGTCATCGTCGTCCCAATCGCGCCTCCAGTCATCATCCTCGCCCTGCCTGTCATGGCGCTGCGGTTGCCCGTCATTCCAATTCGGCCATTGCCGCGTGCTGTCGTTATCGGCGAGAACCGGTGCCGCGAGCGCGCCGGCGCCGCCCAGGATCGCTAGTGCCAATAGTGCCGTCTTAAACATGGGGAGCCTCCTTCGTTTGGTTCAAGCGTGGCTAACTGAGGCCGAGTCTGCGACAATCCCCCTGAACGAACACGGAGAGAGCCGTTCATCCGGCGTTCAGCCGGTGCGGCCTAATGAACCCATCCCATGCGCCTGTTTCTTGCCATGCTGATCCTGCTGACGAGCCTCGCCGCCGGCCATCCGGCCGAAGCGAAGACGAAAAATGAGCAGCAGCGCGCCCGCGAGGCGGTCGAGTCGGGCGAGGTCATCCCGCTCAACAAGATCGTCCGCAAGTTGAAGCGGCGCGGCGACGGGCGCCTGCTCGACGCCGAACTGCAGGAGGTCGGCCCCGGGCGCTGGATCTACAACCTGAAAGTCCTCGACGAGAACGGCAATGTCGCCGACGTCATCGTCGATGGCGGCAGTGGCGAGATCCTCGATTGGCGGGGCGGGGGGAACTGAGGGAAGCCATGCGAATCCTGGTGGTCGAGGACGACAAGGATCTGGCCAAGCAGCTGAAGCGCGCGCTCGAGGAGGCCGGTTACGCCGTCGACGTCGCCCATGACGGCGAGGAAGGCCATTTCCTGGGCGACACCGAGCCCTATGACGCCGCCATTCTCGATCTTGGCCTGCCGGTCCTCGATGGGCTCAGCGTGCTGGATCGCTGGCGTAGCCAAGGCCGCGCCATGCCGGTGCTGGTGCTGACGGCGCGCGACCGCTGGAGCGACAAAGTGAGCGGCATCGATGCCGGCGCCGACGATTACGTCACCAAGCCGTTCCGCATGGAGGAAATACTGGCCCGCGTGCGCGCGCTCATCCGGCGTGCCGCCGGCCACGCCAGCGCCGAATTGGAATGCGGGGCCTTGCGCATCGATACAAGGAGCGGGCGGGCCACCCTCGACGGCACGCTGGTGAAGCTCACGGCGCAGGAATATCGGCTGCTGTCTTATCTCATGCACCACCAGGGCAAGGTGGTGTCGCGCACCGAGCTGATCGAGCACATCTACCACCAGGATTTCGACCGCGAATCGAACACGATCGAGGTGTTCGTCGGGCGCCTGCGCAAGAAGCTGGGCGAAGGCTATATCGCCACCGTGAGGGGCCTCGGTTACCGCATCCAGCCGCCGGGCGATGCTGAAGACTAGTTCGCTGGCGCTTCGGCTGGTCGTCGCCGCGGGATTGTGGATGGCGGCGGCGCTGGCCATCGGCGGTTTCCTGCTGTCGTCGTTGTTCGCCGGCTCGGCGCTACGAAGCTTCGATGCCCGCCTCGTCGTCTATCTCGAGGCGCTGGTCGCCGGCAGCGAGATCGACCCCACGGGCGTTCTTGCTATCGACGCCGCGTTGGGCGATCCGCGCTTCGACCAGGCGCTGTCCGGATGGTATTGGCAGGTGTCGGCGCCGGGCATGGAGGCGCAGCGCTCGCGCTCGTTGTGGGACCAGACCCTGGCGACGGACCAGGCGACCCTGCCGGGCCAGGCCACCGGCTATGACATCGGCGATGCCGACGGCAATCGGCTTCGCGCGGTGGCACGCGACATCAAGCTGCCGGGAGCGCCGGCGGCTTTGCGCTACATCGTCGCGGGCGGCACCGGAGAGATCGAGGCGGAGATCCGCGGCTTCAATATCGCGCTTGCCTGGTCCTTGAGCGTGCTCGGCGCCGGCCTCTTGATCGCGCTGCTCGTTCAAGTGCGATATGGCTTGCGGCCGTTGCGCCTTGTGCGCCAGGCGCTGATCGCGATACGCATGGGAGAGGCCAGCCGGCTCGAGGGCGACTTCCCCTCCGAGATCGCGCCGCTGTCGAACGAGCTCAACAACCTGCTCGAGCACAACGCCGCGGTGGTGGAGCGCGCGCGGACCCATGTGAGCAATCTCGCCCATGCGTTGAAGACGCCGCTCGCCGTGCTGGCCAACGAGGCCGAGCGCGGCGAGGACGCCTTCGCCCAGACCGTGCGCCGGCAGATCGCGGCGATGCGCGGCCAAGTCGATCACTACCTGTCGCGGGCGCGCACGGCCGCCGCGCGCGGCGTCATCGGCATCCGCACCGAGGTGGCCCCGGCGATCGAGGATCTTCGGCGCACGCTGCTTCGTCTTCACCGCGATCGCGGCGTCGCCATCGAGGTCGTTTGCGAGCCGGGCCTGATGTTTCGCGGCGAGCGCCAGGATTTGGAGGAGATGCTGGGCAATCTCATCGATAACGCCTGCAAATGGGGCCGCTCGCGCATCGAAGTGCGGGCGGAGAGGCGTGAGGATCGGCTTCACATCACCGTCGATGACGATGGGCCGGGTCTCGCATCCGATGACCGGGACGGCCTCTTTCAGCGCGGCAAGCGGTTGGATGAGCGCGTGCCGGGGAGCGGCCATGGTCTGGCCATCGTGCGCGACATCGCCGAGCTTTATGACGGCAAGGCGATGCTCGATGCCTCGCCGCTGGGGGGCTTGCGCGCCGTGCTCGACCTTCCGGCGGCCGCGCCGCGCGCGACGGGATACAGGGAAGCGTCCCCTTAAAATCCGCTATGGCTTCGACGGCGACGACTTCATCGACGGCGGCAAGGGCGACGACGCACTCCATGGCGGCGAGGACGACGACACGATCCATGGCGGCGACGGCAGCGATTTTCTGGAAGGCGACGACGGCGACGATTT
Source organism: Rhodospirillales bacterium (assembly GCA_009885795.1). Classification (GTDB taxonomy): domain Bacteria; phylum Pseudomonadota; class Alphaproteobacteria; order Dongiales; family Dongiaceae; genus VFKA01. The sequence goes on along the minus strand of VFKA01000003.1, from coordinate 171,591 downwards.
CCTCGATGGCGGCAAGGGCAATGACGGACTCTTCGGCGGCAACGGCGACGACACGCTCGACGGCGGCAAGGGCAACGACTACATCGACGGCGGCAGCGACGAGCCCGGCGACACCTGGGCCTGGTACAATGGCGGCAATCTTTATGTGGACCTCGATGAAGGGTTCGCAACCGGGGCGGCGGGCAACGACCGCATCTTCGGGTACGACGGCGACGACACGCTGGTGGGCGACTTCGCGCCCTATCACGGCAACGCGGTCGGCCAAAAACGCGACCTCATCTATGGCGGCTATGACAGCGATTTGATCGTCGGCGACGCGCTCGCCTTCGGTTCCTCGGCCACGGGGACGAACAACGACACCCTGGACGGGGGAGAGGGCTACGACACTGTCTTCGGCGACGCCTATTCCTACGCCGGCCCGGCCACGGGCAGCGGCAAGGATCGCATCTATGGCGGGGACAACGACGACTTCCTGGTCGGCGACGCCGGGTCGGAAGACGTGCTCGCCATCGGCAAGGGCAACGACACCATGTATGGTGATCGCTCTATCTACGGCGACGACGAGGGCTATGGCGACGACTTGATGGTGGGCGACGCCTATTCGAGCGACAACGTGGCGAAGGGCTATGGCGACGATCTGATGTACGGCGGCGGCGGCTACGACTTTTTGATCGGCGACGCTTACGCCGAGGATTACGCGTTCGGCTCCGGCGACGACACTATGGACGGCGGCGGCGGCGACGACATATTAGTCGGCGACGCGGCGCAGCAATACTACTACGTCGACGGCGGGCCCGACGGCGCCCTCGGCGGCTCGGCGCGCGGCACCGGCCACGACCTCATGTATGGCAATTTCGGCGAAGACAAGCTGATCGGCGACGCCGCCTCGACCGGCGGCGAGGAAGGCTACGAATCCGGCGACACCTTCGGCTTCGGCAACGACACCATGTATGGCGGCAAATATGCGTCCGAGGACGCGGACGAAAGCGAAGACTTCATGGTCGGCGACGCGTATGCCCGCTACGCCGACGCCCACGGCTACGGCGACGACGTGATGCACGGCGGCGACGGCTCCGACGAAATGTTCGGCGACGCCTGGATCTACGATGAAGGAAATGCCTACGGGTTCGGCGCGGATCTCATGTACGGGGGCTACGGCTACGACAACATGGTCGGCGACGCCTATGGCAACCACGGCAGGGCGTACGGCTATGGCGACGACACCATGTTCGGGGATTACTCGTACTCGTACTACGACGGCAGCGGCGACATGATGGTCGGCGACGCATTTTCCAATGACGAGGCCTATGGCTATGGCAACGATTCGATGCAAGGTGGCGGCGGTGACGACACCATGTACGGCGACGCGCGCTCCATTAGTTACGACGCCTTCGGATTCGGTCACGACACCATGCATGGCGGTGGCGGCAACGACTTCATGTATGGCGACGCATTTTCCAATGACGATGAATCTTACGGCTACGGCAACGACGTGATGTATGGCGGCACCGGCAATGACCTCATGTCCGGCGATGGAGAGGATTCCACGAATAGCGACGGAGACGACGCCGGCGGCGACGACTACATGTACGGCGGGTCGGGCTACGACACGCTCATCGGCGGCGAAGGCGTCGACACGTTGGTCGGCGGGCTCGGTGCCGACAAGATTTACGCCGCCGACGAATCCGATCCCGATGTGATCGATTTCAATTCGACCGGCGATTCCTACAGCGAAGATGGGGGGGGACGGGTATTACGACATCGTCTACAATTTCGCCGGAGCGGACGACCCCTACTACGGCGACCTGATCGATGTCTCGGACATCGACGCCGACGACGAGGAGAACGGCAACGACGCGTTCGACTTCGTCGGCGAGGTCTTCGGTTTTGGAGGCTTGGACCCCGGCGAATTGGCCTTCTTTTACGAAGACGAGAACACGAGTCCGACCGGCAACGACGGCACATGGATCCTCGGCAACACCGACGAAGACAGCAACCTCGAGATTGCGATCTGGGTGGATGGCGTTACCGAAGACTTCACGGCCGCGGACTTCGTCTTGTAGGGTCGCCGATTCCCTTCTACAGATCGATTCGGGCGAGGAACCGCGAGAGCGCGGTTTGTGCGTCGCGGTAGAGTAGCGCGTTCGACAGGCTGCCCTCGGGCTCATGGAGTTCGACGAAGGGATCGCCGGCGGCCGCCTCTCGACAGCGGTTTGGTTCGGCGACAGTCGGTACCCGGCTTGAGGTCAGAATGAAGGTCGGCGCCGGCGGATCGAGGTCGAGGCCGTGCCGGCATCTGGCGTCGATGGCGACGCGCGCCGAGACCGCCTTGTGGGCGAACGCCAGGACCGCGTCGGCGCCTTCGCCATAGCCGGCGAGGATGAGCCGCCGGCCCCGGGCCCAGGGCAAGGCGCGGACCCTGTCCACCGCGAATGCGATCTCCTCGAGGCGCAAGCCGTGCGCGGCCTCGAGGTCGGCGTCCTTCAAGGCGACCCTCGTGCGCGGGTCGCAGGTCGCCATCCGGCCCTCGCGCTTGAAGCTGTTGGGGAGAAGGACAGCGTAGCCGAGCCCGGCCAGGAAACGCGCCTGCGCGCCCATGTCGGGCTCGCCGGGCCGATAAAAGCAGCCGTGAAAGAGGAGCACCACGCCCCGAGGCGGATCGCGCGAGAGGCGGTCCAGGATCGTCGCCATGTACGGCGCCGCCATCGGCCCCGAGACGATGACGCGGCGCAACTCCTCGTTCTCGACCCGGACATAGGCGTCGGCGCCCGCCCAACTTCGCGCCGCTTTGCCCGCAGCGTCGCCGGCGATCGCGGCCGGCGCGAGGCACAGGGCGATGACCACGGAAAGGGAACGCAGTCCTTTGCGAAGGGGTTGCGTCCCCTTCTCCATTAGACTGTCATTCCGGCGAAAGCCGGAATCCATCGAGCCATTTCGCGGTTGGCCCCGACTTTCGTCGGGGCGACAGAAGTGTTTTTCCGCGCTTGCGGCCGGCGCCAGCCACAGGCACGGCCCCGCTGCCCCAATCAGGCCGCGCAGACCCGGCCCAGGAGGCGGCGCATGAACGCTTCGCATTCCCCGAGCTGATCCAGGCTGACATACTCGTCGGGCTTGTGCGCCTGCTCGATGCTGCCGGGACCGCAGATGACGGTGGCGATGTCGGCCTCCTGGAAGAGGCCGGCCTCGGTGCCGAAGGCGACCTTGGCCACCGCGTTGGCGCCGGTCAGCGCCTTCACCAGCTGGACGATCTCGCTGTCCTCGGGCGTGTTCAATCCGGGGAAGGACGGAAAGTCCTCGAACGCGACGCCGGTGTCCGCGCTCACCTTGTGCATCGCCGGCAGGATGTCGCGCTCGATGAATTGCCGAAGCTCGCCGAAGAGCGCGTCGGGGTCGTTCTCCGGCAGATAGCGGAACTCGAAGTCGAAATGGCAATCCTTGGGCACGATGTTGAGCGCCGTGCCGCCGTGGATGATTCCGGTGTGAACCGTCGCGTGCGGCACGTCATAATCGTGGTCGTAAGGGCCCTTGGCGGCGAAGCGCCGGCCCATGTCGCTCAAGTGAACGACGATGCGCGCCGCCACCTCGACCGCGTTCACGCCCTTGGGCGCCAGCGACGAATGGCATTCGAGGCCGCGCACGCGGGCGCGGGCACTTCTCTTGCCCTTGTGGCCGATGGTCACCTTCATGCTCGTGGGTTCGCCGATGATGGCGGCATAGGGGCGGTTGGGCATGCCGCGCAAGATCGCGAGCAGGCGCCGCACGCCGACGCAGCCCACCTCCTCGTCATGGGAGAGGACGATGTGGATCGGCGTCTTGAGGCCGCGTTTCAGGAATTCGGGCACCGCGGCGAGCGCCACGCCGATGAAGCCCTTCATGTCGCAGGCGCCGCGGCCATAGAGCCGCCCGTCGCGCTCGGTCAAGGTCCACGGATCGCTCGACCATTCCTGCCCGTCCACGGGCACGACGTCGGTGTGGCCGGAGAGCGCGATGCCGGGCCGGTCTTGCGGTCCCAGGGTGGCGTAGAGATTGGCCTTGCCCTTGGTCTCGTCGTGAACGAGGCGCGAGTCGACGCCGTGCTGCTTAAGGTAATCCCGCACATAGTGGATGAGGTCGAGATTGGAATTGCGGCTGGTGGTGTCGAAGGCGATCAGCCGGCGCACCATGGCGAGAACATCGGGCGAGGGGGATTGCATGGAGTGTAGTATGAACGAGGCATGGGCAGGGCGCCAGGGGTGGTAAGTGAGCAGTCACATTTGGGCGTTATGGGTTTCCTCGCCCTTCGAGACGCGCCCTTTCGGGCGCTCCTCAGGGTGAGGAAACCCCCGAAGAACCTCATGGTGAGGAGGCCGCGTCAGCGGCCGTCTCGAACCATGATGCGCCAGGGGTGCGGCAACTCATGGTTCGAGACGGCCCTACGGGCCTCCTCACCATGAGGCTTCTTGTTGGTTTTCCTCATCCTGAGGAGGCCCGCAGGGCCGTCTCGAAGGATGAGGAAAGCCAGGCGGCGGCGATGGGGGCAGGATGACGGGGACCGCGAGCTACATCGTCGAAGGCGTCCTCGCCCGCCACGACCCGGCCGGCGAGCCGCGACCGGTCGTTCTCGATTCGCCGCATAGCGGGCGCGACTATCCGGAGGATTTCGGGCATTCGGCGCCGTTCGCGGAGTTGCGCCGGGCCGAGGATTCCTATGTGGACGAGCTCTTCGCCGAGGCGCCATCCCACGGCGCGGCGCTGCTGGCGGCCCTCTTCCCCAGAAGCTACATCGATCCCAACCGGCACGAGACCGACATCGAGCCGGCGCTTCTGGCCGAGCCCTGGCCCGACGCGATCAATCCCACCGAACGCAGCCGGCGCGGCCTCGGGCTCATCCGCAGCCTGGTGAGCCCGGCGCTGCCGGTCTATGACCGGCGCCTGGCCGTGGCAGAGGTCGCGCGGCGCATCGAGCGCTATCATCGCCCCTATCACGCCGAGCTTCGGGCGCTCATCGATGGCGCGGCCTCGCGCTTCGGCGCGGTCTGGCACCTCAACTGCCATTCGATGCGCGCGCATGGACGCGAGCGGGGCGGCGACGGGGATCCGCGCGCCGACATCGTGCTCAGCGACGGCGATGGCACGACTTGCGAGGCGGAGTTCACCGCGTTCGTCGGCCGGACGCTCGAAGCCATGGGTTACACCGTCCGCCTCAACGATCCCTTCAAGGGGGCCGAGATCGTCAACCGCTACAGCGATCCCTTGCTGCGACGCCACAGCCTGCAGATCGAGGTGAACCGGCGGCTCTATCTCGACGACGCGACGCTGGAGCGCAACGATGGCTTCGCCGCGCTCGCATCCAATCTCGGCCGGCTGGTCGCCGCGCTCGCCGATTACGCGCGCGAGCGCGCCGGGATCACGGCAGGAACTGCTCGCGCAGGATCCGCTCCTCGAGATTGTGTTCGGGATCGAAGAGAAGCGTGAGGGCGACGCCGCGCTCCTCGCGCACGCGCACCTCGACCACGTCGCGAATTTCGGTGAAATCGGCAACCGCGCTGACCGGGCGCTTGGCGTGTTCGAGGATCTCGAACACCGCTTCGGCCGTATGCGGCAACAGCGCCCCGCGCCAGCGCCGCGGGCGAAAGGCGCTGATGGGGGTGAGCGCCAGCACGCCACTGCCGATCGGCAGGATCGGGCCATAGGCCGAGAGATTGTAGGCGGTGCTGCCGGCGGGCGTCGCCACCAGGACGCCGTCGCAGATGAGCTCGGCCAAGCGCACGACGCCGTCGATCCTGATGGCGATCTTGGCCGCCTGGCGGGTTTCGCGGAGCAGCGAGACCTCGTTGATGGCGAGCGCGCGATGCTCCGCGCCGGTTACGTCGCGCGCCGTCATGGCGAGGGGGTGGAGCCGGACGGTCTGGGCGGCTTCGAGGCGCCGGGGCAGGCCGTCCTCGCCGAAGGCGTTCATGAGGAAGCCGACGGTGCCGCAATTCATGCCGTAGATCGGCGTGCCGCGGTCGAGGAAACGGTGCAGCGTCTCCAGCATGAAGCCGTCGCCGCCCAGCGCCACGATGATGTCGGCTTGTTCGGGCGAAACGGTGGCATAGCGCGACTCGATCCGCTTCAGGGCGGCCTTCGCTTCGTCGGTCTCGGCCGCGACCAGGGCAAAGGATTTCAGGGGCAAGGCGAGTTCTCTCGATTTTCGGATGCTCACGCAGTATAGCCAAGGCGCTCGGTGAATTCGAGAGGGGGGCGAGTCCATGTTCGTTCGAACCTTGATGGTGCTGGGGGTGGTGCTTGGCCCAGCCTTCGCCTGGGCGCAAAGTACCGGGGACGAGGGCGACCGCCACGCCGGCTACTATTACCCGCCGCCGCAAACCACCGAGGTTTACGAGTCGCAGGCCGACACGCTGCCGGACACGAGCCGGGTGCGGCGCGTCGGTTTCGTCACCGGCATGACCAAGCAGATCCTGGGCGCCGACTATTCGCCGACCTATGCCATCTTCGCCAAGGGCGACGAGGGCGACAAGATGATCATCGTCAGCGTGGTCGAGGGTTATTACGACACGCTCTACCGCATGCGGGCGCTGCTGGCGACGCTGACCGCGGTCGCGCGCCTGACGCCATTCCTGCGCGAGAACGCGGTGGTGGAGGAGGCGACGTTCCTCGATCTCTTGAAGCTCTTGGGGTTCCGGCAACTGACGGTGAGCGACGGCAAGAGCTTCGCCCACCGGATCATCATCGAATGAGAGTTATCCGCCGGTGACGCTCATATGGCGGGCGACGGCGGGGCGGTCGTGGCGGCGGTCGATGATGAAGTCGTGACCCTTGGGCTTGCGCGAGATGGCTTCGCGGATCGCCGCGTCCAACAGCTCGTCGGCCTCGCTCTTGCGGATGGGTGCCCGCAGATCGGCGGCGTCTTCCTGGCCGAGGCACATGTAGAGGGTGCCGGTGCAGGTGAGGCGCACGCGGTTGCAGCTCTCGCAGAAATTATGGGTAAGCGGGGTGATGAAGCCGAGGCGCCCGCCGGTCTCGCCCACGCGCACATAGCGCGCCGGCCCGCCGGTGCGGTCGGGCAGGTCGGAGAGCGTCCAGCGTTGCATGAGGTTCCCGCGCACCGCCGAGAGCGGCAGGTATTGGTCGGTGCGCTGTTCGCCCACTTCGCCCATGGGCATCACCTCGATGAAGGTGAGGTCCATGCCCTCGCCGCCGCACCATTCGATGAGGCGGTCGAACTCGCCGTCGTTGACGCCCTTCAAGGCGACGGTGTTGATCTTGACGTGGAGGCCGGCGGCCTTGGCGGCGGCGATGCCTTCCAGCACCTTGTCCAATTTGCCCCAGCGGGTGATGGCGGTGAATTTCGTGGCGTCGAGGGTGTCGAGCGAGACGTTGACCCGGCGCACGCCGATGTCCTTGAGCTCGGCCGCGTATTTGGCGAGCTGGCTGCCGTTGGTGGTGAGGGTCAGCTCGTCGAGCGCGCCCGATGACAGGTGGCGCGACAAGCTATGGAACAGGCTCATCACGTTCCGGCGCACCAGCGGCTCGCCGCCGGTCATGCGCAGCTTGCGCACGCCCAGGCGCACGAAGGCGCCGCAGACCCGGTCGAGTTCCTCCAGCGTCAGCAGCTCGGCCTTGGGCAGGAACGACATGTCCTCCGACATGCAGTAGACGCAGCGGAAGTCGCAGCGGTCGGTGACCGAGACGCGAAGATAGGTGATGGCGCGGCCGAAGGGGTCTTGCATGGCCAGATCAGTACAGCAATTGGCGCCGAGAGTCACAAGTCTAGCTGGGGTCGGATTTGTAGTTGCCGAAGAATACCTGCTGGCCCTCGACATTGAAATCGTCGATGGCCCGCTGGCCCTCCGGGGAGATCAGCCAATCCACGAAGGCCTGGCCGTCCGCCGCCTTCACGTGCGCGAACCTCTCCGGGTTCACCAGGATGACCCCATACTGATTGAACAGCCGCCGGTCGCCTTCGGCGAGAATGGCGAAATCGCCCTTGTTCTTGAAGGCAAGCCATGTCGCGCGGTCGCTCAGCGCATAGGCGCCCATGCCGACCGCGAGGTTGAGAGTCTGGCCCATGCCGGAGCCGGTCTCTCGGTACCAAGTTCCCGACGCCGCCTTGGCGTCGATTCCGGCCGCGTTCCACAGGCGCTGTTCGGCTTTGTGCGTGCCGCTGTCGTCGCCGCGCGAGGCGAAGGGGGCCTTGGCCGCGGCGATACTTTGCAGCGCCGCCACGCTGTCCTTGAGACCGGCGATCTGCGCTGGGTCCGCCTTCGGCCCGACGATGATGAAGTCGTTGTACATGACCGGGAAGCGCCTGACCCCATAGCCTTCGGCCACGAACTTCTCTTCCGAGGCGGTGTCGTGGACGAAGAGGACGTCGGCATCGCCGTTCTGGGCGAGCTTGATCGCCTGGCCGGTGCCCCTGGCGACCACCCGAACTTCGATCCCGGTCCTGGCGGTGAAGATCGGCAGCAGATGATCGAACAGCCCTGAATCCTGCGTCGAGGTGGTCGAGGCGACGACGATGCCGCGTTCCAGCGCCTGGCCGGGACCGGCCATCAGGATCGCGACAAACAGCGGAGCGAGAAGCGACAGACGGCGCGAGATCATTGGGCTCCTCCGGTCGATCGGCAATCGCGTATCACCAGCGCAGCGTGCCGGCAATGAACGCCGCCGCTTCGGGTGTCCTGGGCGAGGCGAAGAAGCGTTCCGCCGTTCCCTGTTCCACGACCCGGCCGTGGTTCAGGAAGACGATGTCGTCGGCGAGCCGGCGCGCCTGGGCGAGGTCATGGGTGGTCATGACGATCTTGGTGCCGGCGCGGTGGATGGCGTCGATGATGCCTTCCACGGCCCAGGTGGCGGCGGGATCGAGGCTGGCGGTCGGCTCGTCGAGGAACAGGACCTGCGGCAGGGTCGCCCAGGCGCGCGCCAGCGCCAGGCGCTGCTGCTCGCCGATCGAGAGCGCGCGGGCCGGCGTGCCCGCGAAGCGCTCGAGGCCGGCGCGCTCGAGCGCTTCCTCGACGCGGGGCCGGCGCGAATCCCTGGGCACGCCGCGCAGGCGAAGCGCGTAGTCGATGTTGGCGGCGGCCGAGCGGCGCAGCATGACCGGGCGCTGGAACACCATCGCCTGGTGACGGCCCGCGTTGCGGGCATCCGGGCCTTGCCAAAGGACAAGCCCCGCGGTCGGCGCCAGCAGGCCATGAGCGAGGCGGAGCAGGAGGCTCTTGCCGGCGCCGTTCGGCCCGAGGATGAGCGTGCGCGGACCGGCGGCAAAGGCGAGCGACACGCCATCGACGAGGCGCTTACCCCCGGCGTCGTAGCACACGCCATCGAGGCGCAAGGGCAGGATCGAGGCCGGGGCGATGGTCATGCGCCGCTTCGCGCCAAGTCGCGCACGACGAAGGCGGCGCCGTTCACCAGCAGCGACAGCGCGATCAGGATGAGGCCGAGGCCCAGAGCCAGCGCCAGGTCGCCCTTGCTGGTTTCGAGAGCGATCGCCGTGGTCATGACGCGGGTGACGTGGTCGATGTTGCCGCCGACGATCATGACCGCGCCCACTTCGGCGCTGGCGCGGCCGAAGCCGGCGAGCAGCGCCGTCATCAGGCTGAACCGCCCGTCCCAGAGGAGCGTGGCGATGGCGCGGCGGGGGCCGGCGCCGAGCGAACGCAGCTGCTCCTCGTACTCGGCCCAGAGATCCTCGACGACCTGGCGGGCGAGCGCGGCGACGATGGGGGTGACGAGGACGAATTGCGCCGCGACCATGGCCGAGGGCGTGAACAGCAGCCCCAGCACGCCCAAGGGCCCGGCGCGCGACAGCAGCAGATAGACGATGAGGCCGACCACCACCGGCGGCAGGCCCATGAGCGACGACAGCAGGATGGCGACCGCCCGCCGGCCGGGAAAGCGTAGCAAGGCCACGGCGGCGCCGAGCGGCAGGCCGACGATGGCCGCGGCCCCGACCGCCAGCAGGCTGACCTGGAGCGAGCGCAGGACGATCTCGACGAGGCCCTGGTCCAGGGTCAGGATCAGCCCGAAGGATGTGGCGAAGGCGGCGGCGATGTCGTGCATGGGGGAAGGGGGCTAACCAGGATGAGGCGTCGCGGCCGATAATGCCGTACAATCGCCTTCATGGCGAAGCCCTCTCTGCTGGTCGCGCCCAACCCGGACGACCCGCTTCTCACGCGCCGCGTGCCCGGCATCGACGAGTCCGGAAGGCCGATCGAGGCCACCGTGGTCGAGGAGCGGGCGCTCACCCTTTTCCTCAACGGCCAGGAGATCGTCACCATGATGACGATCGGGGATTACCCCGAGTATCTGGCGATTGGGTATCTCGCCAACCAGAACATGCTGGCCGAGGACGACGAGGTGACGGCGGTGGAGCATGACCCGGAGCTTGGCGTCGTCGTGGTGCGCACCAAGCGGCGCACCAACTATGAGAAGAAGCTGCGCAAGAAGACGCTGACTTCGGGCTGCGCGCAGGGGACCGTGTTCGGCGACGTGATGGAGAAGTTCGACGCCATCGCGCTCGACGCGCAAGCCAGGCTCAAGACCTCGTGGCTCTACGCGCTGATGAAGGCGATCAACACGGCGCCCAGCCTCTATCTGGCGGCCGGCGCCATCCATGGCTGCGTCTTAGCCCAGGAGGACCGGGCGCTTATCTACATGGAGGACGTGGGGCGCCACAATGCCGTCGACAAGATCGCCGGCTACATGCGCCGGAACGGCATCGGGCCGGAGGGGAAGATATTCTACACCACCGGGCGCCTCACCAGCGAGATGGTGATCAAGACCGTGCAGATGCGCATCCCGATCCTCATCTCGCGCTCGGGCTTCACCGCCTGGGGCGTGGAGCTGGCGCGGCGCGCCAACCTGACGCTCATCGGCCGGGCCAAGGGGAGAAGGTTCGTGGCGCTCGCGGGCGAGGGGCGGATCGTGTTCGACGTCGACCCCAAGACCGTCGCCATCGAGGAGCCGGCGCGCCAGCGGCGCAAGGCGAGCATGGCCGAGGATGCGTCCTGAGAAAGTAGTCCTTGGGCTGCTCTTGGCCGGCGGGCTGTCGCGGCGCATGGGCGGGGGCGACAAGTGCCTGCGGCCGTTGGCCGGGCGGCCGGTGCTGGCGCATGTCATCGAGCGCGTGAGGCCGCAGGTGGCGCGGCTCATCCTCAATGCCAATGGCGACCCGGCGAGGTTCGCCGGCTTCGGCCTTGCCGTGGTGGCGGACGGGGTCGAGGGATATGCCGGGCCGTTGGCCGGCGTGCTGGCCGGGCTCGACTGGGCGGCGGTGAACGCGCCGGGTATCGACTATGTGCTCAGTGCGCCGACCGACGCGCCGTTCCTGCCCTTGGATCTGGCGGCGAGGCTGTTGGCGCCGGTGGCGCGGGGGGAGGCCGACATGGCGACTGCCTCGTCGGGAGGGCAGGCGCATCCGGTGGCGGGGTTGTGGCCGGTTGCCTTGCGGGCGGCGTTGCGCCGGGCGCTGGTAGAGGAGGGTATCCGCAAGGTGGATGCGTGGACCGCGCGGTACCGCCTGGCGACGGTGGCGTTCGCGGCGGGGGCCGAGGGAGTCGATCCGTTCTTCAATGCTAACCGCCCGGAGGATCTAGCGGAAGCGGAGAGACTCATGGCGGGGAAGGGGTAGGAGCTTAAGGCCCTCATGCTGAGCCTGCCGAAGCATCGAGGGCCGTCAGCGGGACATATACCCCAGGGTAAAAATCGGAGGTTCAATTCAGTCCTGATTGACGATCTAACCAATTGTTCTGAAATGGTAATTCGTAGAAAAACGCCCGCGCGCGATTCTAAATTCTCGAGGAACAACCCCATGAAGACTTTCTTGGCGGCAGGCCGTCTCGGAAAACGGCCATTTTCCCAGGCGCCACGGCTTCACCGTTCGGCGTCCGCTCTCCCGCGCGGGCGCCGTTTCCCAAAGACCATGTTCACGATGTCAAAGAACTAAAATGCAAACAGAGAACATCATAGGAACTAAACCACCAAAGTCAATCGAGAAATAGGCGACGCTTGATATCGAATGCGAATTCGCGGTCAATGCCCACTAGGCGGGTCATAGGAATACCCCCTCGCACCGAGCCATGCTGTGGATCGGTACGCGAGAGATTCGGGCGTGGGAGCATTGTGCGAGCGATGACAACACTCAGCTACTCCGCCTTCGAAAAGGCGCTGGCGCAATTGGAGACGAGCCTGCGATACCTGCATTCCGAGGCCAGCGGACACGATCCCGAGCTCCGCAAGCAATTCCGCGCCGCTTCGATACAGGCGTTCGAATACACCTACGAGCTGGGAACCAAGATGATCCTACGCCAGCTCGAACAGATTGTGCCGGCGCCGTCGGGTTTGCGCGAGCTGAACTTCCGCGATCTCATCCGCACGGCGGCCGATGCTGGGCTGGTCCGCGAGGCGCCGCCATTCTGGCTCTATCGGGAGAAGCGCAACATCACCAGTCACGCCTACAACGAGGCGAAGGCCGAGGAGGTGTTGACCGTCATCGAACCTTTTGCGCGGGACATGCATTTCGTGCTGGAGCAACTGAAGAAGCGGAACCCGTGACCGCGCTCGACCTCGCCCCTCGCGATCTTCGGATCGTACGCGAAATCCTGCGCCGGCACCTCCCGGAGTTCGAGGTGCGGGCCTTCGGCTCGCGGGTACTCGGCACGGCGCGGCGGACCTCCGACCTCGACCTCGCGATCATGACCGCAGCGCCGCTGGATTCGGCGCGGATGGCGGATCTGCGCGAGGCGTTCAGCGAATCCGATCTTGCCTACAAGGTGGATTTGGTGGATTGGGCCGGCATCGACGAGGAATTCCGTAAGATCATCGGCAAGGCGTGCGTCGTGGTGCAGGCGGCGGGTTCGGCGGCCGCAGCCGCAAACCCCTCACCCCGGCCCTCTCCCCGCTAAGGGCGGGGCGAGGGGGGCGTACCCCCGCCCAAGCTCGACTTCGGCTCCTCGCCCTTGAGAAGGCGCGCAATATTCGCGCGGTGCTTCCACCAGACGAGGATGGCGAGGAAAGCCGCGAACTGGATCGTCTCGCGCGGGGCGAAGGCCCATGCCGCGAACGGCGCCGCGGCGATGGCCATGAGCGCGGCCAGCGAGGAATAGCGGAAGGCCGCGAAGACCATCGCCCAGACGAGGCAGGCGGCCAATCCCACGGGCCATGCGAGAGCGAGGAGAACGCCCAGCGCCGTCGCCATGCCCTTGCCGCCCTTGAAGCCGATCCAGACCGGATAGAGATGGCCGATGAAGGCGCCGGCGCCGGCCATGATCGCCATGTCCGGCCCCCACTGGCCGGCGATGAGCGCGGCGGCCGCGCCCTTGCCGCCGTCGAGCAGCAGGGTCGCGGCGGCGAGCCACCGGTTCCCGGTCCTCAGCACGTTGGTGGCACCGATGTTGCCCGAGCCCATCTTGCGGATGTCGCCCAGGCCCGCGGCCTTGGTCAGCACCAGGCCGAAGGGGATCGCGCCCAGGAGATAGCCGGCCAGCGCCGCGGCGTAGAACGGCCAGGTGAAGCCGATATCGCCCAAGAGGTCAGGCACCGGCGGGCGCCTCTCGGGCCGGGGTCAGCACGACGAGGGCGAGGCCGGCGATGACGACGGCGCCGCCCACTGCTTGCGCCACGCCCAGGGGCTCGCCGAGGAAGAGGGCGCTCGCCGCGACGCCCACCACCGGCATCAACAGGACGAAGGGCATCACCTGGTCGACGCGGAACCGCCGCAGCAGCCCGTACCAGATGAAATAGGGGATGGAGAGGCCGCCCAGCACGAGGCCGGCGAAGGACGCCCATTCGATCGCATAGGCGCCGGCGATCGATTCCATCCAGCCGTCCTCGAGTACGAACGACGCCGCGAGGCAGAGCGGCGCCGAGACGATGGAGATCGACGCCGTCACCGCCGGGCCCTGGTCGCGGCCGAAGTGGCGGATCATGGCCTGCGCCGCCGCCCAGGCGAGACCGCCGAGGATGACCAGCCAGAGGGCGAGCCACGATCCCACCGCGTCGGGCGCGCCGGCGATGACGACGATGCCGCCGATCGCGACCGCGATGCCGAGAAGCCGGCGCGGGCTCAGGCGCTCGTCGCCCATCAGCGAGGACAGCACCACCGCCAGCGGCACCTGGGATTGCAGCACGACCACGGCGGTCGAGGCCGGCATGTCGCGCAAGCCCATGAACAACAGCGAAGACTGAATGGCGCCGCCCAGCGTGCCGATGGCGATCATGGCCCAGATCGGCGTCTTCGCCCCGCGCAGCAGCGGAAACGTGAAGACCGCGCACAGGCCGTAGGCCATCGCCATCATGAAGATCGGTGGGAAGTGCTCGGCCGCGGGCTTGGCCAGCACGAAGGCGAAGCCCCACATCAAAGGCGGGCAGAGGGCGAGGGCGACGTCGCGCGGGCGCATCAGGGGGTTTCCGGATTCGAGCGCGGCGACCTCATCCTTCGAGACGCGCCCTCACGGGCGCTCCTCGGGACGAGGTCGTTACTTGGAGAAATTAGTCCTCGCCCTGAGGAGCCGGCGTCTCGAAGGGCGGCTTGAGTGGCGCGCATCCGCGATCACGCCTCGAACACGGTGCGGCCGTCGACCACGGTGCGCAGCACGGCGCCCTTCAACTCGTGGCCGTCGAAGGGCGAGTTCTTGGATTTGCTGAGAAACTTGTCCGCGTCCACCCGCCAGGCGCGGTCCGGATCGAACAGCACGAGATCGGCGGGCGCGGCCTTGGCGATGCGCCCCTGCGGCAGATGCAGGATGTCGGCGGGTGCCAGCGTGAGGCGGCGTAGCGCGTCGAGCAAAGACATGCGCCCTTCATGATAGAGGCCGAGCGACAGGGCGAGGAGCGTCTCGAGCCCGATGCCGCCGGAATCGGCCTGGGCGAAGGGCACGCGCTTCGAATCCTGGTCGTGGGGCGCGTGGTCGGAGGCGACGGCGTCGATCGTGCCGTCGGCCACGGCGGCGGCGATGGCGGCGCGGTCCTCCTCGCCGCGCAAGGGCGGCGAGAGACGGGCGAAGGTCCGATAGTCGCCGATGGCGTCCTCGGTCAGCGCGAAATAGGGCGGGGCGGTGTCGCAGGTGACCTTGAGGCCGCGCGCCCTGGCGGCGCGGATGGCATCGACGGCCGCCGCGGTCGATAGATGGGCCGCGTGATAGCGCGCGCCGGTCATGGCGACGAGATGGAGATCGCGCTCGATCAGCATGACCTCCGCCGCTCGGGGAATGCCGGCGAGGCCGAGGCGGGTCGCCAGCAGCCCGGCGTTCATGACGCCGCCGGCGGCGAGCGCGGGTTCCTCCGGGTGCTGGATGACGAGGACGCCGAAATGGCTGGCGTAGCTCAAGGCGCGCTGCATCACCCGCGAATCGCCGAGCGCGCGCACGCCGTCGGTGAAGCCGAGCGCGCCGCTTTCGGCCAAGAGCCCGAGCTCGACCAACTCGCTGCCGCCAAGCCCGCGGGTGAGCGCGCCATAGCAATAGACTTTGCTCAGGCGGTTCTCGCGCGCGCGCCGGGCGATGAATTCGACGGCGGCGACGTCGTCGATCACCGGATCGGTGTTGGGCAGGCAGACCATCGAGGTGATGCCGCCCGCGGCCGCCGCGGCGGTGGCGCTGGCGATGGTTTCCTTGTGCTCCTCGCCCGGCTCGCGCAATTGGGTGCGCATGTCGACGAGGCCCGGCGCCAGGCAGAAGCCGGCGCAATCGATGCGCTCATAGGCCGGGGCGAGCGTGCTTTCGACGATATGCGGCCCGACATCGGCGATGACGCCATCGATGACGAGGAGGCCGCCTTTCTCGTCGCGGCCGGTGGCCGGATCGAGAATCCTCGCATCGAGGAACGCCGCCGGCCGGACGGGACCCTTGGGGCTGCGCGCTTTCCTGCTCATCGGCCCTTGTCCGCCGGGCGGTTGGCGCGAGCCGCGCGCGTCAGCGCGTCGAGGCAGGCCATGCGCACGGCGACCCCCATCTCGACCTGCTCGCGGATGACGCTGCGGTCGATGTCGTCGGCGACCTCGCTGTCGATCTCGACGCCGCGGTTCATCGGCCCCGGATGCATGATGATGGCGTCGGGCCGGGCCGCGGCCAGCTTGTCGTAATCGAGGCCCCAGAAGCGGAAATACTCGCGCGTCGAGGGCACGAAATTGCCCTGCATGCGTTCCACTTGCAGGCGCAGCATCATGACGACGTCGCAAGCCTCGAGGCCGCGGCGCATGTCGGTGAAGGCCTCGACGCCCATGCGCTCGATCGCGGCGGGCAGCAGGGTAGGCGGAGCGATGACGCGGACGTGCGCGCCCATCGTCGTCAGCAAGTGGATGTTGGAGCGCGCGACCCTGCTGTGGCGCACGTCGCCGCAGATGGCGACGACGAGGCCGGCGAGCCGCCCGCGCCGGCGCCGGATGGTGAGGGCGTCCAAGAGCGCCTGGGTCGGATGCTCGTGGCTGCCGTCGCCGGCGTTCACCACCGAGCAATCCACCTTCTGCGCCAACAGGCTGACGGCGCCCGATTCGGGGTGGCGCACCACCAGCACGTCGGGCCGCATGGCGTTCAGGGTCATGGCGGTGTCGATGAGGGTCTCGCCCTTCTTGATGGAGCTCGTCGCCACCGCCATGTTGATGACATCGGCGCCGAGGCGCTTGCCGGCCAGCTCGAACGAGGTCCGGGTGCGGGTCGAGGTCTCGAAAAAGAGATTGATGATGGTGCGCCCGCGCAAGGCCGAGGATTTCTTCTCGGCCTGGCGATTCAAGGCGACATAGGAGTCGGCGAGGTCGATGAGGCCGTCGATTTCCGCCGCCGACAGGCCCTCGATGCCCAGGAGATGGCGACGATCGAAGACGATGGCGGGGCCAGGGGCGAGGGCGGGGGGCATCAAAGCGGCTTTATAGGCGGGGCACGCCGTCAAGGCAAGACGAAGCCGTTCCGCCGCCCTGGGTCTTGGCGCCGAGTACCTTAGGCGCTACTTGAGAGGGCATTAGCCAGCTTCTTCCTTTCAGCCGGGCGCCGAGGCAAATTGGCGGATCGGGAAGTCGCAAGCGAGAGTGGAGCCATGACCGCGACCGAGACACCCCCGCGCATCGAGCGGATGGTCGTCATCGCCGGGCCTTCGGGCTGCGGGAAATCGACGCTGATCGATGCCCTCAGGCGATACCAGCTGCCGGAGGTCGCGCGCCATCTGAACATCCTGGACGCTTCCGAGTGGCCGACGATGCTTGCGACGGACGCGGCGGTCCAGAAGGAAGGGCGGCCGCTGAAACTGTTCCTGCATTACGATCTGGTCCGGCAGTTCGCGGAGCTGGGCGGCGGCCTGGCGGCGGATCGGAAAACGGATGGCTTCGAACTTGCCGAGCGTCTCGACGTCCTGACGATCTGGTGTGCGCCGAATGTGTTGCGCCGCCAGCACGAAGCGGCGAAGTTGGCTCGCCTGCATCGCCAAACGGATGACGACCGACACGTCCGCGAGAGATATCAACACGTACAGAGATTCTACGCCGAACCAAGCCGGGTCATCGACCTCTACCGCGCCTGGTTCCGCCGCCTGGAGGAGCGGGCGGCGAACCATGCCATCGTCGGTCTCACGGGCGGCGTACGCTTCTTCACCTTGGCCGAATGGGAAGAGGCGGCGCGGGCCTGCCTCGCCGACTGACAGGGACTGTCCACGACAAATGCACGCCTATTCGAGAGACGGGTCATGATAGGTTGGCCGTCATGATCGACAAGGACCGATCGGCTGGCGAGGAAGGCTTGGAGCCGTCTTGGGCGGCGGCGACGCTAGAGCGGATCGCTGCGGCCGAAACCGAGCCGCGGCCCTTCCCGCATTTCACCGTGACGGAGCTTTTCCCCGCCCCGGTCTATGAGCGGATGCTGGCGTCGCTGCCGCGGCCGGAAGAGATGCGCGACATCCGCCGCTCGGGCAATGTCTACGCCGCCAATCGCCTGCGCCTACCCTTGAACGCGGCGACTCTTCCGAACCTTGCCGAGGCGCGCCGCCGGATTTGGGCAGAGGTCAATGAGGTGCTGTGCGGCGCGGGCTTCATCGCGGCGGTCGTCGAGCGGTTCCGGCCGTTCGTCTTGGCGCGATATGGCGCCGTGCCGCGACTCGCCGGCAGGCTCGAAGTTCTGCTCGACCGGGAGAACTACCGGATCGGCCCGCACACCGACGCGCCGCACAAGACTTTCAGCATGCTGATCTACCTGCCCCGCGACCGTTCGCAGCTCGACCTCGGTACCTCGATCTATGTGCCTAGGATGGCCGATTTCCGTTCGGAGAAGGCGACCCAGTTTCCGTTCGACTGGTTCCAACTCCATCGCCGGTTCGACTTCGCGCCCAACAGCGCGATGTGCTTCATGAAGACCGATAATTCCTTTCATGGCCGCGAGACGGTGGAGGGCCCGGCGACGGCGCGCTATCTCATGCAGCTCGCCTTCATCAATCTCGACATGGCCGAGACCGGCGAATGAACCAACCAACGGCGGCGGCGTTCATAGACCAGCCGCTGGTCCTGATCAGCCAGATTCAGCGTTCGGGCGGGTCGATGCTGGCGCAGCTTTTCGACGGCCACCCCGAAATATTCGCGCACCCGGCCGAGCTCTTCATCGGCTATCCGAACAAGTGGGATTGGCCGCGGCTCGATCTCGGGGTCAGGCCCCTCAATTGGTTCGGTGCCTTGTTCGAGCACGAGCTTCTGAAGTTCGTGAAGAAGGGATTCTCCAAGGGTAAGTCCAACGAACACGCGCGCCGACAGAAAATGCCATACGACTTTTCGCCGGAACGCCAGCGCGAGCTGTTCCTCGAAGTCTGCGCCGCCCGCCCGGCGCGCTCGCAGCGCGACATCCTCGACGCCTATTTCACCTCGTATTTCGGGGCCTGGGCGGATTGGCGGGCGACAGGGCGGGAACGTTATGTGACCGCGTTCTGCCCGCGCGTGGTCATGCATGCCGGGAGCGTGGCGCGTTTCCTCGCCGACTACCCGGACGGGCGCATCGTCTCCAGCGTGCGCGACCCGCGCACCTGGTATGTATCGAGCCGCGCGCACAGCCCCGAGACCTACCCCGATCCGGCGCGCGCGATCGACCAATGGCGGCGGTCGACCGAAGCCGTTCTCGCGCTGGCGGCGGCGAAGCCGGAAAGTCATTTCTTTGTCGCCTATGAGGCGCTGATCGCCGATCCGCCGCGGGTCATGGCGCGGCTTGCCGCGTGGCTTGGGATCGAGTACCTAGACATCCTGACGGTGCCCACCTATCTCGGTCAGCCGGTTCCGCCGAATTCATCCTTCCAGGTGGCCGAGACCGGGGTCAACAAGCTGTCGCTGGAGCGGGTCTCGTGGCTCGATCCGGCCGAGCGCGACTACATCGAGCGCGAAGCCATGCCGCTCTACGAAAGTGCGGTTGCCGCCAGCCGAAGTTAGTTTACGTCCCGAAGCTGCGGACCAGGCTGCCGGCGATGAGGTACCAGCCGTCGACCAGCACGAAGAAGATCAGCTTGAACGGCAGGCTGATCATCACCGGCGGCAGCATCATCATGCCCATCGACATGAGGATCGAAGCCACCACCATGTCGATGATGAGAAAGGGCACGAACAGAAGAAAACCGATCTCGAAGGCGCGGCGCAGCTCGCTGATCATGAAAGCCGGGACGAGCGCCTGTAGCGGCGTCTCGGCCGGGGTCGCGACCGCCGGCAGATTGCCCAACTCCATGAAGAGCGCCAGATCCTCGTCGCGCACCTGGGTCAGCATGAACTGGCGCAAGGGCGCCATGGTCCGGGTGAACGCCTCGGTCTCGTCGATCTCCCCGGCGATGAGCGGCGCCAGGCCGTCGTTATAGGCCGTTTGCACCGTGGGGAGCATGACGAAGGCGGTGAGGAAGAGCGCCAGGCTCACCATGACCACGTTGGGCGGCGCCTGCTGGGTTCCGAGCGCGCTACGGAGCAGCGACAGCACGACGACGATGCGAACGAAGGAGGTGACGGTGACGAGTATGCCGGGCGCCAGACTGAGGATCGTGAGCAGCGCCACGAGTTGCAGCAGGCGGCCCGCGGTGCCGCCGCCCTCGCCGAGATCGCCGAGGTCGAGAGACAGCGACTGGGCGGCGGCGGCACCCGCGATAGCCAGGATCGGCGCGGCGGCAAGAATCGCGGCGCCTAAGCGCCTCGGCCGGTGGATCCCCCAAATCATGCCGGGTCGTCCCCGTGCTTTTCGATGAGGTCTTCGAATCCTGCCTGCGCGATGCCGCTTTCGATGACGAGGTCCGACGTGGCGCCCAGAAGCACCAGGTGTTCCACCCCGTCGCGGCGGAAGAGGACAAGGCGCCGGCGCGCATCGATCGGCGCCACCTCGACGATCGCCAAGCGCCGGGGCCCGCGCGTGACCGGCAACCGGCCGGCGAGCCCGAACCGGCGCGCCACCCAGGCGATGACACCGATGAGCGCCAGCACGAACACCAGCGCCAGCACGAAGCGGAGATAGGTTTCGAATTCCATGCTCTTGCCTAGGCGATCAGGCCCGGCGCTCGGCCAGGTCGCGTTCGAGCGCGTCGCGGCGCAGGCGCAAACTGTCGAGCAGGGCGTCGAGCGAGCGGATGAGCGCGGTCAGCACCGAACGGCAGGCGCGGGCGTCGTCGGGCGCAAGGGTGAGAATCCCGGCGCAAAGCACATCGACCCGCGTTTCGATGGGCGGGATCTCGACGACATGGCCGAGATAGACCAGATGCTCGGCCGCGGCGATGGTGCCGGCCAGGTCGTCGAGCTCGCGGCGAATGGCGGCAAGATCGCTCATGCGCCGCCCTTCACCGGCGGCAGCGCCGGAACCGGCATCGCGTTCAGCCGGTAGACATAGGCCAGAATCTCGGCGACCGCGGCCAGGGCCTCGATCGGAATCTCGCTATCGACATCGACCTTGGCGAGGATCTCGGCCAGATCCGCGTCCTCGCGGACCCTGACGCCGGCGGCGAAGGCGATGGAGAGAATCTGTTCGGCGAGCGCGCCCCGCCCGGTTGCGACGATGCGCGGCGTCGCCGCCGCGCCCGGATCGTAGTGCAGCGCCACGGCGACCTTGCGTTCGCGCGGCGTTTGGGCATCGGGCGAAGGGTCGCGAACCGGCGGCTTGGCGTCGGACAAGGTGGCGGCTCCGGGACAGTGACAAGAATGCCGCCCGATCCTCGGCAATTATGCTTAAGGAAGGTTTAAGGAGCGGAGACGGCTCAACCCCGCGACCGGCGGCTGTCGGGACAATTCTACTCCGACCCCATTTACTTCTTCTTTGCCTTGGCCCGAGGCGCCTTGCGCTTGGGCTTGGCTTTCTTGCCGCCGCCCGGCGACTTGGCCGCCCGGGCCGCGAGCAACTCGGCCGCCGCCTCGACGGTGAGCGTGTCGGGGTCCATCGATTTCGACAGCGAGGCAAGCACCTTGCCGTGACGGACGTAGGGACCGTAGCGGCCACTGTGCAACGTGATGGTCCCCCCATCGGGGTGGTCGCCGACGGGCTTGCCCGCGATCCGGCCTGGGCGCGACGGTGCTTGCGCCAAGACGTCGACGGCGCGGTTGAGGCCGATGGTGAGCGGGCTGTCGTCGGCGGCGAGCGAGCGGAACTTGCCGTCATGCTTCAGGTAGGGACCGAACCGTCCAACCCCCGCGGCGATCATGTGGCCGGTCTCCGGATGCTTGCCGATCTCGCGCGGCAGCGCCAGCAGCCCGAGGGCGTGCGCCAGATCGACGGTGTCGGGCGCGGTGCCCTTGGGCAACGAGACTCGCTTCGGCTTTTCCTTCTTGTCGACGGCGTCGCCGAGCTGGGCATAGGGTCCGTAAGGGCCGACGCGCAAGCTGACCGGCAGGCCGCTCACCGGGTCTAGCCCGAGTAGCTTCGGCCCCTCGAGCTCGCCGCCGGCCTCGCCATTGCCGTTGACGATGGCGAGCCGCCTTGTGTAGCGGCACTCCGGGTAAGTGGAGCAGCCGATGAAGGCGCCGAACTTGCCGAGCTTCAGATTGAGGCGGCCGACCGTGCAAGTGGGGCAGGCCCGCGAATCGCCGCCACCTGGATGGGGCGGGAAGAAATGCGGCCCAAGCTCCGCGTCCAGCGTGTCGATGACCTCGCCGATGCGCAAATCCCGCGTGCCTTCCACCGCCTGGATGAAATCGCCCCAGAAATTGCGCAGCACGGATTTCCAATCGGTGCGCCCGCCCGACACGTCATCGAGTTCGTTCTCGAGCTCGGCGGTGAAATTGTACTGGACATAGCGCTCGAAGAAGCTGGACAGGAACGCCGTCACAATGCGGCCGCGGTCCTCGGGAATGAAGCGGCGCTTGTCGATGCGCACATAGTCGCGATCCTGAAGCACCTGGATGATGGAGGCGTAGGTCGACGGCCGGCCGATGCCGAGCTCTTCCAGGCGCTTCACCAGGCTGGCTTCGGAAAAGCGCGGCGGCGGCTCGGTGAAATGCTGGGCCGGCGTCACGGCGCCGCGATCGACCGCCTGGCCTTCGGCGAGCGCGGGCAGGCGTCCTTCGCCATTCTCGTCCTCGGCCGGATCGTCGCGATCCTCCTGATAGAGCGTGAGGAAGCCGTCGAAGCGAATGGTCGAGCCCGTCACCCGCAGCCGCGCCACGCCGTCCTTGGCATCGACGTCGACCGCGACCTGGTCGATGACGGCGCTTTCCATCTGGCAGGCGATGGTCCGCTTCCAGATCAGCTCGTAGAGCCGCAATTGCTCGCGGTCGAGCACGCCGGCGAGGTCGCGCGGCCGGCGGGCAAGGTCGGTCGGCCGTATTGCCTCATGCGCTTCTTGGGCGTTCTTCGCCGTGGATTTGTAGCGGCGCGGGGCTTCGGGCAGGTATTGCTTGCCGTAATCGGCCGCGATCAGCTTCCGGGCGCCGTCGACGGCCTCGTTCGAGAGCTGCACGCCGTCGGTGCGCATGTAAGTGATGAGGCCGACCGTCTCGCCGTCGAGATCGATGCCTTCATAGAGGCGCTGGGCGAGCCGCATGGTGGCGGAGGCGCCCAGCCCCAGCTTGCGCGAGGCTTCCTGCTGCAGCGTCGAGGTGATGAAGGGCGGGTAGGGGTTGCGGCGCACCGTCTTGCGTTCGACCGCCGCCACCCGGTAGGGAGCGCCGGAGTTCAGCCGCGCCACCGCCGCGCCAGCCGCTTCTTCGCTGCCCAAGTCGAATTTTTCGAGCTTGCGGCCGTCGAGTTGCGTCAGGCGGGCCTTGAAATTTTCGCCCTTCGCGGTGGCAAAGGCCGCTTCCACGGTCCAGTACTCGCGCGGCTGAAAGGCCTCGATCTCGGCCTCGCGCTCGCAGATGAGCCGAAGCGCCACCGATTGCACCCGGCCCGCGGAACGCGACCCCGGCAGCTTGCGCCATAGCACCGGCGAGAGCGTGAACCCGACCAGATAGTCGAGCGCGCGCCGCGCCAAATAGGCGTCGATCAACTCCTTGTTGAGGGCGCGCGGGTTGGCCATGGCGTCGAGGACCGCCGAGCGGGTGATTTCATGGAACACCACGCGCTTCACGTCGATGCCCTTGAGGGCATGCCGGCGCTCGAGCTCCGACATGATGTGCCAGGAAATGGCTTCGCCTTCGCGATCGGGGTCGGTCGCGAGGATCAGCTGGCTGGCGCCCTTAAGCGCCTTGGCGATCTCTTTCAGGCGCGGCTCGGCCCGGCCGTCGACCTCCCAACTCATGGCGAAGTCTTCGTCGGGGCGTACCGACCCCTCCTTGGCCGGCAGGTCGCGGACATGGCCGTAGCTGGCCACGACCCGATAACCGGGACCGAGGTATTTGTTAATGGCCTTGGCCTTGGCCGGCGATTCAACGACCACGACGTTCATGGGCGACCGGTCATCCGGGATTATCGTTAAGGCGGCGTTAACGGACCTCGCCGGCCGGCGGCCGACGATCAGGTGCCAACGAGCAGCGAAACCCTGTTGCCCGGATGGCGCTCAAGCCTGCCGGCCAACTCCAGTTCGAGCAGGACGGTCCGGACGACGGGGGGCGCAAGGTGGCACTGCCTCAGCAGTTCGTCAACCGCGACGGGCGAGGGGCCGAGAAGCCTCTCGACCCGCAGCCGGGCATCCGCCGGGATCTCGGCCGGGGCCTCGATCCTGTACTCCAGGTCTCCGCTTGCGAGGCGGATAGGCGGTGTTTCGCCAATGGCTTCAATGACATCGCTTGCGGATTGGATGAGCAAAGCGCCCTGCCGGATCAGGTCGTTTGTTCCCTGGCAGCGGGGATCCTGGGGCGATCCTGGAACCGCCATCACCTCGCGGCCTTGCTCGAGCGCGAGGCGGGCGGTGATAAGCGAACCCGACTTTCTCGCGGCCTCGACCACGGCGACGCCCACCGCCAGGCCCGAGATGATGCGGTTGCGGCGGGGGAAGTGACGCCCGAGGGGTTGGGTGCCGGGCGGCATCTCGGCGATCACGACGCCCTGCTCGCCGATGTCGCGCTGCAGGCCTTCGTGCTCCGGCGGGTAGACGATATCGAGGCCGCCGGCCACGACCGCGATGGTGCCGGTGGCCAAGCTGCCGCGGTGGGCGGCGGCATCGATGCCCCGCGCCAGGCCCGAGACGACGGCCAGGCCCGCTAGCCCAAGCTCGCGGGCGAGGTCTTGAGCGAAGCGGCAGCCATTGGCGGAGGCGTTCCGGGCCCCGACGATGGCGACGAGGCGCTTGGCCAAGACCGTGGCGCTGCCGCGGATGGAGATGATGGGCGGCGCGTCCTCGATTGCCGCCAGCGCCTCCGGGTAGTCCGGTTCGGCGCTCGCAAGGATTCGCCCGCCAAGCTCGATTACCTGTTCCACCTCGCGCTCGGCGGATGCTCGCGGGAAGAGGCGGATGGGCTGACCGCGCCCGCCGCGACGCGCGAGGTCGGGCAAGGCGTCGAGCGCCGCCCCGGCGTTGCCGAAGCGCTCGATCAGCTGGCGGAAGGCGATCGGCCCGACATTGTCGCTGCGGGCGAGGCACAGCCAGTCGAGTCGTTCCTCATCGGTGAGTACGCGACGGGCGGCCATGGGCGGGTACCGCCGCTAGCCTTGGACAGCCGGCTGCAAGCCGCTGTCGGCGCGAGGATCGCCGGCGGCGCGCGGGACCGGCGGGCGCCCCAGCATCCAGACCCGGACGGATTGCGGGTGGCCCGGGATCGACCAATCGCCGCCATCGCGAAAATCCGCCACCATCGCGTCCGGATTCTCGCGCCGGGCCGTTTCCAGCACGGCGTTGCTGACCGCGATGCTGGCGTCGAATTCCCGCGCCGCCTCCTGCAACCGGCTGGCGATGTTGACGGTATCGCCGATGACCGCGAAGGCGAGGCTGCGCTCGCTGCCGACGGCGCCGACGACAACCGGCCCGTAATCGATGCCGACGCGCGCATCCAAGGGCGCCAATCCGGCGTCCCGGCGCTGGCGGTTCCAGTCGGCGAGCGCCGCCATCATGTCGCGGGCGCAGGCGATGGCGTTGCCGGCATCGCGGCCGGTGGGCTTGGGCACCCCGAACGTCGCCATGAGCGCGTCGCCCATGTACTTGTCCAGCGTGCCGTCATGGGCGAACACGGCTTCTTCCATGCGCTGGTAAAATTCGCGAACCAATTCCATGGCGGTTTCGGGGGAGTGCTGGGCGGCGAAACCGGTGAAGCCGACGATGTCGACGAACAGCACGCCGACCTCCTGCTGGCGGACCGGGCCGATGGGGTCGTCGGTGCTGGCAAGCTCGTTGATCACGCGCGGCGAGAAATAGCGCGCGAGATTGCCGCGTTCGCGCTCGGTGCGGGCATGGGCGTTGACGACGCGCCGAAGACGCGCGACCGCAAGCGCCAGGATGAAGGCGACGAGCAGCGCCGCCAGGCCCTGGGCCAGATGGCCTTGAAGATCGATGAACCGCGGATCGAGATAATCGGCCAGAAATGTTTCCAGCATGCCCGGCTCGGGAACCTCGGACGGGGCGGAGGGCGGCGAGCCGGGCTGCCGGGCCACGAACCAGACCAGGAACCCCCAACCGAACGCCACCACGAACCCGGCCCAGATCACCAGCCAGGGGGAGAGGCTCAGTGCCGCCAGGGCGATGAAGATCGTCAGATAGACGAAACTGTCGACGCCGCCCGGAACGATCGGCTCCGGCATCCGGGCGGCGTCGAACGGATTGGGTATGACGATGACCGCGGCCAGAAGCGCGACATCGAGGGCCACGAAGACGTAGGCCGCCAAGCCCCGGATCGAATCGTTGCGCCCGACGCTGTAGGACAGGGCTCCGAGAAGGACGAATCCGGCGATGGCCCCCAGCGGATAGACGAGCTCGAGGTCCCAGATTTCGGTGGCGAGAAAATAGGCGGCGATGGCGACGAGGGTCAGCGTGCGGGCAAAAAAAAGCCGTGCCAGCCCTTCACGCTCGGCCTGAAGATAGAGGCGGCGAAGGCGTTGGCGGCGGCGCCATTCGAGCTTGCTGGCGGGCTTACGGGACATGGCGGCGGCGGTCGTTCATTCGATCAGCGTGACGCTGCCTTTCTTGAGATCGGCCAGGGCCGCGACGTCGCGAGCGGAATGGAGTTGCCGGAACCACGGGTTGCGATCGCCGGTCGATGCATTCGTCCAGCAGTATCCTCACGAAGCCGCGGCCACGACGCGCCGCTTTGCCTCTTCAAGAAACGCGATGACCTGCTCGCGGGTAACGGAGGGGAAACCATCGAGGAAATCGTCGATCGTCTCGCCCGCCTCGAAGTAGTCGATCAGCGTCTGGACGGGCACGCGCGTGCCGGCGAAGACAGGGGTTCCCCCCATGATTTCGGCCGAGCAGGTGATCGGCGATTGGCTCATGACCGACAGCCTAATGTGAAGCAGGTCCGGCCGCAAGGCGCTGCCGGCGGCGCCTATTCCGCCGCTTGCACTCGGGCGGCGGCCTCCACCTTCGCGGCGCAGAACTTGAATTCGGGGATCTTGCCGATGGGATCGAGCGCCGCGTTCGTCAACAGGTTCGCGGCGGCCTCGGCGAAACAGAACGGGATGAAGACCATGCCCTCGGGAACGTCGCGGTCGGAGCGCACCTTGATGTCGATGGCGCCGCGGCGCGTGCTGACGCGGAGGATCTCGCCGGCGGAGAACCCCCGGCGCTGGAGATCGCGCGGCGACATGCTGGCGACCGCTTCCGGTTCGATCTCGTCGAGATAGGTCGCGCGCCTGGTCATGGCGCCGGTGTGCCAATGTTCGAGGAGCCGGCCGGTCGACAAGACCATGGGATAGTCCTGGTCGGGCAATTCGTCGGGCGGCACGATGTCGGTGGGCACGAGCTTGCCGCGCCCGCTCGCGGTTGGAAATCCGCCGCCGAAGATGATCTCGTTGCCGGGCCCGTCGGCGCTGTCGCATGGATAGGTCACCGAGCCCTCCCGCTCCAGGCGCCGCCAGGTGATGTTCTTGAAGGACGGCATGATCCGGGCCATCTCGGCGAACACGTCGCGCGGATGCGTGTAGGTCCAATCGAGCCCGATGCGCCGCGCGATCTCCTGAATGATCCACCAATCCTGGCGCGTCTCGCCCGGCAGCTTCAGCGCCGCGCGGCCCATCTGCACTTGCCGGTTGGTATTGGTGAAGGTGCCGTCCTTCTCCGGGAACGCGGACGCCGGCAGGACGACGTCGGCATAAAACGCGGTCTCGGTGAGAAAAATGTCCTGCACCACCAGGTGCTCCAGCCGCGCCAGCGCCTCGCGGGCGTGGTGGGCGTCGGGATCGGACATGGCCGGATTTTCGCCCTCGACATACATGGCCTTGATCTTGCCGTCATGGGCCGCGTTGATGATCTCGACGACGGTGAGTCCGTTAAATGGGTCGAGGTCCGTCTTCCAGAACTCCTCGAACAGCTTCCTGACCTTCGCGTCCCCGACCCTTTGGTAGTCGGGATAGACCAGCGGGATGAGGCCGGCGTCGGAGGCGCCTTGCACGTTGTTCTGGCCGCGCAAGGGGTGAAGGCCGGTGCCGGGCCGCCCGATCTGGCCGGTGATGAGGGCGAGGCTGATGAGGCAGCGGGCGTTGTCGGTGCCGTGAACGTGCTGCGAGATGCCCATGCCCCAGAAAATGATGGAGGCCTTCGAGGTCGCGAACAGGCGCGCCACCGTCCGGATGGTCTGAGCATCGACGCCGCAGACGGACGCCATCTTTTCCGGCACGAAGTCCTTGATCTTCTCGCGCAAGGCCGCGAACCCCTCCGTGTAACCCTCGACATACTGCTTGTCGTGGAGGTCCTCGGCGATGATCGTGTGGAGCATGGCGTTCAGGAGCGCCACGTCGGCGCCGGGCTTGAACTTCAGCATGTGGGTGGCGTGGCGCGACAGCGACTGGCCGCGCGGGTCGGCGACGATGAGTTTGGCGCCGCGTTTCACCGCGTTCTTGATGAAGGTGGCGGCGACCGGATGATTGACGGTCGGATTGGCGCCGATCACGAAGATGACCTCGGCGTCCTTGGCGGCGGTGAAGGGCGCGGTGACGGCGCCGGAGTTGATGCATTCCATCAGCGCCGCCACCGAGGAGGCGTGACAGAGGCGCGTGCAATGATCGACGTTGTTGGTGCCAAAGCCGGTGCGCACCAGCTTCTGGAAGAGATACGCTTCCTCGTTCGAGCCCTTGGCCGAGCCGAATCCCGCCAGAGCCGCCGGCCCGTCGCGGTCGCGCACGCGCTTGAAGCCCCCCGCCGCGACATCGAGCGCCTCGTCCCACGAGGCCTCGCGGAAATGCGTCCACGGATTGGCCGGATCGACCCGGTCGTCGGCGTGCTTCGGCACGCCCGCTTTCCGCAGCAAGGGCTTCATGAGGCGATGCGGGTGGTGAATGTAATCGAAGCCGAAGCGGCCCTTGACGCAGAGCCGGTTCTCATTGGCCGGGCCGTCGCGCCCTTCGACGTAGAGCAGCTTGTCGTCCTTGACGTGGAAGGTGGTCTGGCAGCCGACGCCGCAATAGGGGCAGAGCGAATCGACCGCGCGGTCGGCGTATTGGGTCCGCTCGTTCCGTTCGTTCAGAAGATTGGATGGCATGAGGGCGCCGGTGGGGCAGGCCTGCACGCACTCGCCGCAGGCGACGCAGGTGCTCCCCCCCATCGGATCGTCGAAGTCGAACACGATCTTGGCGTGCGCGCCGCGATAGGCCATGCCGATCACGTCGTTGACCTGGACCTCGCGGCAGGCGCGCACGCATAGGTTGCATTGGATGCAGGCGTCGAGATTGACGGCCATCGCCGGATGCGAGCGGTCGGGCGCCGGCACGCCGTTTCCGGTCTTGCCGCGCGAGGGCAGCCGGCTCGCCGTCACGTCCATGGCGTCGGCCCAGCGCCAGAACTCCGACCGCGGGTCGCGCGCGACCGCCTTCGCCGGCTGGTCGGCGACCAGCATCTCGATCACCATGCGCCGCGCGGTCTTGGCCCGATCGTTGTCGGTGATGACGACCATGCCCGGCGCGGGTTTGCGCACGCAAGAAGCGGCCAGCACGCGTTCGCCCTTGACCTCGACCATGCAGGCCCGGCAATTGCCGTCGGCCCGATAGCCCGGCAGGGGCTGCCAGCACAGATGCGGGATCTCGTTGCCAAGCCGGTTGGCCACCTGCCAGATGGTCTCGCCGGTCTCGGCGGTCACTTCGCTTCCGTCGAGGGTGAAGGTGATGGGTTCGGTCATTGAACGGTCCTTGAAACATCCGCGACGGCGGTCTCGCCGCTGGCCTGGCGGGTTTAGCCGAACGCCGGGTCGAGGACAAGCCGCACCAGCCGGCCGCCGTTGAAGCAATCGTGGGAAGCGGATAGCATTGTCCACGACCACTTCCGTCAACGACACAGCGTGACCAATGCCCATGAAAACGGTAATTTTCTCGCCAGGGACCACCAACACCTCAGGACTCAATCCGGGGGTGTACTGCATGGCGGTGTTGTTGGCGACCCTGATTTCTGGCTGCGCCGACGCGGCAAGGGGAACTCCGCAGCGCACGCTTGCCTTTCAACATTTGGCTGTTGCGGTGCCCGAAGGATGGGTAAGACTCCGCGATGATCGAACCGTCGAGACTCGCGTGATCGAGTTCGCGCCGATTCCTCGAGAAATGGGAGAATGGCAGCAGTTGTTCTCGGTTACAGTGACCAAACGGCGCGGGGTCAAAGATGAACTACAGAAACAATTAGAAGCGGTCGTTAGTCACGTTGACGAGTCGTGTGTGAGTGCCAGGTCCGAGATGTTCATCCCGGATCATTTCAATGCCTATCAATTCTTGACGTATTGCGGACGCGTCCGCGACGCTTCGCCCTCGGGTGGACTCTCAGCTGCGAAAGGAATCATATCCTCGTACCACGTAATTGAAGGCCCAAATGCGATTTTCTTGATCAGGTTTGCATGGCAAACAGAGGCGTTCGATGCCAAGACAATCGATCTAAAGGAGAGCTCGCGTGTTCAATTCGCCGAGTTTGAGGCCGGACGTGGACGAGTGACCGCGATGACAACTTGTGGCCATTATACAACGTTGAAGGGGACACCTACTCGCGAGGAAGGAAGGTTATGGTGCGAAGCGAATGCGGCGTCGTCCGCTCCGAGACTGGGAGAACTCCTAGAGAATGGCGATGAATTGTTCATTGTCGGGGACGACGGGATCTGAGGGCAATTCGATGGGGCAGAAGCAAGCAAGGAACAGGGCATGTCTGGCTGTGGCAATCATCTTGGCCATTTTGGCGGGATGTGCCGAGGTTAAGAGAGCCTCCGAGGGCACGCCGCCGAAAGATCATCTCGCGGTGGCGGTCCCCAAGGGTTGGGTTCAAGTCTGGGATCGGTTCAGTCTCAACTCCCGAACGATCGAGTTCGTGCCGAAAGGTCAGGACATTCACAACTGGTCCGACATGCTCATAGTCAACGTGCTTTCGAGACAGGCCTTGCCGGCACCCTTGTCCTATCTTCCCTATCTCGAAAAAAGCTACAGCGCCGGGTGCGACGAATTCGGTGGGATTCGGCTGAATCGGCTTTTCACAAATGAACCAGACGAAGTGACCCTGCCAGATTGGACCGCCTTCACATTGAATTGCGGGAGCAGCGATTTCAAGTTCACCTCGGACCAATCACCCGAAGCGCATGGTGAGATGGCTTTCTACTATGTCATGCGGGCGACAGACGTCTTGTTCGCCGTGAAGCGGGCTTGGCGGACAAAGCCGTTCGACATGGCCGACTCGGATGCCGTTAGCAAGGAAATGCTGGCCGACAAGGTTAAGGCCGAGGAACTGAGACGGATCATGAACTCAAAACTCTGCAGTCCGGCTGATAAATTATCGCGAGCAATAGTTACACAAGAAGAAGCCGAGATTTTTTGCCGTGAGATGGTGACGAAATCGAGCCCTACGCTCAAGGATTACGTTGAATCGGGCGACACGATCTTGGTCGTTGGCGACCAGCTTAAATAGTAGGGTGGATTTTGGGCTAACCGTCGTGTTGCGGCCATGAGCATGACAGCGGGCGTTCGGGGCTGCATAATGCGGCTGCGGAGTGGCCAATAAGGGGGGCGGGTCGATGAGCGAGATTACGGCGGGCGTGGATTGGATTGCGGTCATCGTCGGAACGGTGCTTGCGTTTCTGTTGGGATGGCTATGGTTTTCGCCATTGCTGTTCGGGAAGAAATGGGCCGAGGGGGTCGGCATCGAACTTGGATCGGCGTCGAAAATGCCGGTCGCTCCCATGATTCTTCAGCTTGTCGCGACCTTCTTTTTGTCCTGGGCGGTTGGCGTCGCCGCCGTGCACTATGGACTGATGGCGGTCATCCTGATCGTGGTTACGATCATCCTTATTGTCGCCGCCAATGGTCTCTTCATATTGAAGAACCACTTCGCCATAGCCGTCGAGGCCGGCTTCATCGCCGCCATGGCGGTCTTGATGATACTCGCGCAGCAAGTGTTGTAGTTCGGAAGATCGTCGCAACCCTCCTATTTTTGTCATCGCCGGACCTGACCGGGCGATCCGGCGTGACGCCGCGCCATGGATGCCCGGCTCAAGGCCGAGCATGACAATTCGCCTGTTTTGCGTCATCGCCGGGCCTGACTCCCCCCTTTGTCATCGCCGGGCTTGACCCGGCGATCCAGACTCGCGCACGATTCTATCGTGAAGACGTATCACGTCTACATTCTGGCAAGTCGGCGAAATGGCACGCTATACATCGGAGTCGCGGGCGATCTTGCCGCTCGCGCGTACCAGCACAAAGAGCGACTCGTCGAGGGATTCACCAAGCGCTATGGTGTAAACTGCTCGTGCATCACGAGGCCTTCGACGATGTTCGCTCCGCGATCCAACGGGAGAAGAATCTGAAGAAATGGCCGCGCGCCTGGAAGATGTCACTCATCGAGGAACGCAATCCCGAGTGGCGGGATCTGTACGAAGACCTGTCGCGTTGATTGCAAAGCGGACCGTTTTGTCATGCGTGACGCTGGATCGCCGGGTCAAGCCCGGCGATGACAAGGGGGGAAAAGGGGTCGGGAGTCGTTTCCCGCGAAAACGACTCCCGCCCCGAAAACGACTCCCGACCCCTTTTCCGCGCCTATCCCGCCCAATCGTCGCGGAAGTGTTTCATCACGGTCGTCAGCGGATTGCAGGCGGCCTGGCCGAGGCCGCAGATCGAGGCATCGGTCATGGCGGCGGCGAGCTCGGTCAACAGCGCCTCGTCCCAGCGCTCGCGCGACATCAGTTTCACCGCTTTCTCGGTGCCGACCCGGCAGGGCGTGCACTGGCCGCAGGATTCGTCCTCGAAGAATCGCATAAGGTTCAGCGCCACGTCTTTCATGCTGTCCTTGTCGGACAGCACGATGACCGCGGCCGAGCCGATCAGGCAGCCATGCGGCTCCAGCGTCCCGAAATCGAGCGGTATGTCGGCCATGCCGGCCGGCAGAACGCCGCCCGACGCCCCGCCCGGCAGGTAACCCTTAAAGCGATGACCCTCGGCCATGCCGCCGCAGAACTCGTCGATGAGCTCCTTGGCGGTGATGCCGGCCGGCGCCAGCTTGACGCCTGGCTCCTTGACGCGCCCCGATACCGAAAACCCGCGCAGGCCCATGCGGCCGTTGCGCCCGTGGCTCTGCAACCACGCCGGCCCGCGCTCGACGATCTCGCGCACCCAATAGAGCGTCTCGACGTTGTGGATGAGCGTCGGGCGCCCGAACAGGCCGACCTGCGAAGGGTAGGGCGGCTTGTGGCGCGGCAGACCGCGCTTGCCCTCGATGCTTTCCAGCATCGCCGATTCCTCGCCGCAGATATAAGCGCCGGCGCCGCGGCGAAGATGGATTCGTGTCGGGCCGTTAAGGCCGCGCGCCTCGAGATGGGCGATTTCCTTCAGCAGGATCTCGCGGATCGCCGGATATTCGTCGCGCAGATAGATGTAGACGTCCGGCGCCTCCACCGCCCAGGCCGCGATCAGCATGCCTTCGAGAAAACGATGCGGGTCGGTTTCCAGGTAGTAGCGGTCCTTGAAGGTGCCGGGCTCGCCTTCATCGGCGTTGACGGCCATGAGGCGGGGTCCCGGCTCCTGGCGCACGAAGCGCCACTTGCGCCCGGCCGGGAAGCCGGCGCCGCCGAGCCCCCTGAGACCCGAGGCCTCCATGAGGGCGATGAGGTCGTCGACGGTGCGCTTGCCGGCGCGCGCGGCTTCGAGCAACGCGTAGCCGCCACCCGCCAGGTAGTCCTCGAAGCCCTTGTAGCGCGGTATGTCCGGGTGCGTGTGGCCGGCGAGCGCGGCCGCCGCGACCTTGTCCACGCTGGCGCGGTCGACGTGATGGTGGCCGATTTCGGCGACCGGCGCCATATCGCACCGGCCCATGCAGGGCGCGCGCACGACGCGAACCCGCCGGGGGTCC
The DNA here is from genome assembly GCA_009885795.1 of Rhodospirillales bacterium. Classification (GTDB taxonomy): domain Bacteria; phylum Pseudomonadota; class Alphaproteobacteria; order Dongiales; family Dongiaceae; genus VFKA01. The sequence goes on along the minus strand of VFKA01000003.1, from coordinate 137,811 downwards.
AACTTCCGTTGCAGGCCATCGAGAAGTCTGGCCGCGCCCATCAATTCGCAAGTCAGGCTGTCGCAGACCCGAACGGTGAGGGCAGGGGGCGGAACCTCATCCTCGCGCACCACGTCGAAATGGGCATAGAACGTGGCCACCTCGTAGACCTCGGCGAGCGCCATTTTCATTTCTTCCGCCAAGGCGGCGAGGTGTGCTGCCTCGAGGCAACCATGGCGATCCTGGATCAGGTGCAGATGCTCGATCAGAAGGTCGCGCCGGCGCGGCCTGTCGCCGAGCAGCGCGCCAACCTCGGCGAGCGCGGCGGGGTCCACCTGCCGGCCCTTCGGAAAGGGCACGGCCTGGCGCCGCCCGGCGCCGGGGCGCGTTCCCTTGTTCCCGGGTTCGGTGGATTCGGCCATGCTAACCGTTAGAGTCGGCTTCAATTCTCGTCAAGGCAATCACGTCGATGTTGATGAGGCGCTTGCCGGCATGCTCGAAATTGACCGTGATTCGATGGCCGTCGGCGGATTGAACCTGGCCGATGCCCCAGTCCAACTGTTGCGGGTGACGGACGAAGTCGCCTGGAGCAAACGTGGCTTCCAACGGTCGGCACTCGCTTTCTGGCCGGCATCGATGGCAGTATCCCACGCCATGACGAGTCGCGCCACCGCCAGATACGGCGGGGCGGCGTGGGATCCGGGAGAGTGCCTCGTGGCGGCAAACGTCGAATTGCTGTTGACCGAATTGCTGGTTTCGCGGCTGTGTCATGACTTGATCAGCCCCGTCGGCGCCATCGGCAACGGCCTCGAGCTCATGGAAGAAGGCGACGCGGCGCTGGCCAAGGAGGCCATGGAACTGTCCCAGCAGAGCGCGCGCCGGGCGTCGGGGCGCTTACAGTTCTTCCGCCTGGTCTTTGGATCGGGCGGCGCGCGGCAGATCCTGGGGCTTGCTGAAGCCGGGCAGTTGGCCTCCGGCTACCTTGACGGAAGGAAGATCGCGCTGGAATGGCCGACGGCCGAGGGCGCGCCGGAATTGCCGCCGGGTGGGGGCCGGATGTTGCTCGGGCTGGTCATGCTTGCGGCGGAATGCCTGGCGCGCGGCGGCGTCTTGTCGGCGCGGATCGCCACAACCGACCTGGGTATGCGGATCAAGGTCGTGGCTAAAGGGTCGGACGCTCACGTTCCCCTGGAATCCATGGGCATCCTGGGGGGCGACGGCGACGTGGGCTCGTTAACGGTTGGCAATGTCGGCGCATACTTCGTAAAGACGTTCGCCGCGCGCCACGGCGCAACGCTGCCGGCACCGGCCGCCCAAGCCGGCGCGGTCGAATTCGAGGCCATTCTCCGGGTCGACTGAACCCCCGCGCGGGCGGGGCTTTCACCAGTCTTTAAGCAATCCATGGGACTTTCTCGCAGCGGTCGGGCGGATCGCCGTCTCGGCGGCCCGCCGGGACGATGGCTTGCCGCTGGAACCTTCTGACGGGGAAAAATCACCATGGACGACCTGCTTCGCGAGTTTCTGACTGAAACATCGGAGAGCCTCGCCGTACTCGATGTCGAGCTCGTCAAGCTCGAGCAGAACCCGAACAATCCGGATCTGCTGGGCAGCATCTTCAGGTTGGTTCATACCATCAAGGGCACGTGCGGGTTCATCGGACTGCCGCGCCTCGAATCGGTGGCTCATGCGGGCGAGAACATTCTGGGCAAGCTGCGCGATGGCGCTCTCGAAGTGACGCCCGCGGCGGTCTCGCTCATCCTCGAATGCCTGGATCGCGTGCGCACGATCATGACGGCGCTCGAAGCGGCCGAGACCGAGCCCGCCGGCGAAGACGGCGAGCTGATCGCAAGGTTGAACGCGCTGGCCGATGGGACCGGCGCGCCGGCGCCGGCGGCCAAGGCCCCCGAGCCCGAGCCCAAGGGAAGTTTGTTCGAGCAAGTCGGCGGCCTTGCCACCATCGATGCGTTTATCGAGTCGCTCTACATGAAGGTCATGGCGGATGACCGCCTTAAGGGCTTCGTCGCCGATGTGAACCTGGACCGGCTTCAGGCCGGCCAGCGGGATTCCTTGGGCATGCTTCTGGGCGGGCCCAGTGGCGGAAACGAGGCGGCGCTTGCCGCCGGCCACGAATGGCTCGTGTCTCCGGGGATGGGGGCGAAGGACGTCGCTATCCTCGACGGTTACTTGAACGAGGCGATGACCGCGCTGGAAGTGCCGGCCAAGGCCATCACCGCCATCATGCACAAATTGCAGCAGTCGCGCGGCCTTGCCGGCGGCAACGCGCCGGCGCCGGCCGCGATTGTCGCGCCAGAGCCCGCCGCGCCGGAACCTACCATAGCCGCGCCCGCAACCAAGGAGCGAAAGATGACGGAAACGAAAGCGAAAGTCGAAGGCGAAAACGCCGAAGCGAAGGAATCGGCCGTCGCCGCCCAATCGATCCGCGTCAACGTGGACCTGCTCGAAAACCTGATGACCACGGTCAGCGAATTGGTGCTGACCCGCAATCAGGTGCTGCAGATCCTGCGCACCAAGAAGGACAGCGACTTCGCCGCCCCGCTGCAGCGGCTCAATCACATTACCTCCGAGCTGCAAGAGGGCGTGATGAAGACGCGGATGCAGCCCATCGGCAACGCCTGGGCGAAGCTGCCGCGCCTGGTGCGCGATCTTGCCCACGAGCTTGGCAAGAAGATCGACCTGGTGATGCTGGGCGCCGAGACCGAACTCGACCGCCAGGTGCTCGAGATGATCAAGGATCCGCTGACCCACATGGTCCGCAACTCCGCCGATCACGGCCTCGAGACGCCCGCCGATCGGCGGGCGACCGGCAAGTCCGAGACCGGAAAGGTCACGCTCAACGCCTATCACGAAGGCGGCCACATCATCATCGAGATCAAGGACGACGGGCGGGGCCTGCCGCTCGACAAGATCAAGGCTAAGGTGGTTCAGAACGGGCTCGCAACCGAGGCCGAGCTGACGCAGATGAGCGTCCAGCAGATCCAGCAATACATCTTCAAGGCCGGCTTCTCCACCGCGGCGAAAGTCACGAGCGTATCGGGGCGCGGCGTCGGCATGGACGTGGTGCGGACCAACATCGAGAGGATCGGCGGTACCGTCGAAATGCGGTCGGTCGAGGGCCAGGGATCGACCTTCGTCATCAAGATTCCGCTGACGCTGGCGATCGTCTCCGCCCTGATCGTGGCGTGCGGCGGCGAGCGCTTCGCCATTCCGCAGATCAGCGTGCTGGAGCTGGTGCGCGTTTCGCCGAATTCGGAACACAAGGTCGAACGCATCAAGTCGACACCGGTCCTGCGGTTGCGGGATCGCCTGCTGCCGCTGGTCATGCTGAATGACATGATGGGGCTGACGAGCGGAGCCGGCGTCGAAGCGACCGAGCACTATATCGTCGTGACCCAGGTCGGAACCCACAGTTTCGGCATCATGGTCGATCGCGTCTTCGACACCGAGGAAATCGTGGTGAAACCGGTGGCTCCGATCCTGCGCGACATAGCGATGTTCGCCGGCAACACCATCCTTGGCGATGGCAGCGTCATCATGATCCTCGACCCGAATGGTATCGCGGCCGCGAGCGGACAGATGAACGCAAGCGGTGTTGGCAATGCGGAGGTCGCGACCCAACAGGGCAAGAGCAAGCAACAAAGGCAGTCGATGCTCGTCTTCACGGCGGCCAACGATACTCCAAAGGCCGTTCCGCTGGCTCTCGTGGCGCGCCTCGAGGAAATCGACGTGTCGCAGATCGAGCGTTCGAACGGCCAGTTGGTCGTGCAATATCGCGGCCAGCTCATGCCCCTGGTTCCTATGGCCGAGGACTTCAAGATTCGCGAGAGCGGGCGCCAGCCGATGCTGGTGTTCTCCGATCGCGACCGGACGATGGGCCTGGTCGTCGATCGGATCGTCGATATCGTCGAATGCGACCTCGACGTCAAACTGTCTTCCGACCGCAGCGGCTATTTGGGCACGGCCGTCATCAACGGCCATGCCACCGAGATCGTCGACGCCGGCCATTTCCTTACTCAAGCCTTCGGCGATTGGTTCGGCAGCGCCGGCGAGTCGGATTTCGAGATCCAGAATCGCAGGCGTCTGCTGCTGGTCGATGACAGCGCGTTCTTCCGCAACCTGCTGGCCCCGCTTCTGTCGGTCGCCGGCTACAGCGTCACGACGGCGGAAAGCGCCGACAAGGCCATGACGCTGCACGAATCGGGCGACGAGTTCGATGTCATCATCAGCGATATCGAAATGCCCGGCATGAACGGATTCGAGTTCGCCGAGACCGTCAAGAAGAGCCAGCGCTGGCGCGATACGCCGATGGTGGCGCTGTCATCGCATGCCAGTCCGCGGGACATCGATCGCGGGCGCAAGGCCGGCTTTGCCGACTACGTGGCGAAGTTCGACCGCGACGGCCTGTTGCAGGCGCTGTCGGAAACATTCACTCAGTTACGAGGAGCCGCATAATGACCAAAAACCGCAAAGCTGCCGCCGCTTCGACCGAGGTCGAAGCGAACGACAACCACAAGGACTTCGTGTCGATGACGATCGGCGGGTACCTGTTCGGCATCCCGGTGCTGAAGGTGCAGGACGTGCTCGGGCAGCAACGCATCACGCGCATTCCCCTGGCGCCGCCCGACGTCGCGGGATCGCTCAATCTGCGTGGGCGCATCGTGACGGCGGTCGATGTCCGCATCCGGCTATCGTTGCCGCCGCGCGAGAAAGACGAAAAAGCGATGAGCATCGTGGTCGAGGACGGCGGCGAGCTCTACAGCCTGCTGGTCGATTCGGTGGGCGAGGTTCTCAGTCTCAAATCCAGCGAGTTCGAGGCCAGCCCGCCGACCGTGGATGCGCGTTGGCGGGAATTCTCGGACGGCATCTACCGCTTGAACGGCAAACTGCTCATTGTTCTCAACGTCGCCCGGCTGCTGGTTTTCGGCAATCGCGAAGCGGCGTAAGGCGGGAGCTTGAACCCACGCTCGTCCGGGTTGGAACCACAGTCACAGGCAATGCAATGAAATCGTGCTTGGTCGTCGATGATTCTCGGGTCGTGCGCATGGTCGCGCGCAAGATACTCGAGGGTCTCGAGTTCGAAATCGAAGAGGCGGAGGATGGTCAACAGGCGATGGATGCCTGTCTGCGCCGGATGCCGGAGGCGATTCTGCTCGATTGGAACATGCCGGTCATGAGCGGGATCGATTTCCTGAGGCAGCTGCGGCAGACCGCGGGCGGCGATCGGCCCATTGTCGTGTTCTGCACGACGGAGAACGACCTCTCGCACATTCGCGAGGCGATCCAGGCCGGGGCCAACGAATACATCATGAAGCCGTTCGACACCGAAATCATCGAAACGAAATTCACGCAAGTCGGTCTCATCGAATGTTGACAAGCATTTCCAATGCCTCCGCGCCGGCCGAAGCGTCGCGCGACGCGCGGCTGCGCGTCATGGTCGTCGACGATTCGGTGGTCATCCGCGGGCTTCTCAGCAAGGCGCTCGAGAGCGATCCCGGCATTCGCATCGTCGCCTCGGTCGGCAATGGCGAGATGGCGATCGGTGCCCTGGCCAGGAACGACGTCGAAATCGTCGTGCTCGACATCGAGATGCCGGTCATGGACGGCATCACGGCGCTGCCGAAGCTGATCGCCGCCAAGCCCGGCCTCAAGGTCATCATGGCCTCGACGTTGACGCTGCAGAACGCGTCCATCAGCATGAAGGCGATGAGGGCGGGAGCATCGGATTACATTCCCAAACCCTCGAGCAAGAGCCTGGCCGGCGCCGTCGACTTCAACCGCGAACTTGTCGCCAAGGTCAAGGCCTGGGGCGGCGTCTATCGAAAGGAGCGCGGCCTGCCGCCGCCGTCGGAACCCGGCGTCGCCGCCGGGGGAACGGCACCGATGTGGAAGCCGATCAAATCCGGATCTCCGATCGTTCTGCGGCCGGCGCCGCGGGGGCGCCCCGAGGCGCTGGCGATCGGCAGTTCGACCGGGGGACCGCAGGCGCTCGGCAAGTTCATTGCCGGCATGGGCGCGTGGATGAAGCTGCCGGTGTTCATCACCCAGCACATGCCGCCGACCTTCACCATGATCCTGGCCGAGCATGTGGGACAGGCGGCCGGCATGCCGGCGGCCGAAGGGCAGAATGGCGAGGAGGTCCAACCGGGGCGCATTTATGTGGCACCGGGCGATTTCCACATGACCGTCGTGAACGAGGGCGGCAGGAAACAGATCAAGCTGCTCAAGACACCGGCCGAGAATTTCTGCCGTCCATCGGTCGATCCGATGCTGCGCGGCATCGCCGCCACCTATGGCAACGCGGTTCTCATGGTCATGCTGACGGGCATGGGCAGCGACGGCCTTCGCGGGTCGGAGGCCGTGGTGACGGCGGGCGGCCAGGTCATTGCGCAGGACGAGGCGTCGAGCGTCGTCTGGGGCATGCCGGGAGCGGTTGCCGCCGCCGGCCTGTGCAGTGCCGTCCTGCCGCTGCTGGAGCTGCCCTCGCGCGTGCGAAGGACCGTTCAGGGTGTCTTGTCATGAACGTCCAGGACTACGATTTCTTCTGCAAGATGCTGAAGGAGCAGTCCGGTCTCGTTCTGTCGAAGGACAAGGCCTACCTTCTGAAAAGCCGCCTCATGCCGGTGGCGACGCGCTGGAAGTTCGCCAACTTCGATGCGCTGGCCAAGGCGATGCGTTCGCGGCCGGATGAGAAACTCCTGCGCGACGTGGTCGAGGCCATGACCACGAACGAATCGTTCTTTTTCCGCGACACGCGGCCGTTCGACCAGTTGCGCACGCTGGTTCTTCCGCGCATGCTGAAAAACCGGGCGCAGCAGCGCCACATTCGGATCTGGTGCGCGGCGTGTTCGAGCGGACAGGAGCCCTACTCCATTGCCATGATCCTGTGCGAGGAGGCGGCCAAGCTGGCCGGCTGGCGCGTCGACATCCTGGCCACCGATTTGTCGGGCGACATCCTGCGCCGGGCGAAAGAAGGCGCCTACTCCCAGTTCGAGGTCCAACGCGGACTTCCGATCACGATGCTGATGAAACATTTCGAGCAGAACGGCGATCGCTGGCAGATCGCCCAGAAGATTCGCGACATGGTTACGTTCCGTCCCTTCAATCTGCTCAACGATCCGGCGCCGCTGGGGCGCTTCGATATCGTGTTCTGCCGTAACGTTCTCATCTACTTCGAGCATCCGACCAAGGCCAAGGTCTTGGCCGGCATCGCGCGCCAGATGCCCGGCGATGGCATTCTCTATCTGGGCGGCGCCGAGACCGTGATCGGGGTCTCCGATCGCTTTCAACTCATCGAGGGCCAGCGCGGCGTCTATACGATCGCCGCGGGCGTCCCGGCGGCGCACACCGCCGGCGCTCCAGCCCGGTTCGCGGTCGGCTGACCGTCCTTTTATCGGCGCGAATAAAAGGGGCGCCGAAATCGGCGCCCCTTTGTTTGTCGTGGATGGCGTGACGTATCAGCCGGCGGCGCGGCGCGCCTCGGGCTGGTTCTCCGTCACGACGGGATCGCGCAGCACGTAGCCGCGGCCCCAGACCGTTTCGATATAGGTCTCGCCCCTAGCCGCCGCCGTCAATTTCTTGCGCAGCTTGCAGACGAAGACGTCGATGATCTTGAGTTCGGGCTCGTCCATGCCGCCATAGAGATGATTGAGAAACATCTCCTTGGTCAGCGTCGTTCCCTTGCGCAGCGACAAGAGTTCGAGGATGCCGTATTCCTTGCCGGTAAGATGCAGCGGCTGGCCTTCGACCTCGACGGTGCGGGCGTCCAGATTGACCTTCAGCTTGCCGGTCTGGATGACCGATTCCGCGTGCCCCTTGGAACGCCGGATAATGGCCTGGATCCGGGCAATGAGTTCGCGCTTGTCGAAGGGCTTCACCAGATAGTCGTCGGCCCCGAGCCCCAACCCCTTCAACTTGTTGTCGAGCTCGCCCAGACCGGTCAGAATGAGAATTGGCGTATTGATGCGCGCGGCCCGCATCCGGCGCAGAACCTCGTAGCCGTCGATGTCCGGCAGCATGAGGTCGAGCAGGATGATGTCGTAATCGTAAATCTTGCCGATCTCGAGCCCATCCTCGCCGAGATCGGTCGAATCAACGATGAAGCCCGCGGATTTCAGCATCAGCTCGATGCTTTGTGCGGTTCCGGAATCGTCTTCCACCAGGAGTACGCGCATGGACACCCTCATTATTTATGGTTGCCGGCGCCCCCATGACTCCGCGCCGTTAACGATCGTGCATGAAATTGGTTAATAGACCCTTACCGGCCGGGCGATCAAGAGGTCGTTCATCGCTGTTTCACCAAACTTTAAGCCGCCTCGGGGATGATGGGTTTCTTGGGGCAAAACGCCGATTCTCACCGGAAAATGAAGCAATTAGTGGATCCAGTGCGAGATCTGATCGCCGATTTGGAGCACCTGCCCGAGGCCAAGCACTTTGGCCGGGTCGGGGCGGTACTCGGTTTATTGGTCGAGATCGAGGGGATTGGGCGCGACCTCGCGGTCGGCGCGCGCTGCGTTCTGGTCGATCGCCGCGAGCGGAGAATCGTTTGTGAAATCGTAGGCTTCCGCGACGGACGCGCGCTCGGCATGGCCTATGGATCGCTGGACGGCGTCGGGCTCGGGGCACGCGCCGAGCTGTCGCACGCCGAACCCACGGTGCGGCCGACCCGGGCCTGGCTCGGGCGGGTGGTGAACGCGCTGGGCGAGCCCATCGACGGCAAGGGAGCGCTCCCGCAAGGCCCGGTCGCCATGCGCCTGCGCGCCGCGCCGCCGCCCGCCCACCAGCGCCAGCGTCTTGGCGGAAAGATCGATCTCGGCGTTCGGGCGCTGAACGGCTTTCTGACCTGCTGCCGGGGGCAGCGCATGGGAATCTTCGCCGGGTCGGGCGTCGGCAAGTCGATCCTGCTGTCCATGCTGGCGCGCTACACCGCCTCGGACGTGAACGTCATCGGCCTCATCGGCGAGCGCGGGCGGGAGGTGCAGGACTTCCTCAATGACGATCTCGACGCCGAGGGGCTGGCGCGCAGCGTCGTCGTCGTCGCCACCTCCGACGAGCCGCCGCTGATGCGCCGCCAGGCCGCGCACATGACGCTGGCGCTCGCGGAGTTCTTCCGCGATGAAGGCGACGATGTCTTGTGCCTCATGGACAGCGTCACGCGCTTTGCCATGGCGCTGCGCGAGATCGGGTTGTCGGCGGGGGAACCGCCGGCCAGCAAGGGCTACACGCCATCGGTCTTCGGTGAATTGCCGCGGCTGCTCGAGCGCGCCGGGCCGGGCTCCGGCGCCGGCACGATCACCGGATTGTTCACGGTACTCGTCGAAGGCGACGATCACAACGAGCCGATCGCCGACGCGGTGCGCGGCATTCTCGATGGTCATATCGTTCTCGACCGGGCCATTGCCGAACGAGGGCGCTACCCGGCGATCAACGTTCTGCGCAGCGTGTCGCGCGTCATGCCCGGATGCAACTCCGAGGCCGAGAACGCGCTGGTGCGCCGGGCGCGTCAACTCCTGGCGACCTACGAGGACATGGGCGAACTCATCCGCCTCGGGGCCTATAAGAAGGGCAGCGATCCGGGCGTCGACGAGGCCATTCATTATTATCCCGCGCTTGAGGCGCTGCTGGCGCAGGACCGGTCCGAGCGGACCACGCTCGCCGACACCTACACGCGGCTCGCCGAGATTCTCGGCGACGGTCCGCAAGGGAACAAGACGTGAAGGCGCTCGAACAGCTGGTTCGCGTTCACGGCTGGATGGTCGACGAGCGGCGCCGGCAATTGACCGAGTTGCAGCAGCTGGCGGATCGGCTGCGCCGGGACGGCGTATCGCTCGAAGAGGAATTCGCGCGCGAGAAGATCGCCGCCGCGGCCTCGATCGAGGCTGGGCGGACCTTTCAAGCCTATGCCGGGGTGGTCCGCCAGCGCAAAGGCTCGATTCTAGCGTCTATCGCCAATGTGGAAGCGGAAGTCGCCCTCGCGGAGGAGGGCTTGCGCGAGGCCTATCGCGATTTGAAACGCCACGAAGTCGCGCTGGCGAACCGGAAAAGCCGGGAGGCCGCCGCCACCGCGCGCAAGGAACAGATCATCGACGACGATATCGGCATCGAGATGCACCGGCGGCGGCGATAGTACCGGGTTTCGGAAACCGCCGATACGCGGCTGCGGTCCTCATGCTTCGACAAGCTCGGCATGAGGGCCTCGTCCCGAGCCTGTCGAAGGACGAGGCATGCGCGGTATCTACGCCAGCACCTGGGCGCTGTGATGGGCGATGTCGTCCAGCGGCACCACGGGAAACGACGCCATGGTCTGAAAGGCGATGGCGCCGGTAACGCCGGCGGCCTTGTTGGCCTCGGCATGGATGCCGGCGATCTCCCGGCGGGCTTCCTCCGACAGCGGCGCGTGCGTGCGCAGCATGAGGTCGAAGCGCTTGCGGCCGACCAGGCCGTCGAGCTGAATCGCTCCCAGCCGGCTCAGATCGACCTCGATGACGAAACGCGTGTCGCTGCCCGCTCGATCGCCCCCTTGACCGCGCCGGCGCATGAACAGGTTGATCTGATGCAGGGTGGCGCCGTCGTAAAGCGGCAGATACATGACCCGCCAATCCGAGCCCGGCCCGTCGATCGCATGGCGCGCCTGGTGCGAGGCTTCGGTATCGATCCGTTCCAACAGCCCTTGATGCCCGCCGCGCGTGAGCGCCTCGCGCAGCGATTTCGAGACCCATGCCTCGCTCTCGCCTCGCGCCATCGCCTGAATCGCGCGCAGCAGACCGCCGGCGAGCCGCGGGCCGAGGCGGGGATAGCGGGCGGCGATTTCGACGACAACGGCGGGATCGCGCGTCTTCACGGCGCTCAGCGCTTCGGCAAGCGCCGGCCATCCGGTGGCGAGCGAGATCAGGGTCTGCCGGGAATCGCCGCTGGGAGCGCCGATCGGCGCTTGGGCAGGCAGCGTCACCAGTTCCAAGCGGAGCATGCTGCCGACCGGAACGTCGGTCCTGCGGCCAAGAACGAAGACGCCGATCGGCGTCTCGAGGACCGGGTGTCCGTTGGGCGTAAGCGCGGTGACGCGCGCCGGTATGGCGGTTCCCGGACTTGGCGATGCCGAAAGTTGGCCTTGGGGCGCCGGCAGGGTAGCGGGCCGCTGCTTGTCTCCAGGCGCCTGATCCATGGGGAGCAGGCGGACGTAGAGTTCCGAGCCTACCGCCAATGCCTGAGGCGCGTTGGCGCCGGCCGGTCCAGGATTCGCGACTTGAGCCTGGCCAGGGGCGGCGCCGGGCGAAAGAACCTGGGCCGGGCCGCCGAGGCTACGCCGGATCTGCCTGGTCGTGGCGGATTCGATGACCGTTGCCGGCACGGCCGCCGCCATTGCCGCCGTAACGGAAGCCGCCGGCGAGGCGACGACCGGCGGCGCCGGCGCGGCGTTCGCGGGAGGCGCGCTCGATGCCGCGGTGTTTCCAGATACGGCGCCCGCGGTACTTGACGGCGGCAATCGAGGCTCGCCGCCGCGCGGACGCTGGTCGGGGTTGAGAATGATCACCTGAAGCCGATCTCCGGTTGCTCGTACTTCCAGCGTAACGGTGCTGCCGACCGGCGGATTGGCGGTGGTGGCGACCGACACGACGCCGTTGGCGGTCTTCAAGACGAGCTGACCGTGCGAATCGCGCCCGGTGACGGTTCCGAGGATAATGCTGCCGACCGCAAGGCGCGCCATGGTGTCCAGCGGAGACGCGACCGTACCCGACACGCCATGCACGGGCTGAGCCGAAGACCCGGAAGCTCGCGCCGAGGGGCTCGACGTCAGCGACCCGACGCTCATGACGGGTGCAGCATCCGTTGCACCAGCTCTTCGACGTCGTGCACCGCCGGCGCGTCCGGGTAGCGCGACATGATGGGTGACTGGGCACGAATGCTGTCCTTGACGCGGTGGTCGCGGTGAATGATTCCGGCAAGCGGCGGGTCCGATTTAAGGAACTTCAAGCAGGCCTGGTTCAGTGTCGCATAGGTACGGCGGCCCTCCGCCGTGCTGGCCGCCATGTTGACCACGATGCGCATGTCCATCGCCGGCGATTCGGCCAGCGTCAGCTTGATGAAGGCGTAAGCGTCGGTGATGGCGGTCGGTTCGTCGGTGGTGAGGACGAGGCATGTGCGGCAGCGCTGGGCGAGGCCGCGCACGGTGCGCTCGATGCCCGCGCCAAGATCGACGACGACGCGGTCGTAGCGCGGCGAAAGCCGGGCCAACCCCACGCTCAGCCGCTGCAAGGCGGCCATGCTCAATTGCGCCAGGCTTCCGGACCCGGATCGGCCGGCGATGACATCGAAACCGCCGGCGGCGAAGGCGATCGTGCCCCGATCCAGCGGCAGCCCGCGCTCCACCACCGTGCCGAGATCGATACCGGGAGTCAGACCGAGTTGAATGTCCACGTTGGCGAGCCCGAGGTCGCCATCGAACAGCAGGACGCGTTGGCCCTGACGCGCCATGGCCTGGGCAAGCGTGATCGAAAACCACGTCTTGCCAACCCCGCCCTTGCCGGAGGCGACGGCGATCATGTTGGCAACGGGCGCCGCTTCGGCGACGGGTGCTAGGATCGGAAGAGGCCGGTTCATGCGTGGGTTCCCGTTGCGACGGCGTTCTCGACGGTTGACAGGGGGTGGTGAATCAGGATCCGCGCCAGCTCTTCGGGCGCCAGCGGTTGCAGGCCATCGGCGATCCGCGGCGACAGGCTCGCATCGGCGAGCGCCAGCCGGCTGGTCTCGGCGGCGGCGATGACCGCGCCAAGGCGGCGTGTTGCGTCGATCTTGGTCGCCACGATCCGCTTCACCCCAATTTCGGCGAAGGCGGCCACGGCTTCGGCGGTTTCGGCGACGTCGCCGCCGGCGGCAAGGACCAGCACCGGTTCGGCCGCGGCCGCGGCGGCGAGCGCGCGCAAGGGCGCCATGTCCGCCGCGCGGAAGGGATTGGTGCCCATCGTGTCGATGAGGACGCCCGAGGTCATGCGCGCGGCCTCGAGCGCGCGGGCGAGCGCGGCCGGATCCTTGGCGCGGAACGCCGGAATGTCCAAGAGCCGCGTATAGGTGGCAAGCTGCTCGACCGCCCCGGCGCTTTCGGTATCGCAGGTGACGGCGGTCACCGTCTTGCCCGCGAGCCGGGCGCGGGCGGCGAGCTTGGCCAGGCATGACGTCTTGCCGGCGCCAGGCATTCCCACCAGCATGATCGGCACGGGAGTGGCCGGATCGATCGGTTGAAAGCGCATGCGCCGCGCCAGCGCGTGCGACAGCGCCTGGATGCTGTCCGTCGAGGGAGCATCGGCCGCCAGCCCCATCAGGCGGTCCGCGATCACCGGCGGCAGCCCGTGGAAATCGAGCGCCGAGCCGATGGCGTCGAGAACGGCGATGGCCTTGGCGGCGTCGCCCGCGTGCTGGGCGAGCGAAGGCTCCTGGCGTTGCACGGCCGCCGTCACGCTGACGCCTTTGCGCCCGTTGCGCTGCGAGGACAGGATCATGGCGTCCGGCCCCAAGGCGTCGCGCACCATCTGCATGGCGTCGGCGATCGAGGGCGCCGTGAATGTGCGAAGCTGCATGGGCTAGTACCCAATATCGGAGATAGGCGAGTCACCCCCACCCCGACCCGCCCCCGTCAAGGGGGCGGGGGGTAAGGCCGATCCGGCTTCAAAATTCCCTCCCCCCTTGCGGGGGAGGGTTAGGGAGGGGGGTGTGCCACGCATCGGCGATTCCGATACTAGACTTGGCCGAGCGTGCGAATGCGCGCTCGCGGATGGATCTCGTTCTGCGACATCACCATGGTCACCGGACGGAACCGTTCGACGATCGAGCGCACGTAAGGGCGGATGCTCGGGCTGGTCAGCAGCACCGGTGTCACGCCCATCATGGCGTGGCGCTCGAAGACCTGGCGCAAGAGGCCGATGAACTGCTGGAGGCGGCTCGGCGCCATGGCAAGCTGCCGGTCGTCGCCCTGGCCGGTCAAGGATTCGCCGAACGCCTGTTCCCATTCGGGCGAGAGCGCGACAAGCGGGATGATTCCGGCTTGGTCGGTGGCCGCGTCGCTGATCTGGCGCGAGAGTCGCGCGCGGACATGTTCGGTGATCGCGGTGATGTTGCGCGTGTACCCGCATGCCTCGGCGATGCCTTCGAGAATGGTCGGCAGGTCGCGGATCGACACGCGCTCGGCCAGCAGATTCTGCAGCACCCGGGAGACGCCGCCGACGGAAATCTGCGTCGGGATGGCGTCGGCCACCAGCTTTTGATGTTCCTTGGCGAGATCGTCGAGCAGCTTTTGCGTCTCGGCGTGCGACAGCAAGTCGCCCGTGCTGTCCTTGATCAACTCGGTCAGGTGCGTGGTGATAACGGTGGCCGGGTCGACCACCGTATAGCCGCGAAACAGCGCCTCCTCGCGCTGCGTCGCATCGATCCACATGGCGGGAAGGCCGAAGGTGGGCTCGACCGTTTCCTCGCCGGGCAGGCCGATCTTGTCGCCGCGCGGGTCCATGACCAGAAGCTTGCTGGGGCGGATTTCGCCCCGCCCGATCTCGATTTCCTTGATGCGGACGACGTAACTGTTGGCGCTGAGCTGAAGGTTGTCCTGAATGCGGACCGCGGGAAGGACGAAGCCAAGCTCGCTCGCCATTTGCCGGCGCAGCGACTTGATCTGGTCGGTCAGACGCAGGCCGTGCTCGTTGTTGATGAGCGAGATGAGCCCATAGCCGAGTTCGAGCCGGATCATGTCGATGTGCAGCGCCGAGGAGATCGGCTCCTCCAGGATCGGTGCCGCGGCCGCCTCGCGCGCCTTGGCGGCGGCGGCATCGGCGACGACGCCTTCTTCGCGCCTTGTCAGCCACCACGCCGCGGTCCCGGTCAGCGCCGACAGGATCAGGAAGGGGAGTATCGGCATGCCGGGCAGCATGGCGAGCGCGCCCATCAGGACCGCGCACAGCCCGAGCGCCGCGGGATAGCCGCCGAGCTGGGCGAACAGCGCCTTATCGGCCGAACCGGTGATGCCCGCCTTCGAGACGAGCATGCCGGCGGCGGTGGAAACGATGAGGGCCGGCACCTGCGTCACCAGCCCGTCGCCCACGGTCAGAACCGTATAGGTGTGGCTGGCGTCGGCGAGGCTGAGGCCCTGTTGCGTCGCCCCGATGACGATGCCGCCGATGATGTTGACGAAGGTGATGATCAGGCCGGCGACGGCATCGCCGCGCACGAACTTGGCGGCGCCGTCCATCGCGCCGAAGAAGGCGCTTTCGTCCTCGAGCTGCTTGCGCCTCGAGCGCGCCTCGCCCTCTTCGATAAGGCCGGCCGAGAGGTCGGCGTCGATCGCCATTTGTTTGCCCGGCATGGCATCCAGGCTGAAGCGCGCGGAAACCTCGGCGATGCGTCCGGAACCCTTGGTGATGACGACGAAGTTCACCAGGACGAGAATGGCGAACACGATGACGCCGATGACGAAATTGCCTTCCATGATGAGATGGCCGAAGGCTTCGATCACGTAGCCCGCGGAATCGGTTCCTTCGTGCCCGTGCGCCAGGATGAGGCGCGTCGAGGCAAGATTGAGGGCAAGGCGTATCATCGTCGCGATCAGGAGAACGGTCGGAAACGTGCTGAAATCGAGCGGCCGCGAGATGAACAGCGCGGTCATGAGAATGAGAACGGAAAGCGTGATCGACAGCGCCAGCAGGATGTCGAGCAGCCACGCCGGAATCGGCATGATCAGCGCCGTGAGGATGGCGATGACGCCGAGCGCGAAGATGATTTCGCCGCGCCGCAGATGCCTTTGCAGGTGCGACCAGAAGACGGCGAGGCTGGCTCCGCCGCCGGGGCCCTGCGTCATACCGGGGGTGACGATGTCGTTCATGCCGGTGCCCGGCCGATCCGTTTACGGGGACGATCTAGACGGCGGCGCGATCGGCGAAGCCATGCATCGGCACGGGCACGCCTTCCTCGCTGTACAACTTCAACTTGTTGCGCAGCGTGCGGATGGAGATTCCGAGGATGGTGGCGGCATGGGTCCGGTTGCCGAGGCAGTGGCTAAGCGTGTCGATGATGAGATCGCGCTCGACCGCCGCCACCGAGCGGCCGACAAGGGCCGAGATCGATCCGGTCGCCTCGATCTTGGCCGCATCGGCCGCCGCCGCGGCCGCGCCGTTGCGCGGTGTCGACAACAAGATTCCCTCGACCCCCAGATCATGCGACGTCGACAACAAGACGGCACGGTGCATGGCGTTCTCAAGCTCGCGGACATTGCCGCGCCAGGCATGGCGGCGTAAGTGATCCAAGGCCGCCGGCGTCAGGCGAGGCGCCCTCATGCCGTTGGCCTTGGCGTATTTTTGGATGAAGTGTTCGGCCAACGCCGGAATGTCGCCGGTGCGGGCGCGCAGCGGCGGCAGATGGAGCGTCACCACGTTCAGCCGAAAGTAAAGATCCTCGCGGAATTGACCCTTGGCGACCGCGTCATCGAGATCGCGGTTGGAGGTGGCGATGAGCCGGATGTCGATCTTGACCGGCTGGACGCCGCCGACGCGGTCGATCTCGCGTTCCTGGATGGCGCGCAGCAGCTTTGCCTGCAAATGCGGATGCATCTCGCTGATTTCGTCCAGCAGCAGCGTGCCGCCATTGGCTTCCTCGAACTTGCCGATGCGCCGGGCGATGGCGCCCGTGAAAGCGCCTTTCTCGTGTCCGAACAATTCCGATTCGAGCAGGTTTTCCGGGATCGCGGCGCAGTTCACGCAGATGAAGCCCCGGGTCGCGCGCTTGCTCTTGTTGTGCAGATAGCGGGCGATGACCTCCTTGCCGGTCCCCGATTCGCCGGTCACGAGGACGCTGGCGTCGGAAGGCGCGATCTGGTCGGCCAGGCGCAGCACGTCCTTCATCACCGGGTCGCGCCAGATGAAGACCGAATTGTCGTCGCTGACCGCGGCCAGGACCGCGGCGATCAGCTCGGCGTCGGGCGGCAGCGGGACATATTCCTTGGCGCCGGCGCGAATGGCGTGGACCGCAAGCTCGGCATTGGCGCCGATGCCGCAGGCGACGACGGGAAGATTGATCCGCTCGGTCTTCAGCTGCTCGATCATGCGGGCGATGTCGAGGTTGACGTCGAACAGGAGAAGGTCGGCGCCCTGGCCGGCGCGCAAAGCCGCCAGCGCGGAGTCGACATCATCGACGTGCGCGACCTTGGCGCCCCGCGCCAACGCGATCTTGCCCGCGGCAACGATGTGCCCGTCGAGCTGACCAACGATCAACAAACGCATGGTTACTCTCCCGTCATTCGCAAGGTAGGCCGCCGGATCAATCGAAGTATTGGACGCGCTGCGCCGGCGGCAGCACCGTGTTCAACATGGTTTCCAGGCGCCGCGGGCTCTCTTGCCGGGCGATAGACAGCGCCCCCAGCAGGAAGATCCGACTGACCAGCGTCTCGGCTTCCGAATTGCGTTCGAGCTTGCCCGCCAGCGGCAGCAGCATCATGTGAGAGATGATCGCGCCGTAAAAAGTCGTCAGCAGGGCCACCGCCATGCCGGGTCCGATCGCGGTCGGGTCGTCGAGCTGCCCCAGCATTTGAATGAGTCCGACCAGCGTGCCGATCAGCCCCATCGCCGGCGCCACGTCGGCGGCCCGGCGCAGCACGCTCACGCTTCGGCGATGGCGCAGGCGCATGGCTTCGAGGTCGCTGGTCATGGCGAGCTGCACTTCTTCCGCGGCGGCGCCGTCGACGACCAGGCGCAGCGCGCGTTGCAAGAACGGCACCGAAGCCATGACGGGCAGCTGGGATTCGAGGTGGATGGGGCCGCGCTGGCGCGCCTGTTCGGCCAGGCGCAAGACGCGGCGCGCGGATTCGACAGGGTCGACCGGCCGGTGCAAGAGGCATTGAAGGATGACCGGCTGAACGCGCAAGACCTCTTCGATCGAAAAGGAAATGGCGGTGACGGCGACGGTCCCGCCGCAAACGATAAGGATCGAGGGCAGGTTGAAGAAGGCCATGACGGACCCGCCCATCGCGATGGCGACGGCGATCAGAACCACCGCTCCGGCAAGACCGGCCAGCGTCGTCACGTCGAGGGCGCCGACTCGCCGGTCCTCGCGATCCGCCGCGCCGATCGCCTGCTTGGCGCTGGAGATGTTGCTCATCGCTTAGGGGTCCTTGGCTCCGGGTCGCGAGGGCGCTAACTGCTACGATCCATCTTGATGATCTCGGTCATGGTGACCCCGAGATGGTCGTCGACCACCACGACCTCGCCGCGCGCCACGAGCCGGTTGTTCACGTAGATGTCGATCGCCTCGCCGACCCTGCGGTCCAACTCGACGACGGCGCCGCGGCCAAGCTTCAGAAGTTGGCTCACCTGCATGGTGGCCTTGCCCAGGACGGCCGAGACCTGGACCGGAATGTCGTAGACGGCCTTAAGCTCCGTGGCGTTGCCCGTGGCCTTCTGCGACTCGGGCGCGGACGCGAGCGGCGCTCCGGCCGCATCGCCTTCGATGTCGTTCAGCTGCAACTGGCTGTCTTCGGCCATCGTCTGTACTCCTTCAAGGCAGCCGGTCGGCTACCGATTTGCTTCCGCCCTCGTTGGGTTCGCCAAGTCCGGCCAGCGAGCGTTCAAGCACGGTCTCGATGTCTTCCCACAAACGCGCGCAGTCGCGTTCGCACCCGCCATCGGCCCACTCCACGCGACAATCGCCGCCGGGAATCGCGTCGTCGGCGATGAGCACGAGGCGCCCATCGTAACCGGCGGCGCGGCCGATCTCCTCGAGCAGAGGGCGCAACTCGTCGAGCATGGCGTCGTTCAGGCGCACCACCACGCGCGGTTCGTCGCGCACGCGTTCCAGACAACGGCCGACCAGCCCCTCGATCTCCAGAAGTCCGTGGCGGCGGGCCAGTGCGGGGTGAAGTTTACGCACCAGGGCGGAGCCGATCGCGGCGGCATGCCGGGAAATGTCGCGGTCCAGTTCCGCCTGGGATTTCATGAGCGCGGCCAGACCGTGGGCCGCGGCCTCGAGCGCGCCGGCCTTCCGGCATTCGAACGAGGCTTGCGCATCGACCTGTCCGGCACTCTTGCCTTCGGCGAACGCGCCGGCGCGGATCGCGTCGATCTCGGACAAACTGTAGCTACGCAGCGCCCTCTGGCGCTCGTCCGCGGCGTCCGCGGCGTCCGCGGCCCCGACCGCGTCGAAGTTCGTGTCGAAAAGGAACTTGGCGCCGGCCGACCCGCGGCGGGAGGCGTGGCTAGTAAACGAGTTCATCTTCGCCCTTCTTGTCGGTGAGGATGATTTCGCCGCGCGCGGCCAATTCCTTGGCGGTGACAACCATCGCGACCTGCGCCTCGTCGACGTCGCGCAAGCGCACCGGTCCCATCGAAGCCATGTCGTCCTTGAGCATCTTGCCGGCGCGCTCGGACATATTGGCGAAGAAGAGGTCGCGCAGCGCTTCCGAGGCGCCTTTGAGGGCGAGCGGCAGCTTGGCCTTGTCGTAGGCGCGCAACAGGGTCTGAACGGCGCTCGGATCGAGCTTGGCCAGATCCTCGAACGTGAACATGAGGGCCTTGATTCGCTCGGACGCGTCCCGATTGCGCTCTTCGAGCGCGGTGATGAAGCGCCCCTCGGTGCCGCGATCGAGATTGTTGAAGATTTCCGCCATCATCTCGTGCGCGTCGCGCCGGTTCGTGCGCGCGAGGTTGCTCATGAATTCGGTTCGCAGCGTCTGCTCGATGTCGTCGAGGATGTCCTTCTGCACCGACTCCATGCGCAGCATGCGCATGATGACTTCCATGGCGAACGCCTCGGGCAGGAGCGCCAGCACGCGGGCGGCGTGTTCCGGCTTGATTTTCGACATGACGACGGCGACGGTCTGCGGATACTCGTTTTTCAGGTAATTGGCGAGCATCGCCTCGTTGACGTTGCCGAGCTTGTCCCACATGGTTCGACCCGCGGGCCCGCGGATCTCGTCCATGATGTTGTCGACCTTGGACTTTTCGAGCACCTTGCTCAACAAACGCTCGGTGCTCTCGTAGGAGCCGACCATCGACCCGGTCGAGGAGAGGCGATCGGCGAACTCGATGAACAGCCGCTCGACGATGTCGGAGTTGACAGTGCCGAGATTGGCCATGTGCTGGGAGACTTCCTTGATCTCCTCCTCGTCCATGAGGGCGAAAATCTTGGTGGCGTTATCCTCGCCGACCGACAGCATCAGCAATGCCGCCTTCTCGGGTCCGGACATGGCACGGTAATCCTCGCGCGCTTTCATTGCTCAAATCCTGCCACGAACCGTCAGACTTCCTGATACATCCAGGAGCGCATGATGTTCACCGCCTCTTCGGGGTGACGATCGACGATCTCGCCGATCTTCTTGATCGACGAGGCCCGCACCCGGCCCTCCACTTGGTTCAGGTCGATCATGCTGTCGATCTGGTTGGCGACGCGCTCGGTATCGGCGGGTTGAGCCGCGAGTTGGTTGCCCGCGGGCGGCCCGGCCAGCGCCGCCATCGTGGCGCCGGCGGGCCCGGCAATGGCCGCCACGCGGCGGCCGCCTTGACTGGCGGCGGCAAGGATCGCGCGCATCACCGGCCGCACCACAAGCAGCAGGCCGAGGAGTGCCAGCACGGCCAGCATGCCGGTCTCCGCGAAACGAAGGAGGTCGGCCATCGTCACGCCAAGGAACAGGCCCGATGAATCGCCCCCACCCTCGGCCAGGGCGGCTTGGGCGAAGGGTAGGTTGGCGATTTCCAGCGTATCGCCGCGCTTTTCGTCGAACCCCATGGCGGAACGCACGAGCTTGTCGATCTGGGCAAGTTCCTCGGGCGCGCGCGGCGCGTAGGTGACGGTGCCGTCGGCCGCGGTCGTCGAGTTGCCATCGACCAGAACGGCGACCGACAATCGGCGCACTTCGCCGGCCTCGCGGACGTGAGTCTCGATCGATTTGGAGATTTCGTAGTTGACGGTTTCCTCGGTACGCTGCGAGCGTTCGACGTCGCCGCCGGCCTGCTCCTGGGCGCTGGGGTCGGGGAGATTTCCCGAGACGCTGACGGCGCCGCCACCGCTTGGCGTGCCGTTTTCGCTGCTGTCCTCGACCGTCTGGGTCGAGCGCACCACCTGGCTGTCCGGGTCGAAGGTCTCCGAATTCGTCGTCACTCGGTCGAAATTCATTTCGGCCGAGACCATGGCCTGGACCTTGCCGGGCCCGAGCGAGCGCTCGAGAAGCTCCACGATCGTGCGGGTCATGCGCGCTTCGAACTGGACGCGGAGTTCGTCGCCGGCCCCGCCGGTCCCTTCGCCTGCTTCGTCGCCGTTACGGGCCAGGAGGTTGCCGCGATTGTCGACGATGGAAATGGCGGTGGGCTTGAGGCCCGGGACCGCGGCCGATACCAGATGCTGGATCGCGCGAACCTGCGCGCGGTCGAGATCGGCGTCGCTGTTCAGCATGAGGACGATGGAGGCGGAGGGCGCCGGGCGCTCCCGGGTGAAGAGCTGGCGCTCGGGAACGACCAGGTGTACGCGCGCGGCGCGAATTTGGGCGAGCGAGCCGATGGTCCGGGCCAACTCGCCTTCGAGCGCGCGCAGGCTGTTGATCCCTTGAATGAAGCTCGTCGTGCCCAGGGCGTCGGTCCGATCGAAAATTTCGTAGCCGACCGATCCGCCGGTCGGCAGGCCATCCTCGGCCATCGCCATGCGCAGACGAAGCATCTGGTCGCGCGGCACCATGATCTGGCTGCCGTCGCCGGTCAGCTGATATGGCACGCTCATGGTTTCGAGACGGGTGACGATCTTGCCGCTGTCGCCAGGATCGAGGCCGCTGTAGAGCAGGCCCATGTCCGGCGCGGCTAGTCGAGCGGTTACAAGAACGAAGGTCACGAGCAGCGCGGCGCCGGCGAATCCCAGCGCGGCCAGGCGCGTCAGTCCCAGCCCGCGCAACGTGTCGAAGAGTGACTTCACGGTCGATCCTCGAGAATGAAAGAATTAGAGCGAATGGCTGTCATTCGTCATGCGGCGGACGTTATCGCCGCGTCATGAACAAGCCGTTAATCGATGGGCATTTTTTGCCGGAAACCGGCAGATATTTCCGGGCAGCGCGCCAAAACCGAAACCTGTGCCGAAAAAACGAGAGCCCGCTCGGGGGGCGGGCGGGCTCTCATACCCCGGCCCGCGATAGTGCGAGGGGGGCCGGTCGTATTCGATTGGCGTTAGGGCGTGGGCGCCCCGGAGTTGGCCTTGATGCCATTAGCCGGCGCGGGGCGCGAACGATAGTCCTGCAATCGCGTGACGCGCAGCCCGCGCAGCCCGTGCCGGTCGATCAACTGCTGCCAGGTCGCGAACTCCTCGACCGAAAGCGTATAGCGATGACAGGCTTCCTCGAGGCTGAGCAAACCGCAGCGCACGCCCGTCACGACTTGTGCCTTGCGCCGGATGACCCAACGCTTGGTCCCCGGCGGCGGCAAGTCGGCTAGGCCGAAGGGCTGGCCGTCGGGGCCGATCGCCGTTGGCTGACTATGAGACGAATACAGGTCCATGCCGTCCGCTCCGTACTCGGGGCCGCCGGCGATAAACTCGATTCTCGCCGGCACGAAGCGCATCGTACGTAGCCCCATTTAAGAAAGACCTAAGTCTCAGGGTTAACAAGATTTTTCGACGTTTTTTATCGATCGTTCGAGTCTCGATGCGCGCGCCCCTCGCTGCCTTGGAAACGAGATGAGGGGCGAGCGCTAAACGCCTCTATCAGCGGCCAATCTGCATCAGTTCCGCCAACATCTCATCGGCGGTGGTGATGACGCGGGCGTTGGCCGAGTAGGCGCGCTGCGTGATGATCATGTTGGTGAATTCCTCGGCGATATCGACCGTCGAGGCCTCGAGCGCGCCCGGGGTGAGCCGGCCGGCGCCGCCGACCTTGGCCTCCTGCAGCAAGACCGGGCCCGACCCTTGCGTTTCCTGAAAGACGTTGCCGTTTTGCGCTTGCAGCCCGTTGGGGTTGCTGAAGACCGCAATGGGCAACTGGAAGATCCGGCGCTGCTGGCCGTTGTCGAACAGCGCGGTCACGACTCCGTTTTCATCGACACTGACGCCGGTGAAGCTTCCGAACGCCACGCCGTTCTGGTCGATCGACGAGACCGTGAAGCTGCCGGCATATTGCGTGAGGCCGTCGCCCAGGCCGAGGCTCCCCAGATCGAACGTGACCAGCTGCCGGTCGTCGACCGAGGTCGTTGCCGCGTTGCCGTCGTAATCCAAGTAGACGTCGAGCTGATTGCCGGCATTGACCGTGCCGTAGGGCGCCGCGCCCGTGATGGATTGCAGCGTGCCATTCGCGTTGAAGACGACGGTTGCCAAGGGAACCGCGGCGGCAAGGAGCGTGGCGCCGCCGGTGTCGTCGCTGGCGATCGAGGCGCCGCCGGGAAGATTGGCGGTCAGCGTCCAGGTGTTGACCGCCGTCTTGTCCCAGGTGAGCTGCATGCTCTGCGTCGAGCCCTGCTTGTCGTACAACGACACGGTATTGTTGAAGCTGGCGGCCACCGCGGATTGGGCCGGAAGATTCATCGCCAGCCCGATTTGGGTCGTGGCGCTCGCGGCGCCGGTCAAGGCCGCGATGTTGACGGATTGGAGGTCGGTCAACAGCGTCGTGCTGGCGGGCAGATTGCCGCTGGCATCGAGGCGCCACCCTTGCAGAAAATATCCCGCCGGGGAAACCAGGTTGCCGCTGGCATCGACATTGAACGAGCCGGCACGCGTGTAGAAATACTGGTCGCCGGTTCCCGGCGCCGCCGCCTCGTTGACGACGAAGAAGCCATTGCCGGTGATGGCAAGGTCGGTGGCCGATGACGAGGCCTGCAACAATCCCTGACGGTCGACGAGGCCGTAGGGCGTCGCGCGCACGCCGCCGGGCGAGTACGTCGTGCTGGACGCCGCCTCGGTCACCAGGGTGTGAAAGCGCGCCACCGTGGTCTTGTATCCGACGGTGTTCACGTTGGAGATGTTGTCCGAAATAATGCCCAGCGCCTGCGCCTGCGCGGCCAAGCCCGATACACCGGAAAACATCGCGCCGTAGATACTCATTGCTCGTCTCCTTCGTCTTTGTTCGCGCGGCCTTGGCGGCCGCTACCCGGATGTTCTTGCGCCTCAAGCGTCGTTGACCGAACGCACCTTGCCGAATGGCACCGCGAGCGGTCCGATGTTGAGGATGATTTCGCCGTTCTCGATCGCGACGCCGCTGACCAGGCCGGTCGTATGGGTCGTCGCGAGGATCTGCGCGCCCTTGGCGTCGACGGCGCTGACCTCGATGCGATAGAGTCCGTCGGGCAGGCTGTTGCCATTGGCGTCCGTGCCATCCCAACTATAGGCGTGCTCGCCGGCCGAGACTTCGCCTTGCAGGATGCGCACCGGCCTTCCCGCGGCGTCCGTGACGATCACCACCGACGCGGACGCCGGCCTTGGCAAGGTGTAGGTGAATTCGCCGGTGCCGTCGGCGAGCACGAATGCCTGGCTTTCGGCCGTCACGCTCTTGCCGAGATAGGAGATCGCGGCGGCGGCCTGGTTGCCGGTCTGGAGCGAGATGAGCTGATCCAGCTTCTTGTTGGAATTGATTTGCTGCTCGACCCCGGCGAACTGGACCAATTGCTGAGTGAACTGGGCCGTATCCATCGGTGACAGGGGATCCTGATTCTTGAGCTGCTGGGTCAAGAGCATCAGGAAGTTGTCGAAGTTCTCCGACAGCTTGCCGAACGCCGTCCCGCCCAGCGCCGCGCTTGCCGATTGTCCAGTGCCGGTAATGTCCATCGTCGTCGCTCCTCTAGACCCGGATATCGATTGCGCCGGTGCCGGCCGCGCTCGGGCGCGGGCTGACGATTTCGACGATCGTGACGCCGTCCTCGGCCTTGTCGGCGGGCACGGCCACGGTCATGCGCGCCGGCGCGCCGTCCTCGCGCGCGTCCTGGCGCCCGTCGCCGCGCAGGTTGAAGGTGAGGCTGCCGCTCTCGGTCTTGATCCCGGCGTCTTGAAGAGCGCGCTCCAGTCCACGCGCGTCGCGCTGCAGCAGATCAAGGGTTTCCGGGCGTTCGACCGCGATCGACGCGCTCAGCCGCCCATCGTTGGCGAATTCGAGCTTGACGTCGATGCGGCCAAGCTCGGGCGGCGTCAGCCGAAGCGAGATGCGATCGAGACCGTCGCGAACCGCGCGCTGAATATGAATGGTGAGCTGCTGCACGGCGGGCGGGTGCGGTTGCAACAACTTGGCCGCGAAGCCCGAAGTCGCGGCGGCCTCGCGCGCGGCCGGGGCGAAGGCGGACGTCGCCTGGGCTTCGATGACCAAGCGGCGCGGCGTCTCGGCTTGGTCGCTCTCTTGGTCCTGGGCCGGCTGGGCCGCGCCGGCCGCGAGCGCGGCAATGGCATCGGCGCTCGGCCGGGGTTCGCGGTTCTTTGTCGGCGCCGGAGGCGGCGCGGGCCGCTCGGCCGATCGTGCCACGCCACGCCCGGTCGCCGCGTTCTCGCCGGGGCTCTTGGTTTGGCCGGGGGCGGCGGCGCGAGCTTGGTCGCCGATCGCTTGCGCGGCGGCGGCAACCGCTGCGCCGGACGCCGCTGCCTCCAGCTCTTGCGCCAACTCGGCGGCCGGCGAAGCCGGACCCGTGTCCTGTCGTCCGTCTTCATGCGGTGCCGAGCCGCCCGGAGAATCCGGAGCGTCCACCGACGGGTGGGCGAAATTAGCTTTGGCGGTATCGAGGCCCTGCCACTTGCCGGCGAGCGCCATGGCGGTGTCCGCCGGGTCCGATCCTGACTTGGCCGACGCCGCGTTCTCGTTGTCCAAGCCGTCCGCGGGCACGGTCGCCGGCGCCGGGGTTGGAACCGCGATAACCGGCCGCTCCAAGGCCGCGCCTTCAAGAACCTCTTCGTCGGTGGGTTCTTCCCTCGCCGGTTCGCCGGCCGAAGCCGCCCAGGCAACGTCATCGCCGCATTCGCACTCAACGGCGGTAATTTCGGTCGGCGGCTGGTCGCCGGCTTGACCGGTCGTGTCGAGCGTCTCGGTCTCGGAGGGGCCTAGGCCGTACTTGCGGAGCAGCTCGGCGAACAACTGCCCGGGATTGCCTGGGTCTTGCGTCGAACCCTTTGCATTCCTGGGCGGGGCGAGATCGAGACCAACGGATTGTATCATTTGAGGGATCACCGGCCGATGCGTTGAACGCGGATTGCGCGGACGCTTCGCACATTCACTCGCAAGCGGCAGGCCAAGCCCGGATATCGGCTTAGAACGTTGTTCCCTCGGCAATTAACCACGATCATTGCGCAGGGTAGCCAGGGCGGGCAGGGCAGAAACTGCTTGTCGGGACGGAAGCTTCTGCCGAGTGGGGTTCTAGACCCGCCTGACGATGCGTGCCGGCACCCCGACCGCGACGGCGCCCGCCTCCAGATCGGCGATGGCGACGGCGCCGGCACCCAGGACCGACCCGGCGCCCAGCCTTACGCCGGGGATGACGACGGCGCCGGCGCCGACGAAACCGTCCGCTTCGACGATGACGCCCGCCGCCAGAGTAGCGCCGGGCCCGATCTGGACGCCATCGGCAAGGTCGCAGTCATGTTCGACGATGGCGCCGGTATTGACGATGCAGTGGGCGCCGATGCGCGCGTTGGCGTTGATCGCGGCTAGGGCCAAGACAACGGTGCCGGGGCCGATGCTCGCGGACTCCGATAGGATCGCGGCGGGATGGACCACGGTAGCGAGCGCGCCGCCGGTGGTTCGGATCCGATCGCCGAGCGCGCGCCGGCGCCGCTGATCGCCGATCGCCACGATGAACTGGAATTCGGGGAATCCATGCCGGGCTTCGAGCAATGCGTCGTCGCCCAGCACGGCGCAGCGATTGACCTCGGAGCCGGCGGTCCGGTCCCGGTCGATGAAGCCCGCGACCTGCCAGCCCGCCAGGCGCGCGGCGTCGAGCACGACCCGGCCATGGCCGCCGCCACCGACGATGATGAGTTTGCGCAACGGGCTCAAGGGCAGCCTACTAAGGGGTCGTTGGGCAATAGGAGAATCGATCCGAGCCGTAGGACGTAAAGTAAATGCTGTCATCGCCGGGCTTGACCCGGCGATGACAATTGGGGAGTGGCGCGGGGGACAGGATTGATCGAGAAGAACGGGATTTGCATCGCTTGTTGCCTGCCAGGTCCTAAAACTCGATCGCTTCGTCCGGCGCGAAATCGCGCGGCGCCGGGCGGCCGAGCGCGTCCCACCAGCGCATCGGCGAAAGGCCGGTGCCCGGCCGCTTGGCGGCGATGTTGGTTTCGGTGAAATTCTCGCCTCGGCGGATCGCGCGTGCCGCCACCAGGCTCTTGCGGGCAATGGCGATGTTCTTGCTTTCGGACGGCCGGGGCGATTTGTGGCCGTCGCCCAAGGCCAAACTCGCCTGCCGGACCGCGGTGACGAGCGCCGCCATCCCGGCGGGGTCGAGCGAGGCCGCGTGGTCGGGGCCCTTCATCGAGCGGTCGAGGGTCAGGTGTTTCTCGATGACGACCGCGCCCAGCGCCACGGCCGCCACGGGAGCGACAATGCCCGGCGTGTGATCCGACAGCCCCACCGGAAGGCCGAAGGTTTCGGCGAGCGCGGTCATGGCCCGAAGATTCACGTCCTCGAACGGCGCCGGATACTCGGTCGTGCAATGCAGCAGCGTGACATGGCGGCGTAGCGCCTCTTGGCCGGCCGAGGAGTCGAACGCCGCGGCGAGGGCCGCGGGCGCCGGATTTGCCTCGCGGCGCGTGTAGCCGAAGGCCAGGACCGCGAGCGCTTCGCGCACTTCGGCCATCACCGCCATGCCCGTCGACAAGATGACGTGTTTGCCGCTTGCCGCGGTGGCCAGAAGGAGAGGGGCGTTGGTGAGTTCGCCGGACCCGATCTTGATCTCAGGAAGACCGAGCGTATCGGCAAGCAGGCGCAGGCTCTCCAGATCGAAGGCGCTCGACAGGAACCGGATGCCGCGCTCGCGGCAGCGGGCCACCAGGGCGTGGTGCGCCGCGTCGTCCAACGCGAGGCGCCGCAGCATGTCGTATTGGGATTCCTCGGCATTGGTGTGGCGGCGCTGGTACTCGGCCTTGGGCGCGCTCCGCGCCGCCAATGCCTCCGGCCGGAAGGTCTGAAACTTCACCGTGTCGGCGCCGGCCGAGGCGGCGGCATCGACGAGCGCAAGGGCGAGGTCGAGCGAGCCGTCATGGTTGACGCCCGCTTCGGCGATGACGCGGACCGGCTCAGGCATCGTGGAACCTCTTGGCGACCAGCGACGCGAACGCGTCATGCCGGCACAGAATTTCGCGGATGCGCCTGGCGGAATCGCCATCGCCATAGGGGTTGACGACATTCGAGCAATCGAGCTTGAAGGCGGCGGCGATCGCCTCGCCGATCGCAAGCCGTTCGGCCTGGCAATCGATGATCGAGGCGGCGCGCAAGCGGCCGTCCTGTCGACAACCGATATTGACCGTGGGACGCTTCAGCGACGGGGCTTCATAGAGGCCGCTCGACGAGTTGCCGACCACGGCGTCGGCCAGCGCCATCGTGCTCAGATAGAGATGGTGGCCGAGCGAGGCGCGCAAGATCGCATGGGGACGATCCGCCACGTATGCTTCGAGCCTTGCCCGCAAAGCCCGGCCGCCTTCGTCGGCATTGGGGGCGGTGAAAATGATGCCAGTGTCGGGTCCAAGCGCATCGAGGGCCGCAAGCAATTCTTCCTGCTGCGGCAAGGCCGGCACCGGGTCGAGCGTGGCGGGGTGGAACGTGACCAGAAGATTGCGCGCGCGCAAGGCAAGGCCAAGCCGGCTCTCGACCTCGTCGCGGCCGAGCAGCGAGGATCGTTTCAGGTGATCGAGGCCGGGGCTGCCGACCGTGTGGATGCGGGCTGGATCCTCGCCCATCCGGCGCAGGCGCCGGGCGGATGCGTCGTTGCTGGCGAAGTGCAGGCTCGCCATCTTGCTGATGGCGTGGCGGAAGCCGTCGTCGAGCGCGCCTTCGGTCACGTCGCCGCCACAGAGATGCGCGATGGGAATACGATGCGTGAAGGCCGCTTGCGCCGCCGCGAAGGTTTCGAACCGGTCGCCGAGCACCATGACGAGATCGGGCCGCCGCTGGCCCCAGGCATCGGCGAAACCGAGAACGCCAAGCCCGATCGCCTTGGCCATGCCGGCCGGACCGTCGGAGGCCATGACCGTTTCGACCCGGGCGCTGACAGCGATCCCGGATGCCTCGACCTCGCGCGAGGTGTGGCCGAACTCAGGCGCGAGATGCATGCCGGTGAGCGCGAGATCGACGGAAAAAGCCGGTTCCTCGTCAAGCTCCTTCAACGGCCAATAGAGCAGGCCGAAATCGGCGCGGCTGCCGGACACCGCGCAGATTCTCTGCGTTCGTCCCGTCATGACGCTGGCTTCGCCGGCGCCAAGGCGGCGCTGCTCGGCAGGCACACGATCCGCGCCGCCAGCATTTCGGCTGTCGCCAGCGACGATCGTGGGCAGTCCCGGTACATGGGCAGGCGATGCATCGGAGTCCACGCCGGCCGAACCAACAGGCCGGCGGCGTGCGCTTGCGCCAAAACATCGTCGCGCGCGCTCGCATCCGGCACGAGGACGGCGTTCAGCCAGTAGATGCTGCGCGTGTTCGCGGGCTCGCTCACCACCGCCAGGTCGTCGAGATCGGAGAGACCTTGCCGGTAGTGTTCGGCGAGGCGGCGCTTGGCGTCGATAAGTTCGTCGAGCCGCTCGAGTTGCGCGCGGCCCAGCGCGGCGTTGAGGTTCGGCATTCGATAGTTGAATGCGACCCGGTCGTGATCGAACGCCCAGGCATGGGGCAACTTGCCCGTCGTCGTCAGGTGGCGCGCGGCGGCGGCAAGATCGCCGTCGTCGGTGGCGATGGCGCCGCCGCCCCCGGTGGTCACGATCTTGTTGCCGTTGAAGCTCAAACTCGCCAGCCGGCCAAACCCGCCGGCGGGGCGGCCATGATAAAGGCTGCCCAGGGCCTCCGCCGCGTCCTCGACGATCGGCAGCCGCCAGCGCCGCGCCACGTCGGCGAGCGGGTCCATGGCAACGGGATGTCCGAAGACGTGCATGGGCACGATTGCGGCGATGCGCCGGCCGCTCAAGCGGTTGTAGGGTCCATCGGCGCGAAGCTCGGCAACGGCACCGAGATGCGCGTCGAGCTTGCCCGGATCGAGGCCGAGCGTTGCCGCCGCGCTATCGACGAAATGCGGGATGGCGCCGCAATGGGAAACGGCATTGGCGGTGGCGACGAAGGTGAGGGCGGGGACCAGCACCTCGTCGCCGGGCCGAACGCCCGCGAGCAGCAGCGCCACGTGCAGCGCCGCGGTGCCGTTGACGACGGCAACCGCATGGCGCACGCCGAGGCGTTGGGCCAGCATGGCTTCGAATTCCTCGACGTGGCGTCCCGCCGACGAGACCCAGCCGCTGTCGAGGCAGTCCTTGAGGTATTCCCACTCGCGCCCGGCGAAACTGGGTTCGTGCAGCGGCAGCGGACGGCGTGCCGGCAGCAGCGACGACAATCGGCCGACGAATCCGGCCGCGTCGAAGAGTGGGCCGGCGGCGGAAGCGGCGCGGATCACGTCTGGTATCCCACCCGGTAACGGGCGAGATTCGCCGGGTCGGCGAACCAGGCGATGGTGCGCTCGAGGCCGCGGCGGAAACCCTCGCGTCCGGCGAAGCGCGGACGCCAATTGAGGCGGTTGCCGGCCTTGGTGACGTTGGCGATAAGGCGGTTCACTTCACTCGCCTCCGGGCGCAAGCGGTCGGCGTCGCTTTCGAACGACACCGCGCGCCCCATGATCTCGGCGATGAGGCGCGCCGTGTCGCCGATGGAGATTTCGAACGCGCTGCCGACATTGATGACCTCGCCGATGGCGGCTTCGCTCTGGGCCACGGCGATGAATCCGGCGGCGGTATCCTCGACGAACGAGAAATCGCGCGTGGGTTGAAGCGCCCCCAGGCGCAACGAAGCGGCGCCGGCGGCGATCTGGGTGATGATCGTCGGAATAACGGCGCGGGCCGACTGGCGCGGGCCATAGGTGTTGAAGGGGCGAATCACCGCGACCGGCAGCCCGAAGGATCGCCGATAGGACAAGGCCAGTTGGTCGGCGGCGATCTTCGACGCGGCATAGGGCGATTGCGCCTGCAACGGATGCTCTTCATCGATCGGCGTCTGGCGGGCGGTGCCGTAGACCTCGCTGGTCGAGGTCTGCACCACGAGATCGACACCGTGATCGCGGGCCGCGTCGAGCACGTTCAGCGTGCCCACGACATTGGTTTCGATATAGCTCGCCGGCGCGCGATAGGAATAGGGAATGGCGATCAGCGCCGCCAAATGGAGGACGACCGATGTGCCTCGGACCGCTTCGCGCATGCCGCCGGCATCGCGCACGTCGCCGGCGACGACCTCGATTCCGGCCTTGACCGCGGCCGGGACGGTGTCGAGCCAGCCCCAGTGGCCGAACGAGTTGTATTGCACGAGCGCGCGCACATCGACGCCGCCGGCCACCAATGCTTCGACCAGATGCGAACCGATGAAGCCATCGGCGCCGGTCACCAGGACCTTGCCTCTTGTCAAATCGACCATGGTTTCCACCACGCCCGGCGCCCGCCGCGCATCTCCGCCAGCCTCGTCATGGGCTAGTTGTGCGGTGCACAGGGTTAATTTTCCGTGACACCAAGAGCTTAACGGTTTGTTTCCCAAGTTGTGGCATTTGCTAAGGCCGGATGGCGCGCGCTTCTTTGCGTGCACCGCCGCCATTATTGGCGATGTGGTCATGAACAGCGAACATCTCTTCATCTCGCCCGACTCTAAGATCATCGAAGCCATCCAATGCATCGAGAGGAACGGCGTGCAGATCGCGCTCGTCGTCGACAAGGCGCGCCGTCTTCTGGGAACCGTCACCGATGGCGACGTTCGGCGCGCGATCCTGGCCGGCCAGCCGCTGACCGGATTGGTCGGCGACGTCATGACCAAGAATCCTTCAACCGCCGCGGCGGGCAGCGACGACTGGGAATTGCTGCGCGTCATGCGCAAGATGGACATTCGCCAGTTGCCGCTGCTGGATATCGGCGGCCGGGTGTCGGAAATCCGGACGCTGAAAGAATTGCTGGCCCGGCCGCGCCGCCCGAATCTCGTCGTGCTGATGGCGGGCGGGCTTGGCACGCGGCTGCGCCCGCTTACCGACCATGTCCCCAAACCGATGATCCCGGTCGGCGGCAAGCCGCTCTTGGAGACGATCCTCGAAAATTTCATCGATCATGGTTTCGAGAATTTCCTTATCTCTTTGAATTATCGTGGAAACATGATCCGCGATCACTTCGGCGACGGCCGGCGCTGGGGAGTTTCCGTCGACTATTTGGAGGAAGACCGGCGCATGGGGACGGCCGGGTGCCTCGCCCTTTTGCCGGACCGCCCCAACGAGCCGTTCTTCATCATGAACGGCGATATCCTGACCTCGGTCAATTTCGGTCAGATTCTGCAATTCCATTGCGACAACGGCGCCGTGGCCTCGATGGCCGTCCACGAGCACGCCATGCAGGTGCCCTATGGCGTGGTCGAAGTGCAGAACCATGAACTGGTGAAGATCACCGAGAAGCCCGTGCAGAATTACTTCGTCAATGCCGGGATCTACCTGCTCGATCCCGAGACGGTCGACCGCATCCCGGTCGATAAACCCTATGACATGCCGGAACTATTCCAGTCCCTGCTGCGCGACGGGCGCAAGATCGTCGCCTTCCCGATCTGGGAATACTGGCGCGATATCGGGCACCCGAGCGACTTGCATCGCGCCGAGCAGGAATTCCCGGCGGTCTTCGGCGCCGCCTGATGCGCGCGCTCGTGATCGGCCAGGGCTCGATTGGTTGCCGGCATGCGCGCATCCTTCAAGGGATGGGTCTCGCGGTCGAAACCGCGAGCCGGCGCGGCGGTGGCACTTACCGTGACATCGCCGGCGCACTTTCCGGCGAGCATCCCGATTACGTTGTCATCGCCAATGAAACGGCGGCGCATGGCGCGGCGGTGGCCGAGCTTGCGGTCGCCGGCTATCGCGGCTCGGTGCTTGTGGAGAAGCCGCTGTTCGCAGGCTCGCGCCCGGTGCCGGCGCACCGCTTTCGCCGTCTCGGCGTCGCCTATCAGCTTCGCTGCCATCCCGCGCTTCGGTGGCTGAAATCGGCGTTGGCCGAAGAGTCCGCCCTGACGGCGCAAATCTATGTCGGCCAGTATCTTCCCGAATGGCGGGGCGGGCGCGATTATCGCACGACCTACTCGGCCGAGGCGGCCAAGGGCGGCGGCGTCCTCCGCGACCTCAGCCACGAGATCGACTACGCGCTCTGGCTCATGGGCCCATGGCGCCGGCTGACGGCGGCGGGCGGGCATTTGAGCAATCTAGCCATCGACAGCGAGGATTCGGCGCTGCTGTTGGCGGAATTCGACCGCTGCCCCGCCATCTCTATCCAACTCAACTACCTCGACCGCCGGGCCAGGCGCGCGATCCTGGTGAACACGGCCGCGCACTCTTACGCCGTCGACCTCATCGCCGGCACCGGCGAGCGGGACAAGGAGGGAGCGATATCCTTCCCCGCCGGCCCCGACGATTGCTATCGCGCGATGCACGCGGCCATGATCTCGGGCGAGGACGGCGATTTGTGCGATGCCGGCGCGGCGTCCGAGGTTCTCTCGGTCATCGGCGCGGCCGAGCAGGCGCTCGCCTCCGGTCGTTGGATCGCCCGGCCCGGGGCGTCGCTGTCGGCGGCCAGCGCATGAACCTGGCACCGCGACGGCTCTGCACCATCTGCGCGCGCGGCGGCTCGAAGGGCGTGCCGGGCAAGAACCTTCGCCCCATCGCCGGCCGTCCGTTGATCGCTCACTCCATCGCCGACGCCAAGGCCAGCGGCCTCTTCGCGCTCATCGCCGTCAGCAGCGACGCGGACGAGATTCTTCGCGCCGCGCTCGCCTGGGGCGCCGACCTCGCCATAGCGCGGCCGGCGGAACTCGCCAGCGATACCGCCGGAAAACTGCCCGCGATCCGCCACGCCGTCGCCGAGGCCGAGCGGCTGACGGCGGCCCGCTATGACGTGCTGGTCGATCTCGACGCCACCTCGCCCCTGCGGCTGCCGCGGGACATCGTGGAGGCGGTCGAACTTCTCGAATCGCGGCCCGCCGGCAATGTCATCACCGCGGCGCCGGCGCGCCGCTCGCCCTATTTCAATCTGGTGGAGGTCGATGGCGGCGGTGTCGTTCGTCCCTCCAAGGTGCCGGCGCGGGCCGTCGAGCGCCGCCAGGATGCGCCGGCCTGCTTCGACATGAACGCGTCGATCTATGCGTGGTGGCGCGAGCGCTTCATGGACCGCCCTTACGTGTTCGACGACGATACGCGCCTTCACGTCATGCCGGCGGAACGCTCGCACGATATCGACGACGAGCTCGACTTCGACATCGTGCGGTTCTTGCTCGAACGGCGGGAGCGCGCGGCGTGACGGCGGCGCCCCTCGAACCGCCGGATTACCGGCGGCTTTTCGATCTTACCGGCAAGGTGGCCGTGGTCACGGGCGCCTGTGGGATCCTCGGCCGTCATTTCTGCGCCGGCCTGGCCGCGCATGGCGCGCGGGTGGTCGCGGTCGATCTGGAAAGGCACGCCGCCGAGGCGCTGGCCGCCGATCTGACGTCGCGATACGCCATACCGGCGCGCGGGTTCGCCTGCGATGTCGCCCGCGTCGAGGACGTCGCCGCCATGGTCGGGACCTGCGTCGCCGAGTTCGGCGGAATCGACATCCTGCACAACAACGCCGCCACCAAGTCGCGCGAGCCCGACCGCTTCTTCTCGGCCCTCGAGGACTACCCGGAGGACATCTGGCGCCAGGTCATGGCGGTCAATCTCGATGGCATGTTCATCGTCGCGCGCCACGTCGGCGCCGCCATGCGCCGGCGCGGCCGCGGCGGCAGCATCGTCCAGACGGCATCGATCTATGGCGTGGTGGCGCCCGACCGGCGCATCTACGAGGGTTCCGATTACCACGGCCGCGCCATCGACACGCCGGCGGTCTACAGCGCCTCGAAGGCCGGCGTCATCGGCCTCACCCGCCACCTGGCGGCGCATTGGGGCCCCGACAACATCCGCGTCAACAGCCTGACGCCGGGCGGGGTCGACAGCGGCCAGAACGAGACGTTCCGAGGGCGCTACTCGGCCCGTGTGCCCCTCGGGCGCATGGCGCGGGCGGAGGAAATGGTGGGGGCCCTCGTCTGGCTCGCCTCCGACGCTTCGAGCTACGTCACCGGCCAGAACATCATCGTCGATGGCGGCCTCACCGCCTGGTAATTCGCTCGCTGGAAATATCGGAACATTGGGGTCGGAGACGAATTGTTAAATTCGACTCCGGCCCCATTTGATTCGCGATAAATTTTAACAGCATTAAAATAAACAAAACAATTACTATTGTTTTGTTTAGAAGTTAAATTGATATATTCAAATATAACTGTTCTTTTGTTGACGTAATACTTGTAACCATTTTATATGTCCAACGATGCTGGTTGGAAACTCCTATTCAACACCCGTGCGCCGGATCGGATCCGCCGACCGGGCGACACCGGGCGTCGCGCCGCCGCCGGCTGCGTCCGCTGCGTCGAGCCGGTCGAGTTACGTGAACCCGATCAATCGCGTTGGGCACGAGACCGGGCTGGTGCTGCTCGAGTATCGCGATGCCGAGAGGGGCGAGGCGAGAGGCCGGTATCCGCCGGACAAGGCCGCCCGCCGGTACCGCGAAAACGAGGCCGGCGGCCCTTAACGGACTCTTAAGCGTGGCCGTGGAAGATTCGCCGCCATGGCGGATTTCACCATCGGTTTCACGCAGCAGTATCAGCTGTTCAATTTCCAGCTCGAACGCGCGCTCATCATGACCAGGGGTCGGATGGAAGCCCGGGCGCAAGTCGAGCTGCGCCGCCAGGCGTCCGACCATGGCATCGAGCTCACGATCCAACAGGATCAAGTCGATAAGCGTCTCAGGTTGAGGGACGATATCGACACGGCGTTGGTGCACATTCGCAACGCCCAGAAGCCGATTACGGACATTCGATTCTGGTTGGGCGAGGCCAAGGCGGCGGCGCAGAAAGGCGATCCGGCGGCTTTCGACAGCGCGCTGCTGGAACTGAATTCCTTCGTTGGCAGCGCCAACATCGACGCGAACAATCTCATTGGACGCCGGCGGCTGGACAGCACGGGCCAGCGCACCGTGGTCTATCCGCTTGGCCGCAGCGAGGTCGCCATTCAAACGCAGTCGCTGGCCGTGACCTATACGCTCGATGTCGGCGGCTCGATCTCGGAGGTGGACCCGCGGGACGAAACCGCCAGCATCAACGGCGTCACTTACGCGGTCCGCGAATTTCAGTATGTCTCGGGATCGGGCGACAGCGTGACCTTTACCACGCAATCCGGCGCCGGCCCCACCTTCACGGCGACCGTGAACCGGGGCGGCCTTGGCCTCGCCAACTCGTTCCTCTACGGCAATCTGCCTTCGGACGCCTCGGCCGAGTCCGTCGCCTTTCGCCAGCGCGCCATGGACGATCTGTCGGCCGCCCAACAGACCCTCAAGCGTATCGAGACAAATCTGGGGATCGCCGAGGCGACATCCTTGGGCGCGCTGGGCAGCGCCACGCTCGCTCTCGAAGACGACAACAAGATCATGGGTGCCCTACTCGAGAGACAGTTGACCGAGCAGGGGGCGCTCGAAGCGTCGCTGCAGGCCAAGATAGACCTGACGGCGGTCAACATGGCACTCTCCAGCCAGACCGCTTTGGTGCGCATCCGCAGCATGTTCGCGCCCGAGCCGCCGCTCTCCGATACCATCCTCGACAAGCTCGGCTTCACCAGCCGCTCTTTCTAACGCCGAGGCTTCGCCGGCGGGCGCCAGACCCAGGCCGGCAAAAATTATCTCGAATGCCATCTTTTGCCGGGCAATCCTTGCTTTGCCGGTAACCATGACCGGGACATTCTTCCGGCGGACCTGGCATCGCTTTCAAAAAAATATGAAATAACAACGCTTTATGCGATGACATTCGTGTTGGCACGGCCGTTGCTCTTCACCTGGTGGGCCCAAGCGCCCTTCGAAGCTAACCAACCAGAACGGAGCAACCGCTATGTCCGATATCGCTCTTTCCGGGAGTGTTCGTAGCAATCTGCTGTCCTTGCAGCGCACGAACTCCCTGCTCGACCGCACCCAGGACCGATTGGCTTCGGGCAAGCGGGTCAACAATGCCCTCGACGACGCCGTCTCGTTCTTTCAGGCCAAGACGCTCAGCGAGCGCTCGACCGACATCACCACGCGCAAGAACGAGATCGACCAGGCGATTTCGGCGCTGAAGACCTCCGTCACCGGCATCGAATCCGCCGATCGGGTGGCCAAGCAGCTGAAGGGCATCCTCACCACGGCCAAGACCGCCTCGGGCAAGGAACGCATCGAGCTTCGCAAGCAGTTCAATACGCTCGCGGCCCAGCTCTCCGAGCTCGTCAGGGACTCTTCCTATCAGGGCCTCAGCCTGCTGAATTCGACTTCGGCGAAGTTGACCGTCAACTTCTCCACCCGCTCCCAGGCCAAGATCGACATCCTCGGGCGAAACCTGCTGGCCTCGAAGCTGATCACCGGCACCGCGGCGGCGCTTGGATCGGTTGCGGCGACCCAGGTCGTCACGATCGCCTGGAGCTCGGCGCCGACCCTCATCCTCAGCCGGTTCGACAAAGGCGTCGCCATCCTGGACGCGGCGATCTCGACGCTGCGGAACGCGACATCGACCCTGAGCTCGAACGTCACGTTCCTGCAAACGCGCCTCGATTTCTCCAAGGAGTACGTGCGGATCATGGAGGAAGGCGCCGGCAAGCTGACGCTGGCCGACATCAACGAGGAAGGCGCCAATCTCGTGTCGCTGCAGACGCGCCAGCAACTGGCCCTGCAAGCGCTCGCCTTTGCCGGCGAGAGCGAGCGGTCGATCCTCCAGCTCTTCCGTTAGAGCGCGAGTCCGTTAGAGCGCGAGCGACGATCCAAACCAGGCCAGGACCGACGGAGTAGAGAATGCCCCTCAAGATCAGCCTCAAGCCGAACGAAAGAATCATCGTCAACGGCGCCGTGCTTCAGAACGGGGATACGCACGGACAGCTGGTCGTGCACAACGAGGCGAGTCTCCTGCGCGAGAAAGACATTCTCACGGAGGACGAAAGCGCTACCCCGGCGCGGCGCGTCTACTACGCCCTTCAATGCGCCTACTTGTTTCCCGAGAAGTTGCAGACGTTTCTTGGGTCGTGCGAGCAGTTCCTGACGGCGTTCGCCGAAGCGGCGCCCAGCGCGCACACCCTCGTGGCCGATATCCGCGGCGACGTGAAAGCGGATCGGCTCTATCAGGCGCTTCGCAAAGCCAAGCGCCTCATGACCAAGGAAAAGGAGATCATCGATGCCTACGAATCCGGCGCCGTCTAACCGCCCGCCCTCCGAGGGCAACCCGAAAAAGACCGAGAGCTGGGCCCTCATCGAAGTGGCGCGCCAGCTCGAGGACGCCAGGAAAAGCCGGTCGAAGGATGCCATGCTGGCCGCCGCGGCCCTGAATTGGCGGTTGTGGATCATCTTCGGCGAAAGCCTCGGCGACCCCGCCTGCGGGCTGCCGGAGGATCTCCGGGTCAACATGCTGCTGTTGGCCAATTTCGTCGATCGGCGGACCGCCGAAGTTCTGTCCGACCCTATCCCGGAGCAACTCGACGCCCTGGTGCGCATCAACCTGCAAGTCGGCAGCGGCATGCTGGGCAAGGCGCTCACCGACCAAGTCATGCCCGCCGACCGCGGGAATCGCAGGCGGGTCGAACGATCGGCCGAGCCGCGCGAGCCGCGGCGGGCCGGAATGCGTACTTACGCCGCCGCCGCCGTCGCGAAATGACGGCCTTGAACAGATAACGGAGAATCCGCCATGTCCGACGTCGCCCTTTCCGCCAGCATCCGCAACAATCTTCTGTCGTTGCAGCGGACCAACAATTTGCTCGACCGAACGCAGGACCGGTTGGCTTCGGGCAAGCGCGTCAACAACGCCCTCGACGATGCCGTGGCCTTCTTTCAGGCCAAGACGATCTCCGAAAGATCGATCGACCTGAACGCCCGCAAGAACGAGATCGACCAGGCCATTTCGTCGCTGAAAGCGGCCGTCAATGGCATCGACGCGGCGGACAAGGTCACCAAGCAGCTGAAGGCCATCATCACCAGCGCCAAGACCGCGACGGCCAAGGAACGGGTGTCGCTGCGCGATCAGTTCAATACCTTGGCCAAGCAGCTCTCGGAGTTGATCGGCGACGCTTCCTATCAGGGCCTCAACCTGCTGAATTCGAGTGGCTCCAAGCTCACGGTCAGTTTCTCGACCAACTCGACCTCGAAGATGGATATCCTCGGGCGCAATCTTCGGGTTTCGAAGCTGATCACCGGGGCTGCGGCCGCGCTCGGCTCGGTGGCGGCGACGCAAGTCGTCACGCTCGCCTGGAGTTCGGCGCCCAGCATCGTCCTCAGCTTGTTCGACCAGGGCATCAAGATCTTGGACGCCGCGATCTCGACCCTGCGTAACGCCGCGTCCAGCGTTGGCGCCAACGTCACCTTCCTGCAGACCCGCCTCGATTTCTCCAAGGAGTATGTGCGGATCATGGACGATGGCGCCGGCAAGCTGACGCTGGCCGACATCAACGAGGAAGGCGCCAATCTCGTATCGCTGCAGACCCGCCAGCAGCTAGGGCTTCAGGCGCTCTCCTTCGCCGGCGAGAGCGAGCGCTCGATCCTTCAACTCTTCAGGTAGTTCGTAACAGACCGGGACCACCCGCGCCGACGGCAAGAAAGCCACCCATGATCGGCCGATTTCAGAAGGAGTAATCGAACCATGTCCGTGATCGAACCATTGTCCGCCCAACGTCCCGCACCCGGCAATCCGCGGCGCACCGAAGGTTGGGCGCTGCTCGAGGCCGCCCGCCGGCTCGACGAGGCCCGCAAGGCCCGAACCGGCGAGGCCGTGCTCGGCGCGGCGCAATTGAATTGGCGCCTATGGACGATTTTCCAAGCGAGCCTGTCGGATTCCCATTGCGGCTTGCCCGATGACCTGAGGGTCAAGATGCTGTCGCTGGCGAATTTCATCGACCGCCGCTCGGCCGAGATCATCGCCGACCCCAAGCCGGAACTGCTCGACGCCCTCGTGCGCATCAACCTGGAGGTTGGCGGCGGTATGTTGAATGCATCCGGCGCCGATGCCGGCCGAGTTGAAGACATTGGCGGCGAGGAAAAGCGGGCAAGAGTTGCCGGCTAGGAAATTTTTGCCCGGCAGCCGCTGCTCACCCGGCTTGCGATCCGGTTAATGCCGATTCCGAGATCGCGCGGCAATTGTTGATCAATCTTAGTTAACGGATCGGCCCTTGCGGCCGCCGCCGTTCTGGCACGCCTTTTGCAACGAAAGGCACGGGTGCAAAGCGCCCGTCTACCAACCCGCCAGAATGGAGGATTCCCATGGCTTCTATTTCGCTATCTTCCGCTATCAAAACCAACTTGCTGACGTTGCAGGCCACCAACGACCTGCTCGACCGCACGCAGAACCGCTTGTCCACGGGCAAGCGCGTCAACAGCGCCATCGACGACGCGGTGTCGTTCTTCCAGTCGAAGACGCTGACCGATCGTTCGGTCGACTTCAATGACCGCAAGAGCCAGATCGATCAGGCGATCTCCTCGGTGAAGGCCGCCACCAGCGGCATCGAGGCGGCCGACCGCATCGTCAAGCAGCTCAAGGGTATCATTTCGACCGCCAAGAGCGCCACGGCGAAGGAACGGGCCGACCTCAGGAAGCAGTTCAACACCCTGGGCGCGCAGCTCACCCAGTTGGTTCAGGATACGTCCTACCAGGGCCTCAACCTGACCAACTCGACGGCCACGAAACTGACCGTCAACTTCTCCAACCGCTCGGCCGCGAAGCTCGATATTACGGGCCGGAATCTGTTGGCCTCGAAGCTGATCACCGGCACCGCCGCGGCTCTCGGTTCGTTGATCGCGACCCAAGTCGTTACCCGGTCCTGGAGCGCGGCGCTCGCCACCTTGGCGCCACTCGCCAGCCAGTACGACAAGGGCCTGGCCGTCCTCGACGGCGCCGTCACCACGCTTCGCAGCGCGGCATCCTCGCTCGGTGCGAACGTCACGTTCTTGGCCACCCGCCTCGACTTCACGAAGCAGTACGTGAAGACACTCGATGAGGGTTCGGGCAAGCTCGTGCTGGCCGACATCAACGAGGAAGGCGCCAACTTGGTTTCGCTCCAGAC
The DNA here is from genome assembly GCA_009885795.1 of Rhodospirillales bacterium. Lineage (GTDB taxonomy): Bacteria > Pseudomonadota > Alphaproteobacteria > Dongiales > Dongiaceae > VFKA01. The sequence continues at coordinate 96,535 of VFKA01000003.1, read as the reverse complement.
GCGCCAGCAGCTGTCCCTGCAAGCTCTGTCCTTCGCGGCACAGAGCGAGCGGGCCGTGCTGTCACTGTTCCGTTAAACCCGACGGTCGGACGAAGGGGAGGGCGGCGACGCCCTCCCCGACGCCGGCAACGCTTTAGTAACCATTTCCGAGGCAGAAAGTACTCTCGCGCAGACCATGCGAGGAGGGCAGAATGCCGCTCAAGATCAGCTTGAAGCCGAACGAGAAGATCATCGTCAACGGCGCCGTGCTCCAAAACGGCGACGCCAGCGGGCAACTCATCGTCCACAACGAGGCGAGCCTGCTGCGCGAGAAGGAGATTCTCGCCGAGGACCAGGATCTCTCGCCGGCGCAACGCATCTACTACGCGCTTCAATGCGCTTACCTGTTTCCTTCCAAGATCGATACATTTTTACCGACCTTTTACACATTCTTGGGAGAATTCATCGAAGCCGCGCCCAGCGCGTCGGGGGTGGCCCAGGAGGTAAGCGCCGAAGTGGAGGCTGGCCGGCTGTACCAGGCGCTTCGCAAGGCACGACGTCTCATCGAGCGCGAACAGGAGATTCTCAATGCGTATGGCGACCGCGTATAACCGCCTGCCGGCCGAAGGCAATCCGCGCAACACCGAAGGGTGGGCGCTGCTCGAATCGGCGCGCCGCCTGCAAGACGCCCAGCGCAACGGCGCCGCGGAATCCGTGCTTGCCGCCGTGCGTCTCAATTGGCGCCTGTGGACCATATTCCAGGCGAGCCTCGTCGATCCGGAATGCGGCGTGCCGAAAGAACTTCGCGGCAACATGCTGTCGCTTGCCAACTTCATCGACCGCCGCTCGGCCGAGGTCATCGGCGATCCGCTTCCGGAGAAGCTGAGCGCCCTCATCAACATCAATCTTCAAATCGGCGGCGGCCTCCTGGCGACGCCGAAGGCCACGGCGCCGGTTCCCGCGGCCGAGGCACCGCGTATCGCCGTCAACGAGCGTATTTGACGCCAGACACAATGCAGGCATCGGGGGAACATGCGTCGCCAGGCAACGCGGCATTGCGGATTGCCGCGCGCCGCCTTGCGCAAGGCGAACTCGAATCCGCCACCGATGCCATAGAGGCCGAAATCCAAGTCAATCCGGATTCGACCGGCGCCCGCTTTCTTCTCGGCCTGCTCGCCTGGCGGCTGGCCAATCATGCCGACGCCATCGACCAGGTAAAGGCGGCGCACGAGGCCGCGCCCAGGAACGGCACCTATGTCGAGGCCTTGGCTTCTCTCTACGCTCAAGTCGGCGAACTGCAGGAAAGCCTCTATTACGGCAAGCTCGCGACCGCGCTCGGTCTCGACGACGCCACCGCGGATTTCCTGCCGCCCGACTTTCCCTCCTTCGGCCAGGCTTTCCTCGGCATCGACGATCATCCCTTGGCGCGTGCCGCGCGGCGGCTGGAGCAATTCGGCGATTTCGCCAATGCCGTGGGGCGGCTGGAGCAGCACCTGCGCGTAGCGCCGGGGGATCTACCCGCGCGCCGGCGTATGACCGAACTCCTGATCGTTCTCGACCGGCCGGGCGAGGCGGCGTTGGCTTGCGTACCGTTGCTCGAAACCGAGAGCCCGGCCGACATGAGTCTGGCGGCGATGGCCTTCGCCGGGGCCGGTGTACTCGACCACGCGAAATTGGCTCACGAAGCGGCGGTAACATTCGCTCCGGAGGATCCGGTTATCGCCGGCCGCCAGGTGGCCGACGCGCGCTGGTACGAGCCGGATACCGATGCGCTTGCCGAGGTGGCGTGGAACTGGGTGGAACGGTTCTGCCCTCCGCGCGAGACCAGCCCGTCGCCACGGCGCGAAGGCAAGATTCGGATCGGCATGCTCGTCGCCGGCGCGCTCCCGCCGGGGGACAGGGCGGCCGTGGCCGACCTCGCGCGCGCCTTCGATCGATCGCGCGTCGTCGTGCACGGGTTCGGCCTAGGCGACATGCGCTGGCCGCACAATGCCCTCTTGCGTGGCGCCTTCGACCGCTGGCGCGACATCTCAAGGCTCGATCTGGCGACGCTGGCGCTGATGTTGGACCGCGAGAATCTCGATGCCGTCATCGACGCCACCGGGTTTTCGTTTCCCTTGGGTCCGGCCGCATTGGCGCGCACCCGCAATTGCCTGCGCCTGGGTTGGATCGGGGCGCCAGCCTTCGCTCTGCCTGGTCTCTACGACCGCGTCATCGCGCCAGCGAGCGCGGCCGGCGGCGACAGCTTCATTCTCGATTCCGGCGCGGCCGATATCGCCATGCCGGCCGAGCGTCTCTCGGGGTCGCGTGCCCAACCGGGCGGTGCCTTTCAGATCGGCCTCGACCTTCAGCCACGTCATCTCTCCCAGTCCATGCTGACCTTGCTTGCGGGTTTGCTCGATGCGGTGCCGGACAGTCAGCTCGCCCTGCGTGACGGCGGGTTGAGCCATGGCGTGGTGAGCGAACGCCTGATCGAAGCGTTGGGGCGCGAGCGTGTTTCGCGCGTCAATCTTCTGACCGAGCCGGTGCCGGAGTTTTATTCCCAATTGGGCTTGGCGGTGGCCCCGCTTGGCGATTCCTCGGCCCGCGCGGCGATCGACGCGCTCGCGCAAGGAACGCCCGTTCTTGCCTGGTGCCGCCCCGGCGATCCGCGCAATGCCGCCGCCGCCGCGGTGGCGGCCGTGCTGCCCGATTGCGTCGTCGCCGCGCCCGAGCAATTGCCGCCGCTTGCCGCGGCAATCGCCGCGGATCGCGACCGACATCTCGCCTTGCGCCAGGCGGCCGAGACCGCGGCGCGCTCCGATCGCTTCATTCGCCGGCCCCTTGCCGACGCCATCACCGCGGCCGTGGCCGCCCATCGCGGATAGATCATGTCGCAGACCGAGCGCCTCACCCGTTCGCTTGCCGCCTTGGCCGAGCGTTTCCCGCGTATTCACGCCGAAGTGAAGGATGCCGGCGCGGACATCGAACCCATTTACGCCGACGGCGTCATCGTCGATCTCAAGGTCGGCGAGCAGCGTCTCTATGACGGCGACGGCCGGACCATCGCCGATGAACAAGTCGAGACGTTCCTGAAGAAGCCGCTTCGCTTTGGCGTTTCGGATCCCCGCGGCGCTGGGCTCGGCTCTCCCGTGGGCATGCGCATGCTCGAGCGCATGCGCCGGGAGCTGGTCGACATGGGCCAGCCGCTGCTCGACCGGTTCCCGTCGACCGGAAGCTATTTCCTGGTCGTCTATGGTGTCGGCCTCGGCCATCATCTGCGCCGCCTGATCGCCGAGACGAAGGCCAAATGGGTGTTCCTCGTGGAACCGCTTCCGGACCTCTTGCACGGATCGCTCCAGGCCATCGATTGGCAAGACTTGTTCGACGAGGCGGACAAACTCGGCGTCCGGATCAAGCTTAGTTGCGAGACCGACCCGCAGCGCATCAACACCTGGCTCATGGATGAAATCGATGCCATCGGCATCGGTTTCCTCGACGGGTCCTTTGCCTTTATCCATCATCCGTTGTGGACGCTCAAGAACGCGCGCGAGCGCTTCATCGATTCGGTGGATCGCCGGTTCCTGGCCCGCGGCTTCTACGAGGACGAGCTGATCATGTCGGGGAACGCGGTCGCCAACATGATCGAGCATCCGGCCCATTTCGTCGATGGCCAGCCGATGTTGCAGCGCTCGGAACCGGTCTTCATCGTCGGCTCCGGCCCCTCGGTGGACGCCTCGATCCCGACGATCCGGCGCTGGCGCGACCGGGCGGTCGTCATATCCTGCGGCACGGGCCTGCGCGTGCTGCTGCGCCAGGGCATCACGCCCGACTTTCACGTCGAGATCGAGAACGGCGCCTGGGTGCCCGAGGTGCTGTCGCTGGCCGCCCAGCACGGCGATCTCAAGAAGATCACGCTGGTCACGACCTACACGGTCCATCCGAGCGTGCCCCCGCTGTTCGGCGAGACGTTCTTCTTCTTCCGCGACAGCGTCAGCTCGACCGTCATGCTGTCGCGCGGGCGCCGGGAGGTGCTGGGTGCCGCCCCCACCGTCGCCAACACGGCGCTGACCTTGGCCTCGATCTTCGGCTTCACCGAATACTATCTCTTCGGGATCGATTGCGGCGTGCGCGAAGGCGCCGCCAACCATTCGCGCGATTCGGTCTATCACGACGTCGACGCCTGGCGGGACAAGGCCAAGAATTTCAAGTATCCGACCGAGGTGTTGGCCAATTTCGGCGGCGTTGCCTTCACCGATTGGCTGCTCGACTGGAGCTGCGGCATGCTGAACCAGGTGATCCGCCTGCGCGACCTGACCGCCTACAATTGCAGCGACGGGGCGCTGATCGAGCAGGCCATCCCGAAGCTGCCGGAGAGTGTCGATCTCGCCGACCGCCCCATCGAGGCCGGCCGGGCCAAGGCGGAGCTGCGCCAGAGGCTGGCGAAGGTCGCGCCGGGCGACATGACGAATGGCGTCGATTTTTCGTCGGTCGCCGACGAGATGGACAATCTTCTCGGCGACGTTTGCGCGCTGGTCGATCGGGTGGCGGACGAGGGCGGAAGCTTCGCCGAAATCTACACCGAGGTCCACAAATTCCTGGCCCGCGCGGGCAGCCTCTATCGCGGCGGCTGCTCGATTCCCGTGGGCTCGATCAGCTCGCTCACGCGCATCGGCCTCTTCTACGGCCTGCGCCTCTCCGAACCGGAACACCGCCAGCGCCTGTTCGAGGTCTATGTCGAGGAGTACAAGGCGATCTGCCGCTTCATGTGCGAGGAGACCGCCGCCATGCTCCGCGATTTTGCCTCGCGCCAGCAGGTTCTTCTCGCCGCCGTTGGGTGACGGCTACGAGCAGGCTGCTGAACAAGTCTCTTGAAATTCGTCACGGCTCGTCCTTCGACAAGCTCAGGACGAGGCTGAATTTCCTATTTCAGCGATCCTCACACCGAGCCTGTCGAAGTGCGAGGATGAGCGCATCGGGCGCTCATAGACGACGACGCCTTCGGCCGCGACGGTGTGGGCGAGCGAGCCGATGATCCGGCACTTGCGCTTAAAAGCCGACTCGCGACATTGGACGATATCGACCGCGCGATGGTAGGAGCGTTGCGCCTCGTAACTTGCCCGCCAGTTCAAGTGCTCCGGCGGCGCGTCGTCGTCGAGGACGACAAGCAGGTCGAGGTCGCTGTCCGGCCCGGCGTCGCCGCGCGCGGCGGAGCCGAACAGGATCACCCTTCGCGGGTTGAAATAGGCGATGACCGGGCGCGGCAGGGCATCTGGAACAATTGCGGTCGTCATGGCGTGCTCCGCCGTCGGGAGCGATCGTTACCCTATTCTATCGCCATTGTTCGCCGATGTCTGCCTGCGCCCGCGAAAAACGACGCCCCCCGCCTATCTCAGGAAGTTCACCAGCGTCAGCTCGCCCAGGGTCCTTGTGACGGCGTAGCTGGCCTCGATCTGGGTTTGCAGGACGTTGACCTTGACGCCGACCTCGGCGAGGTCGATGCCCTCGATCGACGATTGCTCGGTCTGCAGCAGGTCGAGCGCGGTGCGGTGGAACTGGCGCGCGTTGCCGATGGTTCCGGTGTCCACGGCGACTTCGTTGCGAACCGCGCGAAGCTCGGTCATGGCGCTGGCGATGAGCTGGCGCGCGCCCGCCATGTAGGTGCCGAAATTGACGTTGTCGTTGGCGGCGGCCTTGGCATAGCGCAGCGCCATGATCAGGTCCTGGAACGCCGGGTGTTGCGCGTTGACGCCATACTGGACCACGAGACCGTCGTCGGCGCTGAATTTTTCCTCGGTCCAGGCATTGCTGTCGGCGCCGGGGGCTTGCGTGTCGAAATCGGCGAGAACCGGGTCGGCGACAACCGGCGGAGGCGGGACCGCCGCCGGCACCGCCAGCGTTTCGAGGTCGGCGACCGGCTCGGTGCCATAGCGCGCACCGGCGAACAGGTAGCGATCGCCCATTTCCTGGTTGAGATAGAAGCGCACGTCCTTCATCAAGTTGGCGATCTTCGCGTCGAGTCCGGCGTCGGTGGCCTGCTGAAAGGTATCCGCTCCGGACAGCAGCTGCTCGAGGCCGCGGGTCGCCTTGTCGATGCCATTCAGCGTGGTGTCGTATGCCTTCAGCCGCATTTCGACCACGTCGATCGATTTCAGGTAATTTTCGCGCCGCGCGATGAAGGCGCGAAGATCGATGAGCCGCGACCCTTGCGTGCCATAGGCCGAGATGTCCTCGGCCTTGCGCCCGGTGGCGAGTTGGCGCCCAAGATCGAGAAGGGACGACTGTCCGCTCTTGATGTTGTTGACCGACTGCAGATATTGGCCGTAGGTCGTGATGGCAACCATGGCGTCTCACTTTCTCCGCTGATTAGCCGCGGCCGATGTCATTGAGGATGTCGAACAGCGACTGCACGACGGTCATGACCCGCGCCGACGCGGCATAGGCATTCTGGATGAGTTGCAGATTGGCAAGCTCTTCATCGACGTTGACGCCGACGGCGCCCTGAAATCGGGATTCGATCGTGTCGCGCACCAGCGCCGTGTCGACGTGGCGGGCGTGGACGGCGGCGCCGGCGCCGGAAAGCGCCAGGACCACGCCCGCGGCCATGCCCGCATAGCTGACGCTCGATAAATTCAGGCCGCCGGCGCCAAACGCACGGGTGCGGTCGGCCATGGCGGCGCCCACGGTGGCGGCGCTCGCGCGCTTGAGGGCGAAGGTGCCGTTCAGCAAATTGGCGCTGACGGCAAGATCGAACCGGTTGCTTCCGCCAAAGAATCCGGTGGCAAGCTCGCCGGCGCCCGTCGCCGCGCTGTCATAGGCATCGGTGAAGCCGCCTGGAACGCCGACAAGGAACTCGCCGGCGAGCGCGTCCAATTGCTCGCGAAGCTTGCGAATGACCTCGGTGCCGGGATCGCCACTGGGGGCAGCCGGGCTGGTGTCGGCGCGTAAGGCGAGCAGGCCGGCGATGCGGCCCTCGCGGAACTGGCCGTTCAGCGACCCCGGCTGGCCGGCGACGGTGATATCGGTCCCGTCATAGGCGAGCGTCACCGGCGCGGTGTCGACCAAGACCAGGCCGCCCGACGTGAATACCGTCAGGGCGCCGTTCGCGTTCAGGGACGTCCGCACGTCGGCCAGGTCGGCCGCCTCGCGCACCAACGCGTCGCGGCGATCCTCGAGCTCGACGGTCGACTCGCCCGTGGCCCGGCCCTGGACGATGGAATCGTTCAGCCGATCGATTTCGACCAGAACGACGTTGAGCTTGTCGACGCTGTTCCCCGTCTCGTTGCGGATATCGTTGTCGATGGTTTCGATCGCCAGCGCCAGGTCGCGAATGTGCCGCGCCAAGGCCTCGCCGGCGGCGATGACGTTGCGCGCCGCCGCCGCGTCCTCGGGCGAAGCCTCGAAGGTGCGCCAGGCGTCTTCGAATCTATTGGCGAGGGTGGAAAGCTGGGTCGTGCCGGCGGTCACGCCGAACAACGATTGCAGCCGGCCGAGGTACTCGTCTTGCACGTCGGTGCGGCCAAGCTGGCCGGAGGCGATCTCGAGGTCGCGCCGCAGCGCATCGTTCACGGCCCGGGCGATGTTCGTGACCTGGACGCCCAGGATCGGGCTCGCAACCGACTCGCGATTTAGGATTCGACGGCTGTAATCGGGCGATCCGGCGCCGCTGATATTGTTCGAGGTGACCGAGATCGCGGCCTGGCTGACCCGCAGGCCGGAGAGCGCGGCATTGAGCGCGGTCGTGAGGTTGGCTGACATGACGGCCTTTTTCGTTCGTTCGGTCGGGCTAGAAGCGCTGGTCCAGGCTCAACGCCAGGGCCGCGCCGCCGGCGCGCCGGCGCGCGGTCGGCGTCGCGCCGCTGGCCGTGTAGCCGGTCGGCTTGCCGCGCGAGTCCTCGACCGCGGTCGCGATCGCCTTCAGCACCCGGTCATTGACCTCCTTGACGGCGCGCAGCGCGCGGGCGTTTTCCACCAGGACCGACTGGAACCGTTCGGTCGCTTCCGACAATTCGTCGCGAAGCACCTTGGCGACGATGGCGTTCTCGGCGGGCGCGCCGCGCAAGGCCAGGATGTGGGCTTCGTACGCGCAGGCGAGAGACGATTTATCGAGCTGCAGCGCCTGCATTTCCCGCGGGCGCATGGACTGCAACAGGCCGATCTCCTTTTCCATGCAGGAGATCAAGCGCGAGGTGATCGCGAGCAGGTCGGTCATGCGTTCGGCGCGGGTCATGGCTGGGTTACCTCCTGAAGCCTGAGAATTTCCTTCTGCACCATGTCGGCGATGCCGATGCCGCGGCCGCCGGCGACGGCTTTGCCGTATTCCTGAAAGAGCAGCGAACGCAGCGGTCCTTCGGCGACACCGCCGCCGAAAAGCGAGTCGGGCTCGATGCCGGCGAACATCTCGTCCATCATCTGCGCGATGAAGAACGCCTCGAAATCCTCGGCGGCGCGGCGTGCCCCGTCGGCGTCCAAATTCGGGCTCGGCGGACGCAACGGCTGCTGATAGAGACTTGGGTCGATGGCGACCGGCGAGAGTTCCATCAGATCACCTCGATGTCGGCCTGGAGCGCGCCGGCCGCCTTGATCGCCTGCAGGATCGAGATCATGTCGCGCGGGCCGACGCCCAGGGTGTTGAGGGCGTTGACAAGATCTTCCAGGCTGACGCCCGGGGACAGAACGGCCAACTGCCGGCCCGCGCCGTCTTCGATGCCGATCTCGGTTCGCGGCACGGTCGTGGTCGTCCCGGTGCTGGAGAAGGGCGTCGGCTGCGAGACCTGCGGCGCTTCGGAAACGCGGATGGTCAGATTGCCTTGGGCGATGGCAACGGTACTGATGCGAACCTTTTCGCCCATGACGATGATCCCGGATTCTTCGTCGACGACGACGCGCGCAACCTGGTCCGGTTCCACCGGCAGTTGCTCGACTTCGGTCATGAGCGCCACGATGTCGCCTTGAAGGCTGGGCGGAATGACGAGTTCGATCGTCCCGGGATCGAGCGCGGCGGCCGCACCGGCCCCGAATCGCGCATTGATGACGTCGGCAACGCGTTGGGATGTGGTGAAATCGGGATTGCGCAGCGCCAGCTTCATCTGTTGCAAATCGGCCAACTGGAAGGCGATCTCACGCTCGACGATGGCGCCGCCGGATATGCGGCCGTTGGTCGGCACGCCGCGTCGAACCGTCTCCGCGCCGCCGCCGGCCGAGAATCCGCCGACCGCGACCGGCCCCTGGGCGACGGCATAGACTTCGCCGTCGGCGCCAAGCATCGGAGTCACCAGAAGCGTTCCGCCGGTCAGGTCGGTGGAATCGGCCAGGGTCGAAATCTTGACGTCGATGGTCGATCCCTGCCTCGCGAAGGGTGGCAGCGACGCGGTCACCATCACCGCGGCGACGTTCTGGGTGTCGAGATTGTCGTCGCGCGCATTGACGCCAAGCCGCTCGAGCATGCCGATCAGGCTTTCACGGGTGAACACGGCCGAATCGAGACTGTCCCCGGTGCCGTTGAGGCCGACCACCAAGCCGTAGCCGACAAGGTAATTCTCGCGCACGCCCTCGAAGCTGGCGATGTCCTTGATTCGCGTTTGGGCGTCGGCGGGACCGCCCGGCAACTGAGCTAGGGCGAGAAACGCGAGGGCGGCCAGGGCCCGCGCGGCTTTGGACGAACGAGAGGAACCGAGGCGGATGGATGGCGTCATTTCAATGCCGTTCTGCGGTCGATGCACATTCTGCGAATCGAAGAGATGCCAGAATCGTGCCAGCGGAATCGTGGCGCAAGTTGTTGATAAAACTATAGGTATTGGTGACCGACGTCCGCTCCCCGGCAGCGTCTGCCAAGGCCGGGCGGCAATTGCTGCCGCCGGCCCGCGAGGCTTAACCGCGCCTTAACCCTGCCGACACTAGTGTTCCGTCCTGCCGCTCATACTCTTGGCCAGGGACGCCGGCACGGTGGCGTTCGTTTGGATCGGCGCCGCATGAGAATCGACCCCACGGGAACGGCTTCGGCCCAACCAGTTCGGCGCGCCGCCTCCGGCGCCGGCAAGTCGGATGCCTTCGCGCGCGCGCTTTCGGGCCAGCAGGGCGCCGCCAATGTCGCGGCGCCGGTTACGATCAACGCGCTGTCGGGCGTCTTGATGGCCCAGGAGGTCGGCGACGCCCTCGACGATCAGGGCCGCGCCAAGAAGCGCGGCGAGGAAATGCTGGACGAACTCGAGGCCATTCGCCTGGGCCTGTTCGACGGCTCGATTCCTCGATCCCGCCTGGAAGCCTTGGCGATGATGGTGCGGGTACGCCGCGGCCAATTCAATGACCCTCGGCTGTCGGAAATCCTGGACGACATCGAGCTTCGCGCCGCCGTCGAATTGGCAAAGCTCGGTTGCTGAAGCCGGCCCGAGGCGCGCCCGCAAGTCTTGGGCTTGCAGGGTTCCACGAAATTCCTATACTCCGCCGCCACTTTGACCGGACCTCGATTGCTGAGCGCACCGATGCGGCCCATGCTTCCTCCCGATTACCGGCCGTCCGAGGACGAGCCGTTCATGAGCCTGATGCAGCAGGAGTATTTTAGGCGTAAGTTGTTGTTATGGCGCAAGGAATTGCTCCAGGACTCCAACGAAACCCTGCAGCATCTGCAAAACGAAAGCCTGGCCGGATCCGATCTGGCCGATCGCGCATCGCTGGAAACCGAGCGGTCGCTCGAGCTTCGGACTCGCGAACGGGAACGTAAGCTCATCTCCAAGATCGACGAAGCACTGCGCCGGATCGAGGAGGGCAGCTACGGCTATTGCGAGGAGACGAGCGAGCCCATCAGCCTGCGCCGATTGGAGGCTCGCCCGATCGCCACGCTCACCATCGAGGCGCAGGAGCGCCATGAGCGCATGGAGCGCACCCACCGCGACGATTGACCGCGCCCACGCCTTGCCCGCTCGTCCTGTTCCTATAACCAAGAATCATAGAAGCGCGTTTCACGGCCCCGGCCCTCGTGCTTCGACAAGCTCAGCATGAGGGCCTCATCCTGAGCCTGTCGAAGGATAGAGGCCCGACTCGCGTTTCAACGATCGCAGGTACTAAAACGGGAAGATGATGTCGAAGACCTGCTGGCCATAGCGCGGCTGCTGCACGTCGGTGATTTGGCCGCGGCCGCCATAGGAAATGCGCGCCTCGGCCATCTTGTCGTATCCGACCGTGTTGGTGGAGGTGATGTCCTCCGGGCGGATGATTCCCGCCACTTGCAGGTCGCGCAGTTCATAGTTCACCCGCACCTCCTGGCGACCGTTGAGGACCATGTTGCCATTGGGCAGGATCTGGGTGATGACGGCGGCCACGCGAAGCTTGATGTCTTCGCTGCGATCGACCGAGCCGGCGCCATTGGACGAGCTGTCGCTGTCGGCATCGACCAGATTCGTCGGGTCGAAGCCATCGGGCATGATCTTGGCAAGTTCTGTTTCGAAGCCCATGAACGCGCTCAAGGCGGCGCTTTCGCCATTATTGCGGGTTCGTGTCGTCTCGTTGTCGATCGTGGCTTCGTCCTTGATCTCGATGACGACGGTGAGGATATCGCCCACCTGGCTCGCCCGCTGGTCCTTGAAGAAGGCCCGGCTTCCCTGGCGCCACAGCGAATTGGGCTGGCGGGCCTCGGTGAGCGCCGGGGGCATCGGCATGTTGATCGGCTGGTACCCGGGAATTGCGTTCGGATTCTGAATGTTCGTGAATTGCGGGGCGCCGCCGATATTCGATATACGGTCGACGGCGTTGCAGCCGGAAAGCGCCAGGCACAGTCCGGTAAGGGCAAGGCCGAAGGTGACGCGGTTGGGAGACATTCTGTTGCTCCAATCCTCTAGAAGTTCGCGGTAACGCTGACGGTGCCCGCATCGATTACCGTGACATTCAGCACACGGTTGCTCTTGGTGTTGGCCACGCGAATGGTCTCGCCGATGGCGCCGTTCTCGAGTGCCTTGGCCTGGACCGTGGCGGCCATCGCCGATGTTTGCAGCACGACCACGACGAGGCTTCCTTTCGCGACGGCGAAGGTCTCCCGCAGATCGGTTGTACGGATCGGCTCGCCGGCGCGAAGCGGGCGGCGGGAAGACCGGCCGGTCAATTCCTCGACGGTGGTGATGGCGTTGGGGCCGACGCGCTCGGCGCGCAAGCGGACCCATTCGAGGTCCTCTTCCGCGATCGCCTTGCCCGCCGGCTGGCGGCGCTGAAGGACCGGGACCTCGACAAGTTCGAAGGCCTCTCCCGCGACCACCTGTTTGACGAGCGGCGTGCCTTGGCTCGGAGCAACCACCACGGCGGTGAAACGCCCGGTGCGTTCGTCGAAGCCGAGCCGCTCCACGCGCAAGGTGGGATCGGCCTCGGCCGGCAGGGTGAGGGAGGGGTAGACGCCCGAGAACACGATTTCCAGGCGGTCGGGGTCCGCGCCATTCTCGCTCAACGCGACGATAACGGCTGCCTTGATGGCGCTGGAGTCGACGATCCGGCTTGCGCGCGCGACCTCGATCCGGTCGAGCGCGGTCGTGGGTTTCCAGGGCAGGGCATGAATCTTGGCGATGGCGGCGAGGAAGCGATAGTCCAGGACGGCGCTGGTGCCGGGCGGCGGCGCCTTGGCGACCGGCGTTTCCGGATTGCCGAGGGTTCCGACGAACAGATCGCCCAGGCGAATGACGTTGTCGCTGACCGTCGCCGTCGGCCGAAGCACGATGGCGGCGTCGGTGTCGTCGGCCAGCACGGGCCGCTGCGCCGACAGGCCGGCCGCCAGGGCGGTGGCGACGATCAGGATCGCGGCTGCAAATCGCTTGGTCATTTCGGTTCCTCTCGATCAGCGAAGTTGCGACAGCGTGCCCATCATCTCGTCGGAGGCCTGAATCACCTTCGAATTCATCTCATAGGCGCGCTGGGCGGTGATCAGGTTAGTGATCTCGGCGACGACGTTAACGTTGGAGGATTCCAGCATGCCCTGTTGCAACACGCCGAAGCCGGCCGCCCCCGGATTGCCGGTGATGGCGGCGCCCGAGGCCGGAGTCTCCAGCAGCAGGTTGTTGCCGATCGCGTCCAGCCCGCCTTGGTTGGGGAATACGGCGAGCTCCAGCCGGCCTACATTCTGCGGCGCGATCTGCCCGTCGATCTTCACCAGCACGTCCCCGGTTGGATTGATGGTGACGGAGACGGCGTCGTTGGGGATGGTGATGTTCGGCACGACGGTGTAGCCGTCCGCGGTCACGATGGTGCCGTTGGAACTGCGCTGCAGCGCGCCCGAGCGCGTGTAGGCGACGTCGCCGTTGGGCATCTCGACCTCGAAATATCCCGGACCGGCGATGGCGATGTCGAGGGGATTGTCCGTGAGCTGCATGTTGCCCTGTTCGGCGATGCGGTAAACCGCGGTCGGCTTGACGCCAAGCCCGATCTGGACGCCGGCGGGCACGACCGTGCCGGTGTCGGAGGAATCGGCGCCGACGCGGCGCACGTCCTCGTACAGGAGGTCGGTGAACTCCGCGCGCCGGCGTTTGAAGCCGGTCGTGTTCATGTTGGCGATGTTGTTGGAAATGACCTCGACGTTCAGCTGTTGGGCGAGCATTCCGGTCGCGGCGATGCTAAGCGATCTCATGAATCGGGACTCCTTGCCGCCTCAGGCCGAGGCTACGATGGCGGAAATGGCCTTGCGCTGAAGTTCGAACTCGGTGTCGATCAGCTTTTGGGCCGACTGATAGCTTCGCGAGACCTCGATGAGCTTCGTCATCTCGAGAATACCGTTGACGTTGGAGTCCTCGACCATGCCCTGCTCGATGTCGGCATCCGGATTGGGCACCGGATCGGAGTCGGACGCGTAGAGGGTGTTGCCCTCGTCCTTCAGCGACTCCATGTTCTCGAAGGTGACGATTTCGAACCGGCCCACCGTTCCACTGGCGGTGGAAATGGTGCCATCGCGGGCGACGAGGATCTCGCCGTCATTGTACGGGATATTGATCGGCTGATTGCCCAGCCCGAGAACCTGGAAGCCCTGGTTCGTCACCAGATCGCCTTTGAAATCGAGAAGAAACCGTCCGGCGCGCGTGTACTTGACTCCGTCCGGCGTCTGCACCGGAAAGAAGCCGTCGCCGTGAATGGCGAAGTCGAGGGGGTTCTGCGTTGCCGACAACGGGCCTTGATCGAAGTTGCGAGAGGTGCCCCCGCTGGAGACGAACGACATGTCGTTCGCGCCCATGGCCGACTGGACCTCGTCGGAAAAGGTCATGGTCTTGGCCTTGTAGGCGGGCGTGCTGAGATTCGCCACGTTGTTGGCGATGATGTCGAGCTCGCTCCGAAGAACGACCTGCCGAGACAGGGTTATGTATGCGGTATTCTCCACGGCGCCTTGCCACCTGCAATGGGATCTTCGATCCGCCCAGGCTCATGCACGCCCCATGCCAAGGCACGGGCCGCGCCCGGGCAATCGGTCCGTGTGCGTTTCCCGCCACCCTATGGGCCGCCCGGCATGCGGCGCGGGCATGGATTGCCGGGCAGCGTTTGCCGCGCATCGCCGTGCAACCAAATGTTAACCAGGACTTCGTAGGTTCCAGTGCGACGCGAACGACCGGCCCGTCCGCCGGCGCGGCCCCAGCTATCGGAGGCGATCCGTAACCATGGCCAGTCAAGCAGCAGCGGCAGCCACAATGCCCGAAGACGTGGCGGAATCCGCGCCGGAAATCGAAGTCAAGCCAGGGTCCAAGCGCTTCTCCGGTAAGAAATTGGTGCTCTTCGTCGTGGCTCCGGTCCTGCTGCTATTGCTGGTGGCCGGCGGCGGCTATTTCATGGGCATGTTCGACGGCCTACTCGGCGTCGAGCCGGCGGCCGGCGAGGGGGAGCAGGCCGCGGCCGAAAGCGAGCCGAGCATTTTCTTCGAGCTGCCCGAGTTGCTGGTCAATCTGAACAGCTCCGGCAAGAAGGCGGCCTTTCTCAAAATGTCGGTCAGCCTCGAACTCGCGGATGAAGAAGCCCGCGGCCAGGTCGAGGCCATGTTGCCGCGCCTGATCGATCAGTTTCAGGTTTACTTGCGCGAACTGAGACCCGAGGACTTGAAGGGCTCGGCCGGTCTCTACCGCATGCGCGAGGAATTGCTGCTGCGCGCCAACGAGGCCGTGAAGCCGGCCCAGGTCAAGGACGTGCTGTTCAAGGAAATGTTGGTTCAGTAGCGCGATCATGACGCCCCCTTCCGAAGATCCCGCCGCCGCCGCGACGGCGGCGCCGGCCGCCAGCGAAACCGAGGAGATGAGCCCCGAGGAACTCGCGGCCATGGCCGAATGGGAAGCCACGGCCGGCGAGGAATCCAACGATCCTCAGGCCACATCGACGCGCATCCTCGACCAGGATGAAATCGACAGCCTGCTGGGGTTAAAGGGCAAGAGTGGCGGCGATGCCGACAAGTCGGGCGTCCAGGCCATCATCAACAGCGCGCTCGTTTCCTACGAGCGCCTGCCGATGCTGGAAGTCGTGTTCGACCGCCTGGTCCGCATGCTGTCGACTTCTTTGCGCAACTTCACCTCCGACAACGTCGAAGTCAGCCTCGACAACATCAGTTCGATTCGGTTTGGCGACTACCTGAACTCGGTGCCGCTGCCGGCGATGCTCGGTGTCTTCAAGGCCGAGGAATGGGACAATTACGGTTTGATGACCATCGACAGCTCGCTCACCTACTCGATCGTCGACGTGCTCCTTGGCGGGCGTCGCGGCACCGCCGCCATGCGCATCGAAGGGCGGCCCTACACGACCATCGAGCGTAACCTGGTCGAACGGATGATCAGCGTCGTGCTCGACGATTTGTCGGTGACGTTCGAGCCGTTGTCGAAGGTAAAATTCCGCTACGACCGCCTGGAAACCAATCCGCGCTTTGCCACCATCGCGCGCCCGGCCAATGCCGCGGTCCTGGCGAGATTGCGTGTCGATATGGAAGACCGCGGCGGCCGGCTCGATCTCGTCCTGCCCTATGCCACGCTCGAACCGGTGCGCGAATTGCTGCTGCAGATGTTCATGGGCGAGAAATTCGGCCGCGATTCGATTTGGGAAAGCCATTTGACCAGCGAGCTGTGGCAGACCGACGTCAAGATCGAGGCCGTGCTGGATGAATTCGAGATCTCCTTGGGCGATGTCCTCAATTGGACCGTCGGCAGCCGACTCGCCTTGGGCGCCGCGCCGAGTTCGCCCATAAAGCTGCGTTGCGGCGACGTCGACATGTTCTACGGCCATATGGGCCGGAGCGGCAATCATATCGCCGTGCGCGTGGCCGAGCGATTGGCGAGTTAAGCGGGAGTCCATGACCATGGAAATCCTCTTCAATGCGGTCTCCACCATCGTGCTCGCGGCGGCGCTCGTCTACCTGGTGCGGGTCTATCGCGTTCTGGTCGAAGCGCGCGCCGGGCGCGAAGAGTTGGCGGCCCTTGTCCAGCGCTTCGACGGGGCGGTCAACGAAGCCGGGCGCGCCATGGCCGAACTCAAGATCGCGGTCGCGACCACGGGCGAGAGTCTGCAGGGTCGCATCGATCGGGCTTCCGGCCTGCGCGACGAGCTCGCTTTCCTCGCCGAACGCGCCGAGGGCCTGGCGGATCGCCTGGCCGGCGCGGCCAAGGCGCCGGCTTCCGCGCCAAACCGCCTGTCCGAGGTTGCTTCCCCGGACGATGAGGCCGCGAGTCCGCGGCCCGCGATCCTGCGCGCGCTGGCGGGCGTGCGATGACGGCGCGCGCGACCGACCATATCCCCCCCGGCGAACCTCGCCGGCGGCTTCGTCTGTTTCCCGTGGCCGTCGCCGTCGTTCTGCTGATGCTCAGCGTTCGCGTCGGCGCCCTGTGGCAAGACGTTTCGATCACCACCGGCACGCCAACGGCCGCCCAAGTGCCGGCGGAAGCGGTTGCGGCGCCGGTCCAACAAGTGGAACCCCAGACCGCTTCCGCTCCGGCCGAAACGCCGGAACCTGGCGAGATCCTGGTCGATCCGCTCAGCCTGACCGACGAGGAGATCGGCGTGCTGCAGTCGCTGGCCGAGCGGCGCCAGCATCTCGAAGGGCGCGAGAGCGCGATCGGCGAGCGCGAGGCGCTGCTGGCGGCGGCGGAACAGCGAATCGACGCCAAGATCGCCGAACTGAAGGCCCTGCAAGAAGCGGTGCGGGGTTCATTGGCCCAATACGATACCGAGCGCGAGGAGCAGATTAAAAGCCTGGTCAAGATCTATGAGTCCATGAAGCCCAAGGACGCGGCCAAGATCTTCGATCAGCTGGAGATCGATACGCTGCTGCCCGTCGTGGACCGCATGAAGGAGCAGAAGGCGGCGCAGGTCCTGGCCCAGATGAACCCGGCTCGGGTCATGGAACTGACGCTGGAACTCGCCAAAGTCGGGGACATGCCGATTCCGCAGTAGTCGAGGCCCCGATTTTACGCGCTGTTAAGTATTCCCCGGCTAGCTTGGCGTGCGCACCGATGGGGGGCGAATCGCCGCTCGTGCCGCCTAGTCAATGGAGACGTTGAATGGCTATCGACATGAACATGCAGATCCTGATCGTCGATGATTACAAGACGATGCTCCGGATCATTCGAAATCTGCTGAAGCAACTCGGATTCAACAACGTCGATGAAGCCACGGATGGCGGCATGGCGTTGCAGAAACTGCGCGAGAAGCAGTTCAACCTCGTCATCTCCGATTGGAACATGGAGCCGATGACGGGGCTGCAGCTGCTGAAGGAAGTGCGCGCCGACGCGCGGATGAAGGAATTGCCCTTCATCATGATCACCGCCGAAAGCAAGAGCGAGAACGTCGTCGCGGCGAAGGAAGCGGGTGTCAGCAACTATATCGTCAAGCCGTTCAACGCGGCGACGTTGAAGCAGAAGATGCAAGGAATTCTCGGCGCCTTCTAGGCGGCGAAGCAGGGGGTCATGCCATGAACAGTCAAGCCGCGAATCGCGATCTCGCCCTTCGTCTGAGCCAAGCGGCGCAACAGACCCAGGCGCTGCCGGACGTCGATGCCATTGCCGCCGTTGTCGAGGACATCATGTCAACCATGGACGGCAATCTGTCGCTGAACAATCTGCGGCTTTACGACGAGGTCGAATCCCTTGCCCGCTATATCGCGGACGCGCGCAAGGAGATCGCGGCGCTGCGCCCGGAGGAAATTCGCGACCAGCATTTGCAAACCGCCAGCGACGAGCTTGACGCCATCGTCGAGGCGACCGAGCAGGCCACGAACGGCATTCTCGAAGCGGCCGAAACCATGGAGAGCCTGATCGGAAGCTTGGAGCCGGAGGTGGCCGAGAAACTTACCGAGGCGGTGACCAAGATCTACGAATCGTGCAATTTCCAGGACATCACCGGCCAGCGCATTACCAAGGTCGTGAAGGCCTTGAAACACATCGAAGCCAAGGTCGAGGGCTTGCTGCGGGCCTTCGGCAACGTCGCCGGCGTGCCCGTGAGCGCGCCAAGCGACGCGAACGTCGATCCGGACGCGGCGTTGCTCCATGGACCGCAGCTTGCGGCGAATGCGCATTCCCAGGACGACATCGACCGGCTCTTCTCCGACGGCAACTAACGAGCCCGTTGGCGACATGGCCATGATCGAGGCCGGCGGAGGCGATGCGGGCGAGGGGCGGTGGGATCCCAATCTTGTCCTGTTGCTCAGCCTGCAACTCCTGCTGTTGGTCTTCTTCATTCTGCTGGTGAGCCAATCGAAGTTCGAGCCCGAGCGCACGCATTCGGCGCTCGGCAGCGTGCAGCGCGCGTTTTCGAGCATGCTGCCCGACGTCGAAGGCGAATTGGCCGCGGGCGCCAGCGATTCCGAGGTTCTTCGCTATCTGCACGATCGCGTCGGGCGGTTGGCGGCGAGTTTCGTGCCGCTGACGCAGGCGGCGAGCCCGGGCAAGGGGGATCGCCTCTCGATCCGTCTTCCGGCCGATGCGATGCTGCGGGCCGGCGAGGCCAAGGTGACGCCGGGCGGACGGCGGTTCCTGCGGCGGCTGGCCGACATGATCGGCGAGCTGGCGCCACGGCTGCGCTTGGAAACCTCGATCGCGGTCGACCGGTCGGCGCCGGACGCCGTCGCGGCATCGGGGGCGCTGCTGCGCGCGCTGCTGGGCGCCGGGGCCTCGCCCGACCAGGTCGCCGCCGGCCTTGGCGATCCGGGCAAGGACGCCATCGAATTCACGATTTCGGTGGCGCCGCGCGAGGACGGGGCGCCGCCAAGCAGCGGCGGGTCGGCGCCATGACGGCGTTGGAGTCCGATTCGAGCAGCGGCGGATCGCCAGTCTGGCTGATCACTTTTGCCGATCTTATCGGGCTGATGCTCTGCTTCTTCGTCATGATATTCTCCATGTCGACCATCGAGGAAGGAACCTGGCAACGCGTCGTCGGCGCGCTCGACAACGGGCCGACCGATCGATCGGTGCGCGCCGACAACCCCGCGGTCGTCGATCGCAACATGAGCGCGACGCTCACCGCCGAAGGTCGCGATGTCGGATATCTGGCGGCGCTGCTGCAACGCCGATTGTCGGAGGATTCCGCCTTGAGGCCGATCGGGCTCTTGGCGCGGGACGATCGCGTCCTGCTACTTCTGCCGGCGGCGAAATTGTTCGATGGACCGCTGCTATCCGCGCTCGTGGGCATGTTGCGCAACGTTCCCAACCGCATCGTCGTCGATGGTTATGTCGATCCGGCCGCGCGCGACGTGGCTCGTTTCACGGCCGCCTGGGCCGAGGCCTTGTCGCGCGCCGATGCCATCTCCCGGTCCTTGTTGGCCGGCGGTTATCCGGTCCTGCCCGAGGCGCGGGCAAGGCTCGCTATCGGCCTGCCGGGCCCGGCGCAAACGCCGGCCGCCGGCACGATCGCGGTCGTCGTGCTCGATTCCGAGGAGACCATGCCATGAGACGGTTTTGTCCGCGCGACCCTTCCATGGCGGCATTGATCACGGCGGCGCTGCTGGTGGCGGCGCTGTCGATCTGGGTGGCGTTGACCTTCGTTCCCGCCGCGGCCGCCGAACGCGGGCACGAAACAGCCGACGCGGCGCCTGTGACGGACCCAAGCCCAAGCGTTCTCGTACGCCGGGGCGAGCACCCGGGGTTCAGCCGTTTGGTCTTCGACTGGCCGCGCGCCGTTCCCTATCGCATCGAGCGGCAGGGCGACACGGCGGTTTTGATCTTCGAGGCCGAGGCGCGTCTCGACCTTGCCCGCGTCCTTGCCGATCCGCCGCGCGGCCTTGCCTCGATCGATGCGGCCGCCGCGGCCGGCAGCGTGCGTGTCACGGTGACGGCGGCGCCGGGATCCTCGTTCAAGGACTTCCGGGCCGGAACGAAAATCGCGGTCGATATCTTGTTGCCTGGCGGTGGTGCCGAGCCGGTGGCCGCCGCGCCAAGTTTGCCGTCGGAGCCACGGGACGCGCCGGAATCCAAGCCGGCGGATTCTTCGCCGACGCCCGAGGTCGCTCTGGTTCCGGAATCCATGGCCACGCCGGAACCGGCTCCAGCGCCAGCGCCAGCGTCAGCGTCAGCGTCAGCGTCAGCGTCAGCCCCCGCCGGCGCCACGCCGGAACCCGTTGCGGCCGACCCGTTGACCGCGCCCGAAGCCGCGGGAACGACCGAAGTGCTGGTCACGCTTGAAGGCGAGGGGGCCACGTTACGAATCGAATGGGCCGAACCGGTAGCCGCGGCGGCCTTCATGCGGGCAGGGGCGGCGTGGCTCGTCTTCGACCGGCATACGGAGTTCAATCTTCGGAACCTGGCGGCGGCCGATCGGCGCGTCTTCGGCACCGCGCGGCAGATCGAGCATCCGGGCGCGTCCATTCTGCGGATCACCGGCGCCGAACTCGGCGTGGCGCGTCTTACTCAAGATGGCCGCGCCTGGGTCGCGGACTTTCGCCCTGGCGATCCCGAATCCGACGCGGACATCGCGCAAACGGTCGAGACCGACGGTCTTGGCCTGACCTCGCTCGTCTTCGATCCCTTCGGGCCGGGCACGCCCGTTCGCGTGTCCGATCCCGAGGTGGGCGACGATCTGTGGATCGTTCCGGTCCGGGCCTCGGGCGAGGGCTTGATGCAGGCTCGCGACTGGCCGCAGTTCGAGGCGTTGCGCACGCGCCAAGGTCTGGCGATCGCGACAAGGGACGATCGGCTCACCGTCGCGGTCGAGGGCGACCGTGTGCGGATTTCGGCGCCCGATGGGTTGATAATGTCGGCGGCCACGACTGAAATCGCATCGGCGATGGCCGATTCCGACGAGCAGTTCCGGCCGCGGCTATTCGATCTCGCTGCCTGGCGTCATACCGAGCGCGGTTCCTATGCCGAAATTCGCCAGCAGATGCAGGATGCGGTGCTTGGCGCGACGCCGGAGCGCCTGGCCATAGTACGGCTCGAGCTGGCGCGGTTCTATCTGGCCCATGGTCTCGTTCAGGAAGCGTCGGGCCTGGTGGCGCTTATCGAGGAGACGAATGGCGAAAGCCTCGATCCCGAGCTCCTGTTGTTGAAAGGCGTGAGCCGGCTGTTGTCCGCGGATGAAGACGGCGCCGCTGAAATTCTCGCCCATCCCGGCCTCGATGGCGAGGTCGAGGCCGATCTGTGGCGCGGGGCGCTTGCCGCCACGCTGGGCGCCTGGGACGTCGCCAACGCGAATTTCCGCGATACGGCGGCGCTGATCGCGGACTATCCGCGCAATCTGCGCCGCCGCCTCGATCTGCTGGCGGCGGAAGCCCAGATTCACGGCGGCGATCCGGTCGGCGCCATCGTGAACCTCGATCGCCTGCGCGCCGATTCACCAAACGCCGAGGAGCGTGACGAGATCGCATTTCTCGATGGCCTGCGCACCGATCGCGAAGGGCGGCCTAGCGAGGCGAAGGAAATCTGGGAGCGGCTTCTCGCCAGCCCCAGCCGTCCGGTGCGCGCCTGGGCGACGCTGTCCCTGACCGAACTGGAATTCCGCACCGGCGGCATCGAGGCGAAGGACTCGATCGAACGCCTCGAAAGCGTACGCTATCTGTGGCGCGGGGACCGCTTCGAATTCGAACTCTTGCGCCGTCTCGGCCAGTCCTATGTCGATGTCGGCCGCGTGCGCGACGGCCTGGAGCTTTGGCGTCAGGCCGTCGGGCACATCCGCCGGCACCCCGACGCGCCAGCCTTGACCAAGACCATGACCGACGCATTCGCCGCGGTGTTCGCCGGCGAACACGAGCAGGCCGTGGGTTCCGTGGAAGCGGTGGCGATCTACGACGAATTCGGCGAACTACTGCCGTCCGGCCGGCGCGGCGACGAAGTCGTCGCCGGCGTGGCCGATCGGTTGATCGCGGTCGATTTGCTCGACCGCGCCGACGCGCTGCTCGGCGACCAGATTGAACATCGCCTGAAGGGCGTGGAACGCGCCCGCGCCGGCGCGCGCCTGGCGGAAATCCGTCTGATCGAGCGCAAGCCAAGGGAGGCTCTCGCCGCGTTGTCGTCGAGCGCCGCGACCGACACGCCGTCCGAACTCGCGCAAGCCCGGCGCGAACTCGAGGTGCGCGCGCTCTTCGACATGGGCCGGCAAGGCGAGGCTTTCGCCCTGCTTCAGGGCGCCACCGATACCGGAGCGGTCCTGTTGCGGGCCGATCTGCTGTGGCGTCTCGAGGATTGGCCCAAGGCGGCGGCGGCCATCGACGGACTGATCGCGGTTGTCGGGGACGGCGCGCAGGCCCCCTCGGCCGCGGACGATTCCCATCGCCAGGATCTTATTCTCAATCAGGCGGTGGCCCTGACGCTGGCCGGCGATCGCGCCGGACTCGAATCGCTGGCGCGCCGCCATGGCGAGGCCATGGCCGGTGGCGCGCTGGCCGAGCCCTTCTATGTCCTCACCACGGATCTGGACGACAGCGCCAAGGTGCGGGGAATCACCGATCGCCTGGCCACGGTCGACCGTCTCACCGGATTCATGGACGACTATCGCAAGCGCCTGCAGACCGCGAATCTGGCGGACGAAGGCGAACGCACGAACTAGTGCACTGGCTCATTCGGACGATCCCGGCACTTCCGGCTTCCCTTCTCCCTTGTCATGCCCGGACTTGATCCGGGCATCCAGGCTTCTCCCAGTTTCTGGATGGCCGGGTCGAGCCCGGCCATGACATCGGTGGGCTCCAAGTGCCGGAGTCGCTGCTCTAGTTGGCCAGCTTATAGACGAAATCATACTCCGTCCCCTGGGGGTTGCGGGCGTGCAGGGCCATTTCGCCCTTCGCCTTGGAATAGGCGCCGGTGCCGCCGGTGACGGCCAAGACCGAATCCTGGCCGTCCAGGAATGGCCCCTCGACCATGATCTGGCCCTTCTTGAGCGTGAGGGTCCAAAAGCACTCCCACGCCTTTCCAACCACGGTGCGAATGCACCAGCCGTTGTTGGTGCCGGCGAGCGTCTCGTTCTTCTCGTCATAAATTTCGTTGGCGAAGGTCAGCAGGTCGCCGGGGCTGTCTCCCTGAACGCCGGTATCGGTCACGGCGTCCGTGGTCGCCCGTTCGACGAAGGCAAGGCGCTTGGTTTCCTCCGCCGAGGCGGTGGCAAATCCGACAATCAGGAGCAGAGCTCCGAACATGATGGACCGACGCATTTCGTCCTCCCTGAAATCTAGCTGGTCAATGGTTGAGAATCCATCTTACACCCGGTCGGCGGCGCCTGCCAACCGCGGTTGCCGGCGCAAGCCGGCGTTGAACTCGGCGCCGAAAATCACCACCGCGGCGCTGAGGAAGAAGAAAAAAAGCGTCGCCACGATTCCGGCGATGCTGCCATAGACGACCCGATAGCGCCCGGTCTCCTCGATGAGAAGCGTAAAAGAGCCGGCGAGGGCAAGCCACAGCAGGCTCGCGAGGATCGCGCCGGGGACGTGCCAGCGCAATGGATGCCGGGCGGCGAGCAGCCAGCGATAGACGAGGAGCAGACTGGTGAACAAGACGAGGGCCGCCAGCGCATAGCGGGCGGCGAACAAGATCGAGAGCGCGCCCGGAGGCATGCCGATCCGATAGGTTACCATGCCCCAGACGAGCGGCGCGATCACGACGACGACGGTGGCGACGAGGACGGCCAGGGACGTGACCGCCACGAAGGCCAGCCCCTGCAGGCGCCGCAGCCACAACGGCCAATCCCGGCCGGTGCCGAGCACTCGGTCGAGGGCCGCGCGCAGGGCTTCCGTGCCCGAGGCCGCCGCCCACAAGGACGGGATAATGACGAGAAGCGTCGCGTCGCTGCCCTGCATCGCCTCGCGCATCAGCGGCTGAAGCGTCGAGGCGACGTCGACCGGCAGCAGTTTCCAGGACAGCGCGCTCAATCGATCGAGCGCCTCCTCGCTTCCGAACCGCGAGGCCAGGCCCGCTAGAAAGATGACGAACGGGCAGAAGGCGAACAGCCCGCTATAGGCGATGTGGCCGGAATGAATGACGCCGTCATGGGCCATGAAACCTCGAATGCCGCGCCATAGCGCCGAGGCGAAATCCCGAAGCATGCTCTATATGACACCCGCCGACCGGAGCGCGGCGATCTCGGAATCCGACATGCGCAGAAGCTCGCGCAACACCTCCTCGGTGTGCTGGCCCAGATACGGCGGCGGCTGGCGGTAGGAAACCGGCGTCGCCGAAAACTTGATCGGATTGGCGAGGAGATCGACGAGGCCGCTCGCCGAAAGGGGGTGCGGCATGCTCACCTTCATGCCGCGCGCTTGCACCTGCGGATCGGCGAAGACCTGGTCGATCGAGTTCACTGGGCTGCACGGCACGCCCACCGCGGCGAGGCCGTCGATCCATTCCCGTTGGGTCTTGGCGAGCAGGATGTCCGGCAGCAGCTCGTAGAGCGCACGCCGGTTGCGCACGCGCGCGTCGTTGGTGACGAACCGCGGATCGTCCGCCAACGCCGGGGCGCCGGCGAACGCGCAGAATTTCGCGAATTGCGAATCGTTGCCGACGGCCAGGATGAGGTGGCGGTCATCCTTTGTGGGCAACACATTGTAGGGAACGATGTTGGGATGCTCGTTGCCGACACGCCCCGGAACCTGGCCGGAGACGAGATAGTTGAGGCCGACATTGATGAGCCACGCGACCTGTGTGTCGAGGAGCGATAGATCGATGTACTGCCCCTCGCCGGTCTTCTCCCGGTGATGCAGGGCGGCCAGGATCGCCACGCTTGCGTACATGCCGCACATCACGTCGGCGATTCCGACGCCCACTTTAAGCGGCGGCCCGTCCTTCTCGCCGGTGACGCTCATGACGCCGCCGATCCCTTGCGCCAGCATGTCGTAGCCCGCTCTGGGCGCGTAAGGACCGGTCTGGCCGAAGCCGGTGATCGAGCAATAAATGAGGCGCGGAAACTCCGCTTTGAGGTCGGCGTACGAGAGCCCGTAGCGCGCCATGTCGTCGACCTTGAAGTTCTCGACGAAGATGTCGCAACCGGCGATGAGCCGCTTGGCCAGCGCGGCCCCTTCCGGCTTGGCGACGTCGATGGTGACGGACCGCTTGTTGCGGTTGCTGCTGAGATAGTAAGCGCTCTCGCCGGTGTCGGCGCCGTCGCGGCCGGCGAGGTATGGCGGCCCCCATTTTCTCGTGTCGTCGCCGGCGCCGGGCCGTTCGATCTTGATGACATCGGCGCCGAGATCGCCGAGCAGCTGGGTTGCTGTCGGTCCGGCCAGGATTCGCGCCAGATCGAAAACGCGCATTCCGTCGAGCGGTGAGGGCATGGGAACCTATGAGCGCGAGGGATCGTCGGGACCGCGATCCTCGTCATTCGCCTTGCCGCGGTCAAGGAAGTCCAGTGCGCCTTGGAGAATGTAGGAGGCGGCCATCTTGTCCACGACCTCGCTCCGCCGCCGCCGGCTGACATCGGCCTCGATGAGCGCCCGCGTCACCGCCGCGGTCGACAGCCGCTCGTCCCAGAAGGCGAGCGGCAGATCGAGGCGCCCCAGCAAATTGCGCGCAAACTGCCGGACCGACTGGCAACGCGGGCCTTCGCTGCCGTCCATGTTCACCGGCAGGCCGACGACGAAGCCGGCCGCGTCCCGCTCCGCGACCAGCCGGGCGAGGTGATTGGCGTCGGCCGCGAACTTGCCGCGCCTTATGGTCTCGACCGGCGAGGCGATGGCGAGGCCGTCATCGGATATCGCGACGCCGATCGTGCGCGTCCCAACGTCGAGGCCGATCAGGCGCCGGCGCGGGCCGATCGCTTTCCTCAGGGCATCGAGTTCGACCACCGGCATCGGGATCCTCGGAAGGAGATTAACGTTTCATATTGGATCATTGCTCCCACTCTTGTCATGCCCGCGCTCGACGCGGGCATCCATCATGCCGTTGCGCCATGGATCGCCGGGTCGAGGCCCGGCGATGACAAAGGGTTTGCAGGGGAGTCATTTGTCTGGTTGCATCGACGTACGAATTTCAGGGGCGGGACAGCAGGCGGCGAGGGGAAACGATTTGGAACTGTTCTTCAAAGGCTTGGTGATTGGCTTCGCCATCGCCGCCCCGGTGGGGCCGATCGGCTTGCTTTGCATCCGCCGCACGCTCGCGGGCGGCCATCTGCACGGCTTCATCAGCGGGCTCGGGGCGGCTTGCGCCGACGCCCTCTACGGCGCGGTCGCTGCCTTCGGCCTAACTCTCGTCAGCGAATTTCTCATCGACCATGTTCGAGGCTTGAGTCTCGCCGGCGGCCTCTTTCTCCTCTACGTCGGCGTCGGCGAATGGCGCGCCCGGCCGCCCGACCCGGCGACACCCGGAAGCGTCGA
Source organism: Rhodospirillales bacterium (assembly GCA_009885795.1). Taxonomy (GTDB): domain Bacteria; phylum Pseudomonadota; class Alphaproteobacteria; order Dongiales; family Dongiaceae; genus VFKA01. The sequence continues at coordinate 69,870 of VFKA01000003.1, read as the reverse complement.
TATCTCGGGCCTGGCGCATGACTTCACCTCGACCTTCGCGCTGACGCTGGCCAACCCGATGACGATCCTGTCGTTCGTCGCCATCTTCACCGGGCTTGGCGTCGTCAGCCCCGATGGCGAGTTCGCCGCTTCGCAGGGCGGCTATGGGCCGCTCGCCGTTCTGGTCATCGGGGTCTTTCTCGGCTCGGCGGCCTGGTGGCTGACGCTCAGCAGCGGCGTTGGCCTGGTGCGCCGCCATATCGACGTGACCTCGATGCGATGGCTGAACCGGGTCGCCGGCACGCTGGTCATCGGCTTTGGCCTTTACGCCCTCTGGTTCGCCTTCCGCTGAGAAGACTTGCCAGCCTGCCCGGCTGTCGCTTCAATACCCCGCCATACACCGATCAACAGGGAGGAACCGGACCATGTCACCGATAAGCCCACGAATCCTAGCCGGCGCGGCGCTGGCGCTGGGACTGCTGGCCGCCGGAACGGCCACGGCCGAGGATATCAAGCGCGGCGGCACGCTCATTTTGGCGCGCCCCGACGAACCGCTCACCTTCGACCCGCTCATTCCCGGCGACAACGGCTCGATCTACGCCATCGAGCAGGTCTGCGACGCCCTGATCGAGGCCGACGATACCGGCCTGGGCTTGCGTCCCGGCCTGGCCGAATCCTGGGAAGTGTCGGCGGACGGTCTCACCTACACCTTCCAGCTTCGCGACGCGAAGTTCAGCAACGGCGATCCGGTGACGGTGGAGGACGTCGTCTACACGCTGACCGCGCTCGCCAAGCCGGACACCTATCTCGGTTTCATCCTGAAGCCGGTGAAGGCGATCACCGCTCCCGACGGCAAGCACGTCAAGGTCGAGCTAAGCGCGCCCTATGCGCCGCTGCTGTCGGCCTTGTCCGTCTACGCTTCGTCGATCATTCACAAGAAGACTCACGAAGCCGACAAGGAGAAATTCGGCACCGCGCCGATGTGCGCGGGTCCGTTCGCGGTCGAGAAATTCGAACGCGGCTCGACCGTGGTGCTGAAGGCCAATCCTCATTACTGGGACATTGGCGCCGACGGCAAGGCGTTGCCCTATCTCGAAACCGTCGAGCTACGCTATGTGCCGGAGAGCAACGCCCGCGTGCTTGGCCTGCGCAACGGCGATTACGACGTGATCTCGACGGTCGCCTTCAATCAGGCGAAGTCGCTCGAGAACGAAGAGGGCCTCGTCCTCGAATCGACACCGATCTTCCGCCTCGATTACGTCTATCTGAATCATACGAAGAAGCCGCTCGACAACAAGAACATCCGTCTCGCCCTCAACTACGCCGCGGACCGCGAGGCGATCCTGAAGGCGGTCTATTTCGGCTATGGCGAGGTGCCGAACTCCTACATGCCGAAGGTGAACTTCCACTCCGATGCCGTGCCCCTGATCCCCTATGACATCGAGAAGGCGAAGGCGTTGGTCGCCGAGGCGGGTTATGACGGCACGCCGATCCAGATCATGGTGGACACCGGCAACGCGCCGTTCCGCCAGGTCGCCACGATCCTTCAGGAAGGCTGGGGCAAGGCCGGCTTGAAGAGCGAGATCGTGGAATTCGACGTCGGCACCGCCTGGACCATGACCACCAAGGGCGAGCATGGGGCCTATGTCAGCTATATCACCAGCGACATCAACGACACCGACGAGCTCGCCACTATCCAGGCCGACTTCAACGGCGGCGCCCAGGCCTTCTTCTCCTGGTACGACAACAAGGAAGTGGCCCAGCTCCTGAGCGATGCCCGCAGTTCCTTGGATCCGGCCAAGCGCGGCGAGATCTACGCCAAGATTCAGGAGATCGTGTACAATGACGGGTACAGCGTGCCCCTGAATTTCGCGCCTGTTGTCAATGGCTTGCACGATCATGTTAAAGGCTGGAAGCAGCTCGCCAATGGCTGGTGGTGGCTGCAGAAGGTCTGGGTCGACAAGTAGTCTTTCGAACTGCCGTTCCCTCCGTCCGGCTTGAGCCGGGCGGAGGGTGTCGCGCGCCATGCTTCTACTGGATTACATCCTCGGCCGGCTGGCGCAGATGGTGCCCGTCATCATCGGCGTCAGCCTGATCGCGTTTCTCGCCATCCATTTGGTCCCCGGCGATCCGATCCAGATCATGATGCACGGCCGGGCCACGCCGGAGACGCTGGCCGCGGCGCATGCGAAACTCGGTCTCGACCGTCCGCTGCTGATCCAATATGGACGGTTCATCGGCAACGCCGCTCTGGGCGATCTCGGCACCTCCATCATTCAGAACGCCCCGGTCTCCGGCATCGTCGGCGAGAAGTTGGGGCCGACCGTGTTCCTGCTGGTGTTCAGTTCGATCCTGGCCATCGTGATCGCGCTGCCGCTGTCCTTGCTCGCCGCCCGGCGCGTCGACCGGGCCGCCGATCATGCCATCCGTCTCGTCGGCATCGTCGGCTTCGCCATGCCGCCGTTCTGGGTCGGCATCCTGCTCATGTTGTTCTTCGGCATCTATCTCGACTGGTTCCCGATCTCCGGCTTCGGCAAGGATTTCATCGACCGCCTGTGGCACGCCGTGCTTCCGTCGGCGACCATCGCGCTCTTCCTCGCGCCCATTCTCATCCAGTCGCTGCGCGCCTCCATGCTCGATGTCTTGACCGCCGATTACATCGAGGTCGCGCGCGCCAAGGGTCTGGGCGAGTGGCGCATCCTGGTGAAGCACGTACTCAGGAACGCGCTCATCCCGGTCGTCACCGTTCTCGCCGTCAACATCGGCTGGCTGCTGAGCGGCGCCGTCGTGGTCGAATACCTGTTTTCCTATCCGGGCCTGGGCTCGCTGCTGGTGCGCGCGGTCGGCTATCGCGACTATCCGGTGATCCAGGGCCTGTCGCTGGTCTTCGCCGTGCTGGTCATCGTCGTCAATCTGCTGGCCGATCTCAGCTACATGCTGATCGACCGGCGGGTCTTGACATCATGAGCGTTGCCGCCGCCTCGCCCGCGGGACGCGCGGCCGCCGAGCTCGCGCGCTGGCCGGGTGCTCTCAAGATCGGCGCCGCCATGCTGGCGCTGATCGTGTTGGCGGGACTTGCCGCACCCTGGCTCACCCCCTACGACCCGCTGACGCAGGATCTCGTCAACGCCTTGCAGCCGCCGAGCGCCCGGCATCCCTTCGGCACCGACAATTTCGGCCGCGACGTGCTGACGCGCGTGCTTTACGGCATTCGCATCGACCTGCCGATGGGCTTCTTCATGACCTATGTGCCGCTCATCTATGGCATCGTGCTCGGTGCGCTGGCCGGCTATTTCGGCGGCTGGTTCGACGCCGTGCTGATGCGCATTCTCGACGTGACCGTGGCCTTTCCGTTCCTGGTGCTGATCATCGTCATCGTCGCGATCCTCGGCCCCGGCGTGCACAACATCTACATCGCGGTCTTCCTCACCGCCTGGACCATGTATGCGCGCCTCGCGCGGGCCGAGATGCTGGTGGAGCGCGGCAAGGATTACGTTCTGGCCGCGCGCACGCTCGGCTTCGGGCCGTGGCGCATCGTCTTTCGCCACGTGCTGCCCAACATCGCCAATTCCTCGATCGTGTTCTCCATGACCGATTTCGTACTCACCATCCTGCTCGTCTCGGGGTTGAGTTTCCTCGGCCTCGGCATAGCGCCGCCGGAACCGGAATGGGGCACCATGGTGGCGGAAGGCCGCGACTTTATCTTCGACGCCTGGTGGATCTGCACCCTTCCCGGACTTGCCATCGTCGTCACCGGCTCGGCGCTCAGCCTCGTCGGCGACGGCCTCGCCCAGCGCCTGGGCGAGCGCCGGCACGCGCTGTTGTAGCGGCGGTGGCGCCGCTCCTCGCCATCGAGGACCTCGTCGTCGAGTTCCGGACGAGGGGCGGTCGGATCGTGGCGCTCAACCATGTCTTTCTGACCGTCCAGGCCGGGGAGACTCTCGGAATCGTCGGCGAAAGCGGCAGCGGCAAGTCGGTCCTCTGCCGCACGATCCTGCGGCTCCTGCCCACGCCGCCGGCCGAGATCAAGGGCGGGCGCGTTATGTTCGACGGCGAGGACCTGCTCGATGCGCCCGAAGCGCGGCTGCGCCAACTGCGCGGCACCGCGCTCGCCATGATCTCGCAGAACCCGGCGACGGCGCTTAATCCGGTCTGGCCCATCGGCGACCAGATCACGGAAGGCTTGCGCGTTCATGGCCGTATCGGGCGCCGCGAGGCACGCAAGCGCGCGGTCGAACTGTTGCGCCGCGTCGGCATTCCCAGCCCCGAGTTGAGGGTCGATGAATATCCGCACCAATGGTCGGGCGGCATGGTGCAGCGCGCGGTCATCGCCATGGCGCTGGCCGGCGGCCCGAAACTGATTCTGGCCGACGAGCCCACCACCGCGCTCGACGTCACCATCCAGGATCAGATCCTGGCCCTGCTCTTGGATCTCCAGGCCGCCAGCGGCATGGCGCTGGTGCTGGTGTCGCACGACATGGCGGTGGTGGCGGAGACCAGCGACCGCGTCGCCGTCATGTACGCCGGGCGCATCGTCGAACTGGCCGACACCAGGACGATATTCCGAGAACCGCGCCACCCCTACACCGTGGGGCTGATGCAGTCGATCCCGCGCATCGAAGGCGGCGCCGGCCGGCTGCGCCCGATCCCGGGCCAGCCGCCCAGCCTCGCCGATCTCGGCCCCGGCTGCCCGTTCCAGCCGCGCTGCGCCGTTGCCTCGCCGGATTGCGCCACGACGCCGGTGGCACCCGTCGAAATCGCGCCCGGTCATTGGAGCGCCTGTCTTCACCCCGAACGCGTGGGGGCTCTGCTGTGACCGAGCCCCTGCTAAAGGTCGAGAATCTGGTGGTGGAGTTCCCCGGCCGGCGCCGGCTCGTCGATTGGCTTGGCGGGCGCCCGCGGCCCGTCGCGCGCGTCATCGACGGCGTCGATCTCACGATCGATCGTCACGAGACCTTGGGCCTCGTCGGCGAAAGCGGCAGCGGCAAGACGACCTTGGGCCGCGCGATCCTGCGCCTCGTCCGCCCGAGCGCGGGCCGCGTGCTGTTCGAGGGCCGGGACATCGCCCGCGCCGATGCGGAAGGCTTGCGCGGGCTTCGCCGGCGCCTGCAGATGGTGTTCCAGAACCCGCATTCCTCCCTCAATCCGCGCTTTACCGTTTCCGCCGCCATCGCCGAGGTCCTGCGCTTCCACCGCATCGTGCCGGAGGGCGACATCGGCGCCGAGACGGCGCGGCTCCTGTCCCTGGTCGGCCTCGGGAGCGAGATGGCCGGCCGCTACCCGCGCTCATTGAGCGGCGGTCAGCGCCAGCGCGTCGGCCTTGCCCGCGCGCTCGCCGTGCGCCCGTCGATGCTGGTGCTGGACGAGCCGGTGGCGGCGCTCGACGTGTCGATCCAGGCGCAGGTCCTCAACCTGCTCAACGACCTGCGTGGCGAGCTCGGGCTCACCATGTTGTTCATCGCCCATGAAATGTCGGTGGTGCGCCACATGTCGCGGCGCATCGCGGTCATGTATCTCGGCCGCATCGTCGAGACCGGCACGACCGATGAGATCTTCGGCAACGCCCGCCATCCCTACACCCAAGGACTGCTCGGCGCGGTCCCCCGCCTCGAGCCGGTGAAGCGCCGCCGCCAGGCCATGCTCCAAGGCGACGTGCCCAGCCCCTACGCCATTCCCGCCGGCTGCCGGTTCCACACCCGCTGTCCGAGGGCCGAGGACATCTGCCGCCGGGTCGCCCCGCCGCGCGTGCGTGTTTCCGCGACCCACGAAGCCGAGTGCCATTTCGCCGGCTCTCCATCTGTCGTACCGGCGTAAGTACCCTCACCCCGGCCCTCTCCCGCAAGCGGGAGAGGTCGCGCGCGCCAGCGCGCGGGTGAGGGTGGCGCAAGGATCATGCGTTTCCGGACCAGGTTCTTGCTTCGCGCCGGAACGACTTCCGAGCGGGATGAGGTCGCTCCCGTCTTGCCATTGTTCCCCAATCGTGCCATACGATTGACGCGAGGAGACCCGCTATGCCGAAGACCGCCATGATCCGCGCTCGCGTCGAGCCGCGGCTCAAGAAAAGCGCCGAAACAGTATTGCGCCGGGTCGGGCTCACGCCGACCGAGGCCGTTCGGCTGTTCTATCGGCAAGTCACGCTCCATGGCGGCCTGCCCTTCGCCGTGCGCATCCCCAATGCCAAGATCCGCAAGGCCATGAGCGATGCGCTCAAAGGCGCCGATCTGACCGAATGGTCGGACGTTGCCGCGCTCCGTTCGGCGCGATGGTGACCCGAGCGATCCGCACGACGCGACAATTCGCGGGGTGAGACCGTTGCGACGCCCCGCGCCCGGTGGTAGCGTCCGCGCCGCTCATCCTCCCACTTCGACAAGCTCAGTGTGAGGATAAGCTTTTGCAAAGATTCAACCTCGTCCTGAGCCTGTCGAAGGACGTGGCGTAACGCGCTCCGAGGCATTTCACACTCATGTCCCTCGATAAATCCGATGTCGCTCGCATCGCGACACTCGCGCGGATCGCGGTCGCCGACGCGGAACTGGCGACGCTCGCCCGCCAGCTCGACGGCATCCTGCATTGGATCGAACAGCTGAACGAGGTCGACACTGCCGGCATCGAGCCGATGGCGAGCGTCACCGGTCTTGGCCTGCCGCGCCGGCCCGATGCGGTCACCGATGGCGGCCACGCGGAGAAGATTCTCGCCAACGCGCCGGAAACCGCGCACGGATTTTTCGTCGTGCCGAAAGTCGTCGAGTAGATGACGGCGCTCAACGAGCTTACCATCGCCGGCGCGCTCGCCGGTCTCGACAAGGGCGACTTCACGTCGGTCGAGCTGACAGAGGCCCATATCCGCGCCATGGAGCTGACGCGGCCGTTGAACGCCTTCATCACCGAGACACCGGAAAAAGCGTTAACCCAGGCGGCGGCCTCGGATGCCCGCCGGCGCGCCGGCCGGGCCGGTCTCCTGGACGGAATTCCCATAGCGGTCAAGGATCTGTTCTGCACCGAGGGCGTGCCGACGACGGCCGGCTCCCACATCCTCGACGGCTTCAAACCGCCATACGAATCCACCGTCACCGCCAATCTGTGGCGTGCCGGCGCGGCGATGCTGGGCAAGACCAATCTCGACGAGTTCGCCATGGGCTCGTCCAACCTCACCAGCTATCATGGGCCCGTCGAGAATCCGTGGCACCGCAAGGGCGACAACCGCAAGCTCGTTCCCGGCGGCTCGTCGGGCGGCTCGGCGGCGGCCGTGGCGGCGCGCGCGGCCATGGGCGCCACCGGCACCGATACCGGCGGCTCCATCCGCCAGCCGGCCTCGTTCTGCGGCCTCGTCGGATTGAAGCCGACCTATGGCCGCTGTTCGCGCTGGGGCATCGTCGCCTTCGCCTCCTCGCTCGACCAGGCCGGCCCGATGACGCGCATCGTCGAGGACGCGGCCCTCATGCTGACGGCGATGGCCGGCCACGACCCCAAGGATTCGACCTCGGCCGACCTGCCCGTGCCGGATTACCGCGCCGGGCTCGATGCCGGCGTGCGCGGCCTCAAAATCGGCGTGCCCAAGGAGTATCGCGTCCCCGGCCTTCCGGCGGAGATCGACCGGCTCTGGCGCGAAGGGGTCGCCTGGCTCGTCGAGGCCGGCGCCGAGGCGCGCGAGATTTCGCTCCCGCATACCAAATACGCGCTCCCCACCTATTACATCATCGCGCCGGCGGAGGCGTCCTCGAACCTCGCCCGCTACGATGGCGTGCGGTTCGGCCTGCGCGTGCCGGGTCAATCGCTGGACGAGCTCTACGAGCGCACGCGCGCGGCGGGCTTCGGCGCCGAGGTGAAGCGGCGCATCCTCATCGGCACCTACGTCCTCTCGGCCGGCTACTACGACGCCTATTACAAGAAGGCGCAATCCCTGCGCACTCTCATCGCCCGCGATTTCGCCCGCGCCTTCGAAGAGGTGGACGTGGTGCTGACGCCGAGTACGCCCAGCGCCGCCTTCGCCGCCGGCGAGGCGAGCGACGATCCGGTGTCCATGTACCTGAACGACGTCTTCACCGTGACGGTGAACCTCGCCGGATTACCGGGGTTGTCCGTGCCGGCGGGCCTATCCGCCGACGGCCTGCCGCTCGGGCTCCAGCTCATCGGCCGCGCCTTCGACGAGGCGACGATCCTGCGCGCCGGCCGGGCGATCGAGCGCGCGGCCGCATTCACCGCCCGACCTGACGGTATGGCGTGGTTCTAGGGTCATGCTTCGACAGGCTCAGCATGAGGAACTCCTCGTCCTGAGCCTGTCGAAGGACGACCGCCGATGACGGGCGCCTTCGTCTACATGCTTCGCTGTTGTGACGGAAAATTCTATATAGGCTCGACGAGGGACACATTGGATAGGCGCGTGAACGAACACAACCAAGGAACGTTCGGCGGATTCACGAAATCCCGCCGGCCCGTGGCGCTGGTATACTCGGAATCCTTCGATCGCATCGTCGATGCGATCGCGGCCGAGCGGCAATTGAAAGGCTGGAGCCGCGCCAAGAAAGAGGCGCTGACTCGGGGCGATTGGCGGACGATTTCGGAACTGGCAAGGAACTACACCGAGCATGGCCGCCGCGCCGAAGAGAAGAAAAAATGAATCCCTCATGCTTCGTCCTTCGACAGGCTCAGGACGAGGACACGCCCTCATGTTGAGCCTGTCGAAACATGAGGGCGTCTTGGGTATCCATCGATGACATCGACCTCCGCCCCCCTCACCATCGACGGCCGCACCGGGCCGTGGGAGATCGTCATCGGCCTCGAGACGCATGCCCAGGTGACCTCGCGCGCCAAGCTTTTCTCCGGCGCCTCGACCGAGTTCGCCGCCCCGCCCAACGCCCAGGTCAGCTTCGTCGATGCCGGATTCCCCGGCATGCTGCCGGTCATCAACCAGCTTTGCATCGACCAGGCGGTGCGCACCGGTCTCGGCCTCGACGCCAAGATCAACCTTCGCTCGGTGTTCGACCGCAAGAACTACTTCTACGCCGACCTGCCCGCCGGCTATCAGATCTCGCAGTACCTGACCCCGGTCGTCGGCCAGGGCCGCATCATGGTCGACCTGCCGGGCGGGCGCTCGCGCGAGGTCGGCATCACGCGCCTCCACCTCGAACAGGACGCCGGCAAGAGCCTGCACGACCAGCATCCCGCCAAGACCTATGTCGATCTCAACCGCTCCGGGGTGGCGCTGATGGAGATCGTGTCCGAGCCCGACATGCGCTCGGCCGAGGAGGCGGGCGCCTATGTCAAGAAACTGCGCTCGATCCTGCGCTATCTCGGCACCTGCGACGGCAACATGGACGAGGGTTCCATGCGCTGCGACGTGAACGTCTCGGTGCGCCGGCCGGGCGAGGCCCTGGGCACGCGCTGCGAGATAAAGAACGTGAACTCGATCCGCTTCATCCAGCAGGCCATCGATTACGAGGCCCGCCGCCAGGTCGATGTGCTCGAAGGCGGCGGCGCCATCCGCCAGGAGACCCGCCTCTTCGACTCCGCCAAGGGCGAGACCCGGCCGATGCGCGGCAAGGAGCACGCCCACGACTATCGCTATTTCCCCGACCCCGATCTGCCGCCGCTCGAATTCGACCAGGCCTATGTCGAACGCTTGCGCGCCGCCCTGCCGGAATTGCCCGACGCCAAGAAGGCGCGCTTTATCTCGAGTTACGGGCTTTCGCCTTACGACGCCGCGGTCCTGGTGGCGGAGAAGGAGACCGCCGACTACTACGAGGCTGTCGTGCTTCCACCTCACGCCCTCATGTTAAGCCTGTCGAAACATGAGGGCCTCGTGCTTCGACAGGCTCAGCACGAGGAACCCGGCAAGGACCTCATCCTGAGCCTGTCGAAGGAGAAGATCGCCGCCAACTGGGTCATGGGCGAGCTCTTCGGCCTCCTGAACAAGGCCGGCAAGGACATAACCGAAAGCCCGGTCTCGCCGGCGTCCCTCGGCGGGCTGCTCGATCTCATCGCCGACGGCACCATATCCGGCAAGATCGCCAAGGAAGTGTTCGCCCTGATGTTCGAGACCGGCGAATCGGCGGCGGGCATCGTCGAGAAGAAGGGCCTGCGCCAGGTCACCGATTCGGGCGCCATCGACCGCGCCATCGACGAAATCCTCGCCGCCCACGCCGGCAAGGTCGCCGAATACCGCGCCGGCAAGGACAAGCTCTTCGGCTTCTTCGTCGGCCAAGTCATGAAGGCGACCGGCGGAAAGGCCAATCCGGCGCTGTTAAATGAGCGTTTAACGTTGAAACTGAAGGAATGATACCGAATGGGTGCCGAGACCCATGGTTCATCCTTCGAGACGCGTTCTTCGAACGCTCCTCAGGATGAGGTAGGTGTTATATATCAAAGTGTTACCTCACCCTGAGGAGGCCGCGTCAGCGGCCGTCTCGAAGGGCGGGGAGCCGCGAGGCGGCGTCTCGAAGCATGGCCGCAGGGTCAAAATTTCCGAGACTTGCTGCAACCGTGGCAGAAATGCCACGTTCCGCGACTGAAAGCACGCGGCGATCGAAAAGACGCTAAGCTTATTGATTCTTCATCTTCAATAATTTACGGTGAATTGCCGGAATGTATTTGGAATTCCGGGTAGAGGGGGACTCTGGTTACGTGGTATTAGCACCGGTCATGCCGATGCGTCGTTGCCCGCACTTCATCCAGCGGCCTTGTCGCGCCTCTTTGGCGCGCGGCCGCTTTCCGTTTTTGCGTTAATCGAAGGAGCGTCACATGACCGTTCAAGTCGGGACCAAGAAGGCCGACACCCTCACGGGAAACGAGTTCTCCGACACGCTTTCGGGCCTGAAGGGCAACGACAGCCTGATCGGCCTCGCCGGCGATGATCACTTGTATGGCGGTGCCGGCAGGGACACGCTTCTGGGCGGCGAGGACAATGACTACCTCTCCGGCGGCGACGGCGACGATCTTCTGTTCGGCGGCGACGGAGCCGACAGGCTCTACGGCGGCGGCGGCAAGGACAAGCTCTATGCCGGCGATGAATCGCTGTATTACGAGGACGGCGGCGGCAACTACCTCTTCGGCGGCAGCGGGCGGGATATGCTCTTTGGCGCGGGTGATGAAGACACGCTCTACGGCGGCGCCGATAAGGACACGATGCACGGCGGCGGGGGCAACGATTTCCTCGACGGTGACGGGGCCGACGACAAGCTCTACGGCGACGAAGGCGACGACAAGCTCCAGGGCGATTCGGGCAAGGACTTGCTCGACGGCGGCGCGGACTTCGACACCGCCTATTTCCGCAACGGCAATGCCAGCATCAACCTGACCACCGGCACCGCCAACAGCAGCGACGGCAAGGACACGCTGGTCTCGATCGAGGGCGTCATCACCGGCGGCGGCAACGACACCGTCATCGGCAACGATGAAGCCAATTTCATCGACACCGACGGCGGCAACGATTCGATCACCGGTCTCGGCGGCGGCGACACCATCCTGGCCGGCTCCGGCCATGATTTCGCCGACGGCGGCGACGGCTATGACTTCATCATCGGCGATTCCCTGGACGACTATTCCGACGGCAACGACACGCTGCTGGGCGGCAACGACAACGATACGATCTTCGGCGGCGACGGCTATATCGAAGAGGACGACAACGACGATACGCCCGACGCCGATTCGATCGACGGCGGCGCCGGCGACGACCACCTCTACGGCGAGGTCGACAACGACAGGATCTTCGGCGGCGCGGGCAACGACTCCATGTACGGCGACGGCTTTGCCGAAAGCTCCGAATCGGGTTCTTTCCAGGGCGACGACTACATGTATGGCCAAGCCGGCAACGACGCCATGCTCGGCGACGCCTATGGCGTCATCGGTACCGGCGCCGACACCATGAAGGGCGGCGCCGGCAACGATTTCATGGTGGGCGACGCGCTGGCCTATGTAAATGGCAGCGCCAGCGGCTCGGGCAACGACATCATGGATGGCGGCCTGAACGACGACTATATGTTCGGCGACGTTCGCGCTTTCTTTTACGCCGACGGCGACGGCGCCGATTCCATGTATGGCGGCCAGGGCGACGACTACATGGTCGGCGACGCCAGCTCTTACCAGGATACGACCGAGGACCTCTTGCCCGACGCGCAAGGCGACGGCGCCGACACCATGGATGGCGGCGGCGGCGACGATTTCATGGTCGGCGACGCGCTCGCCGATGAAGAAGGCGAGGCCGAGGGCAGCGGCAACGACCGCATGTATGGCGGCGCCGGCAACGACGACATGGTCGGCGACGCCACCAGCTACGAAGAAACCGACGGCTCGGGCAACGACTACATGTCGGGCGGCGCCAACAGCGACTTCATGGTCGGCGACGCCAAATACGGCGACGAAGTCGACGGCTCCGGCAACGACATCATGGCCGGCGACGCCGCCACCGGCACCACCGGCGCCGACACCATGATCGGCGACGCCTTCGGCGCCGGCGACGACCCGGACGTGCGCGGCTCCGGCGCCGACAGCATGTCGGGCGGCGCCAACGACGACCTCATGGTTGGCGACGCCTTCGTCGAGAGTACCGGGTCGGGCAGCAACGGCGCTTACGGCTCCGGCAACGACTATATGAATGGCGGCGCCGGCGCCGACACCATGGCCGGCGACACCTACGCCACCGGTCAATTCGGCGACTCCTACGAAGGCTCCGGCGACGACACCATGTATGGCCAGGCCGGCAACGACTTCATGGTCGGCGATTCGTTGAGCGATGCTTCGGACAGTCCTGTCACCAACAACACCACCGGCGACGATTCGATGGATGGCGGCGCCGACAACGACACCATGTGGGGCGACTACTACGCCGAATACAGCAGCGAACCCGGCAACGAGACCGGCGGCAACGACACCATGCGCGGCGGCACCGGGGACGACTTCCTCGAGGGCCAGATTGGCGACGACAAGCTCTACGGCGACGCCGGCAACGACACCCTCATCGGCAGCGAAGGCAACGATTACCTGCGTGGCGGCGCCGGCAACGATACGATTGACACCGGCCCGACCGGCCCCGACGGCAACTTCGACATCGTCTCCTTCGCCGACGCCACCGAGTTCATCGACTTCGAGATCGGCGTCGACTACTCGATCGAGGATGCGGGCGCGGGCGACGACACCATCTCCGGCGACATCGACGGCGTCATCGGCGGCCAGGCCGGCGACGAGCTTCTTGGCGACGAAGGCGACAACGTCATCGGCGGCAGCGGCGGCGACGACACCATCGACGGCGAGGACGGCGACGACACCCTCTATGGCGGCCTCGGCGCCGACGAGCTCGAGGGCGGCGCCGGCGAGGATCTCATCTTCGGCGACGACGATTTGAACGACGGCGACGACACCATCGACGGCGACACCGGCAACGACACGCTGGTCGGCCAGTTCGACGACGATCTCATCCACGGCAACGCCAACGCCGACGTGATCTACGGCGATTGGGGCGCGGATTACCTCGGCGTATTCGGCAGCGGCAATGATGTGCTCTACGGCGATACCGGCGACGACCTCTTGGTCGGCGACATCGGCAGCGGCTATGGGGTCATCCACGGCAGCGGCGACGACTCCATGTTCGGTGGCGATGGCAACGACAACATGTACGGCGACATCCGCAAGCTCATTGGCACCTTCGAGTACTACGACGCCGCCTACGGCTCCGGCAACGACACCATGTCCGGCGGCAATGGCGACGACTTCATGGTCGGCGACATAGGCTACGTGGACTCGACCTACGACGCTTACTTCGCCACCGAAGCGTCCGGCGACGATTCCATGCTGGGCGGCGACGGCAGCGACACGATGTTCGGCGATGCGTCGGGCGATCTCCACGGCGGCACCACCTCCGGCGACGACACGATGTCGGGCGGCCAGGACAACGACTTCCTCTATGGCAATGGCGGGTCCGACACCATCACTGGCGATCTGATACTCAACGACTTCGACCACACCATCCAAGGCAGCGAGGTCGGGGACGACGTCATCCACGGCGGCGACGGCGGCGACCGCATCTTCGGCGATGCCTCGGGCGTGTTCTCCAATCCGGGCGGCTATGGCGGCAACGACACCATCACCGGCGGCTATGGCCGCGACACCATGACCGGCGGCTTCGGCGACGATGTGTTCGACTTCAATTCGGCGAATGACAGCAGCTATTACGGCCCCGACGTCATCACCGATTTCGGCGACGAGGCCAGCAACGACGACCTGATCGACCTCGATGACGTCTACGCCGGCGACTTCGAGTTCCAGGCCGGCGGCATCTTCGGCGGCGGGGTCGGGGCTGGCGAGCTCGTCGCCTACAGCGACGGCTACGGCAACACCATCGTCGCCGGCGATCTCGACGGCGACAACATCGCCGACTTCCAGATCCTGCTCAATAACGTCTCCGATCCGACGACGATCGATGAACTGAACTTCATCGGCGTGGTCGACCTTGTGTAAAGCCCGCCCCTCATCCTCTTGAACCTCCTCATCCCGAGCTTGTCGAGGGACGAAGGACGAAGGACGACAGTTGAAAGAGTAACCGGCGCTTCGGCGCCTCGCGAATGGAGTTAGATCATGGCCGTCATCGTTGGTAGCGGTATAGTCCCGGGCACCAAGAAGAACGACTTCATCACCGGCGGCGGTGGTTCCGACACGCTTCTGGGCCTGAAGGGCAACGACAGCCTGGTTGGCGGCGGCGGCAATGACCTGCTCGACGGCGACGGCGGCAAGGACACGCTTCGTGGCGAGGCGGGCGACGACCGGCTTTTCGGCGGCGGCGGGCGCGACAAACTCTACGGCGGCGATGAGAGCGATTCTCTCTACGGCGGCGATGACAAGGATACGCTCCAGGGCGACGGCGACGACGATTTTCTCGACGGCGACGGCGGCGACGACAAGCTCTATGGCGGCTCCGGCAACGACAAGCTCCAGGGCGATTCCGGCAAGGATTTCCTCGACGGCGGCTCGGGCAACGACACCGCCATCTTCAGGAACGGCAACGCCACCATCAATCTGACCGCCGGCACCGCCACCAGCAGCGACGGCAAGGACACCCTGGTCTCGATCGAAAACGTTCAGACCGGCACCGGCAACGACACCGTCGTGGGCAACGGCTCCGACAACATCATCGCCACCGACGGCGGCAACGACTCGATCACCGGCCTGGGCGGGGCCGACACGATCCTGGCCGGCACCGGCCACGACTTCGCCGACGGCGGCGACGGCGCCGATTCCATCGTCGGCGATTCCCCCGATTCCGGCTTCGACGGCAACGACACGCTGCTCGGCGGCAATGACGGCGACACCGTCTGGGGCGCCGATGGGGACGGCGCGGAAGCCGACTACCTTCCCGACGCGGATTCGATCGACGGCGGTTCGGGCGACGACTGGCTCTTCGGCGAGGACGACATCGACACCATCGCCGGTGCCTCGGGCGCCGACACCGTCGTCGGCGACAATTTCAATGCGACGGGCAACGCCGGCGGCACGTTCGGCGATTCGCTCGACGGCGGCAGCGAGGCCGACCTCATGGTCGGCGACGCCTACGCGACGGACGGACACGCCACCGGCTCCGGCGCCGACACCATGCGCGGCGGCACCGGCGACGACACCATGGTCGGCGACGCGATCGGCAACGGGGGCTTCGACTCCATCACGGGTTCTGGCGCCGACCGCATGTATGGCGAGGATGGCGAAGACTTCATGGTGGGCGACGCCAGCGGCAGCGACACCTTGGGTTTCGATACCCTCACGGGCTCGGGCGCCGATACCATGCGCGGCGGCAACGGTAACGATTTCATGGTCGGCGACGCCTATTTCGATTCGGACGAAAGCATCGCCGAAGGCAGCGGCAACGACCTCATGTATGGCGATGCCGACAGCGACACCCTGTTCGGCGACGTCTTTTCCGATGAAGGCGGCGCCGATTCCGTCAACGGCGGCGCCGACACGCTCCATGGCGGCAGCGGCGGCGACAGCATCTTCGGCCAGGGCGGCGAGGATCTGGGCTATGGCGGCGAAGGCGCCGACACCATGTTCGGCGGTGCTGGCAACGATGTCTTCCACGGCGGCAGCGATGCCGATTCGATATACGGCGATGAAGGCGACGACACCCTGAAGGGCGACGGCGGCAACGACACGCTCCGGGGCAACGACGATGACGATAAGCTCTATGGCGGGGCGAACAACGACACCCTCGACGGCGGCGCCGACGAAGACTTCGCCGTGTTCACGAGCGCGGTCTCCGCGAGCCTCTTTACCAACACGGCGACGGGCGAGGGCAGCGACACGCTCATCGACATCGAAGGCCTGATCGGCAGCGCCTTCGCCGATTCACTCTTCGGCGGCAACGCGGGCGACACGCTTTCCGGCGGCGCCGGCAACGACACGATTTTGGGCGACGAGGGCGACGACACCATCTTCGGCGGCCTGGGCGAGGACAGCATCAACGGCCAGGAAGGCGAGGATCTCATCTACGGCGACGACACCTTCCTCGACGGTAACGACACGCTCTACGGTTCCGCCGGCAACGACACCATCTTCGGCCAGTACGACCACGATTCGATCCTGGGCGGCGATAACAACGACGCGCTCTACGGCGACAACCACGAAGATGACGAGTTCGCGGACGGCGCCGACACCATCCGCGGCGGCAACGAAGACGACACCGTCGTCGGCGACCATAACGACGATTTCCGGACTGGCACCGGCAACGACAACCTCTTCGGCGACAACGGCAACGATCTCATCGTCGGCGACGTGAATGGATTTGACGGCGCTTACGGCTCCGGCGACGACCGGATGCATGGCGGCTCCGGCGACGACACCATGGTCGGCGATGCCCGCGCCGATGGAGGCTCCGTCGCCGACGTCTATGAGGGCTCCGGCGACGACACCATGTACGGTGACAGCGGCAACGACTTCATGGTCGGCGACGCGCTGAATACATTTGGGGATACCCAACCTGGCTATCATGCCGACTCCAGCGGCTCCGATTTCATGGAAGGCGACGAGGGCACGGATACCATCTACGGCGATTATTTCGGCGGCTACGACTCCGACACCATCGAGGGCAACGACACCCTGGTGGGCTCCGACGACGCCGACCGGCTCCTGGGCCAGGGCGGCAACGACCGCCTGATCGGCGACTACTATGACACGAGCAACGAAACCGGCAACGACAACGACACCCTCTACGGCGGCGCCGGCAACGATTTCATGGTCGGCGATTCGACCCACTACGACGGCAACGCCTATGGCTCCGGCAACGATTCCATGAACGGCGGCGCCGACGCCGACACCATGGTCGGCGACGCTTACGCTGACGAGGAAGAAGGCGACGTGTTCTTGGGTTCCGGCAACGACACCATGGACGGCGGCGCCGGCAACGACTTCATGGTCGGCGACGCGCTGGTGGTCGGCGCCATTTCGGCCATAACCGACAGCTCCGGCGACGATTCGATTTTTGGCGGCGCCGGCGACGACACCATCTTCGGCGACTATGTCGGCGGCGTGGATGAGAATCCGGAGGAAGGCTACGACTCCCTCGTCGGCGGTGCCGGCAACGACCTGATCTACGGCCAGGGCGGCGACGACACCATCGTCGGCGATTACGACGAGCCCACCGGCGGCGGCGACGACACCCTCCATGGCGGCGACGGCGACGACAAGTTGGTCGGCGACGCCTTCTCCGACGACGAGGACGACTCCTACGGCTACGGCAACGACCTCATGTATGGCGACGGCGGCGACGACACCATGATCGGCGACGCCTATTCGTACGGCGGCAAAGGCTACGGCTACGGCGACGACACCATGCACGGCGGCACCGGCGAGGACCTCATGGTCGGCGACGCCTACTCCTACGACGAGAGCGCCTATGGCTACGGCGAGGAGGACGACGAGGATTTCGGCAACGACCTCATGCATGGCGGCACCGGCAACGATACCATGGTGGGCGATGCCCTCGCCCAGGAGGAAGAGACCTTCGGTGCCGGCAACGACACCATGTTCGGCGACGAGGGCTACGACTTCATGGTCGGCGACGCGATGTCCGACGACGAGTCTACTACCGGCGACGAGGCCGATGGCTTCGGCGACGATTCGATGGATGGCGGCGAAGAGCGCGACACCATGATCGGCGACGCCTACTCGAAAGATAGCGACGCTTACGGCGGCGGCAACGACACCATGAAGGGCGGCGCCGGCAACGACTTCATGGTCGGCGACGCCTACAGCGAGGGTGATTATTTCTTTGGTGATGATGCCTACGGCTACGGCGACGATTCAATGGATGGCGGCATAGGCGATGACTTCATGGTCGGCGACGCCTACGCTGAAGAAGGCGACGCCCACGGCCGCGACACAAACATCGCCTATGAATTCGTCGTCGGCGACGACTTCATGAATGGCGGCGACGGCAACGACTTCATGGTCGGCGACGCCTATAGCTACTTCGGCAACGCCTACGGCTATGGCAACGACACCATGAACGGCGGCGCCGGCGGCGACACCATGTGGGGCGACGCCTACTCGGACGAAGAGCAGTCCTACGGCGACGGCGACGATTCCATGCTCGGCGGCACCGGCAACGACTCCATGTTCGGCGACGCGCAGGACACCCAAGCCGGCATCTACGGCGGCGACGACACCATGCGCGGCGGCATCGGCAACGACACCATCCGCGGCCAGTACGGCAACGATCTCTTGGACGGCGGCGACAACGACGACCGCCTCTACGGCAACGAGGGGGAAGACACGCTCTATGGCGGCAAGGGCGAGGACTATCTCTCCGGCGGCGACGACAACGACGTGCTCTACGGCCAGGAAGGCGCGGATTCGCTCTACGGCAACAGCGGCGACGACATCATCTATGGTGGCGACGGCGACGACTATGCCTATGGCTATTCCGGCGACGACACCATCTTCGGCGAGGTCGGCTACGATACGCTCCGCGGCTACAGCGGCGACGACAAGCTCGAAGGCGGCGCCAACGACGACACCATTAATGGCGGCGACGAATTCGACATCGCCCTCTTCACGCAAGCCACATCGGACATCGTCTTCACCATCGGCGACGCCACGCTGACCGCGGACGGCGTAGGCACCGACACGCTGTTCGATATCGAAGGCATCGTCGGCGGCCACGGCGCGGATTCGCTAACCGGCGACGGCGTCGGCAACGTCCTGGACGGCCGGGACGGCGCCGACAGCTTGTTCGGCGGCGGCGGCTACGACTCGCTCTATGGCGGCGCCGGCAACGATTACCTGAACGCCGGGAACGACGGCGGCAAGCTGATCGGCGACGGCGAGGTGGATGGCGACGACACCCTCGTCGGCGGCGGCGGCAACGAGATCATGTTCGGCGGCGACGGCGATCTCGATGAGGATGACGGTGCCGAAGACGCCGACAGCCTGATGGGCTATGGGGGACAGGACACGCTCTACGGCGAGGACGACAACGACACCCTGAATGGCGGCGACCAGAACGACTACCTGACCGGCGGCCACGGCGTCGACTCGCTGATCGGCGGTGCCGGCGACGACCACTTCTATTTCGACGATGACGATACCGGCAGCGACGAGGAGGCCGCCGACACGATCGCCGACTTCCAGGACGAGGCTGACGAGGATCTGATCGACCTCTCGGCCATGGACGCCAACGTGGATGAAAGCGGCGACGACGCCTTCACCTTCATCGGCGGGACCGCGTTCGGCGGATTGGGTGCCGCCAGCGCCGGGGAACTCCGGTTTTCGGGCGGCGTCTTGCAGGGCGACACCGACGGCAACGGCGTCGCCGATTTCGAAATCATTATCGTCGGCGATACGGGCGCGCTCGATTCCGGCGATTTCAACCTCTAGCGACCCGCTCGAAATTCCCTCTCCCCCCTCACCCTGAGCCTGTCGAAGGGGGGAGAGGGAAGGGTGAGGGGAACTTCCCCCTCTTCCTCCGGGACGGCCGGGACGGCCCTCCCGGCGAATGCCTGGGCGACACCTGCTACGATCTTGATCTAGGATGGGAAGGAGGGGGACGCCCCGGCCTGGAAAAAGATGATCGTGGATATCGACGAAGCCTTGGTCGGAGAAATCGTGCGGCGGATCCTTTCCGTGACCGCCCCGGACAAGGTCATCCTGTTCGGGTCCGCGGCTTCGGGCCGAATGACCCGGGACAGCGACATCGATCTGCTTGTCTTGGAGCGGGAGCCGGGCGACCGGCGCCAGGAGAGCGTGCGCCTTCGCGAGAAGCTCCGCGGACTAGGGTGCCCGTTCGACGTCATCGTCGTCTCGACCGAATGGTTCGAGGAGAGCAAGGGCGTCGTCGGCGGCATCGCCTTCCCCGCCAACAAGTACGGCAGGGTGATCTTTGAGGCCGCCTGAGGAATGAAGAGGACGCACCCCTTTAATTCCTGAGGAGGCCCGTCCTTCGACCGGCTGACCTCATCCTGAGGAGGCCGCGAGCCTACTCCGCCGAAGCAGCCGCTTCGGCTGCGAAGGCTGGAAGCGGCCGTCTCGAAGGAGTGGTCAGCCCGCTCGAGGCATGAGGGGGCCGTCTCGAAGCCTTAACTCCTTAGCGAAAGAACTTCTTTGGCAGCCCGGATTGTCGAATCATCGAGGCGAGGTTGTAGGGCGCGATGTCGTCGCCGCCGCGGCTGTAGGCGACCGTCACCATTCGTCGCTTTCCGTCCACCCGTCCCTCGAACTGATGATGGTCGCCGTTCTGACGGACCTTCGAGAATCCGTTCCTGGAAATGATCGCGATAAAATCGCGAAACTTCACGCCGCGGCGGGCAGGGTAAACCCGGTGCCGAAACCGTGATTGCCGTCTTGGCCCTGCCCGCCGCGCTTAGGCAATAACAACGAAGCGACAAGCAGCGACAACGTGAATTTCAGCCGCAGGGCCAAGGGTACGCGCCGGTTCATGAAGGCCTCGCGCTCGGCGCCGTCCTCGATGGTGGCGACATATCTCGAATACTCGTCAACCGCCTTATTGAGCGAATGATAGACATCGTCGAAACTGTCGCCCTGGACGGCTAGATCGAAGTCGAGACAGACCGCCTCCCAGCGATCGGCGTGCCACCGAGCGAAGCATCGGGTCAGCATGGCCAAGGTGTCCTCCCGGGGAACGCCAAAACGAGCCGCATCGGGCGTTTCCTAAAGCGTTTCCACGATCTTGTCGCCGTCGCGTGGGACGCAGGCTTAAAACATGCCCTTTTTCGCAAAGAGGCACAAGAGCGTCGAAATCCCCGCTCCCAGGGGCAGGCGGATTTCCTCATCCTGAGGAGGCCCGTGAGGGCCGTCTCGAAGGATGCGGGAGAGGGACATGGCGAGGGGGCGTATAAAATCCTCGACTTTTCCGGATAAATGTCCTATAATTCGACCTCGTTCTTTGACATCGTGGAGAATGCGTAAAAGCCTCGGCCGGCGGCGGGGCCCGATTGCGTAACCCCCCGCTTGGCGAAAAGAACCCCCGCTTTCCCGCTGTGCATGGGGTAGATCGTCGGATTTCGGTGTTATTCGAGAATCGAGGGCGCCACCAGGATCACGAGCTCCCCACCCTCCGCATGGGCCCGGCCGATGGCGAGCGCGCCGGCAAGGTCGGGCAGGGGGCTCTCCTTGAAGTTCGCTCCCGCCATGGCAAAGGCGTGCTGGCCGTTGGCGACGAAGACGGTGCCCGGTGCCCCAGGGGACGCCAAGGGGGCCGCGAGGCGCACGATCAGCGTCCGCCCCGCCAGCAGCGCCTCGCCGACGAAATTGGCGTCGGTGTAGTCGCGTAAAATGGGCGGCTTCTCGAATAGCCCGCCCAACAGCGGCACGAATGTCGGCAGGCGCGAGCGTACCAAATTGCGGGTGACGCTGCCCTCTGTCGGCGCGGCCACCGTGTTCCCCGGGCTCGTCAGCACCACCAGGTTGATGCTGACATGCCCCGCCGCCTCGCTGGCGACCCGGATGGTGTTGACGGCCACGGGCTCCATCGATTGGTCGCCGGCCGCATGGCGGCTGTCGTCGCGGTTGGTGGCCTGGGCGGGCAGGGCCGCAATCCCGGCCAGCGCAAGCAAGAACATCAAGACGCTCGGCAGGCCGCTCATGGCGATTCCCCTCGATACGGTCTAAGGTTGGCCCGGGACCTCGGAAGGACCGGAAAACCATGATCGACCTCTACACCTGGACCACGCCCAACGGCCACAAGATTCACATCGCGCTCGAGGAGCTGGGCCTGCCCTACACGGTTCATGGCATCGACATCGGCAAGGGCGACCAATTCGTGCCCGCTTTCCTCGCGCTCAACCTCAACCACCGAATTCCGGTGATCGTGGACCATGACGGACCGGGCGGGGGGCCTTACACCGTGTTCGAATCCGGCGCCATCCTCATCTACCTCGCCGAGAAGACCGGGCGCCTCTGCCCCAAGGACGCGCGCGGGCGTTACGACGCGATCCAGTGGGTCATGTTCCAGATGGCGAACATCGGGCCGATGCTGGGCCAGGTCCATCACTTCCGCGGCTATGCGCCCGAGCCCATCCCTTACGCCATCGAGCGCTACACCAACGAGGCCAAGCGCCTCTACGGCGTCCTCGACAAGCGCCTCGATGGGCGGGAGTGGCTCGCCGGGGATTACTCGATCGCCGACATTGCGACCTTTCCCTGGCTGCGCTCATGGGAGAGGCAGGGGGTCGACCTTGCCGATTATCCGAATGTGAAGCGCTGGTTCGAGGCGATCGCGGCGCGGCCCGCGACGCAGCGCGGGCTCCTCGTCCTCAAGGACAAGGAACGCACCGGACCCATAGACCCGAAGGCCCGCGAAATCCTCTTCGGCGCCACCCAGTACCAGCGGCGCTAGGGAGCGATGGGCTGCGGCGCGGCCTTGGCGAAGGCGACCACGTTGGCAACGCGCCTGGGCGGCATCAGCGCCTGTAACTCGCGCCGCGCGAGTTCGAGGCAGGCCGCCTCGCGGGCGTCCTCGCGGTCGAACACCTCGAGGCAACTGAGCTTGATCTCGACGAGGTCGATCAGTGTTTCGATGGTACGCTTGGATATCGACATTGGGGGTCCCTCCCGACTCCTCTTGTGCGGTGAGGTCAGTTTCGCGATTCCAACCTTAAAATATGGTGAACGGCCTTGTTAAGCCGGGTTTAACCGAAAGGCGCCTAAACCTCTTTCATGGGTTCGATCGGGCAACAGCGGAACGATTTGAATCAAGCCGGCCGCTACGGCGTGCCGGGCCATGCGCGGCGCCTCGGCGACAAGGTGCTGGCGGCGTTCAACCATGCCTATGCGATCGGCGAGTACGACATCGCCCAGCGCCTGCGCGCGGTCCTCGCCTCGGTCGATGGCAAGGAGGGGCTGGCGTTCCCCGAGCGGCGCGGCAGCGACGCGCTGCGCCAGGCGTCGTTGTGGGTCGCCTATGTCGAGGCCCGCAACGCCTACACCAACGCGTCGGCCGATAGCGCGCCCGGCCAGCGCTCGGTGCTGATCGCGGCCGAGGCGATGACCGAAGCCTTCAAGCGCTGGAGCTTCAGCTAGCCTTCGTTTGACAACACCGCCCCGCGGTCGATAGAACCGCCCTTGCATACGCCGTGACGACAAGAGCCACTCACGGCGGAGGGATGGCCGAGTGGCTGAAGGCGGCGGTTTGCTAAACCGTTATAGGGGCTTAAACCCCTATCGAGGGTTCGAATCCCTCTCCCTCCGCCAACCTGCATCGCGCGTTCCGCGCTTCGCGGGATTTGGTTTCAAAACAGAAGTGAAGCAGGGTGCCCTCCGAAGCCTCGGCGAAGGAGGTCCGCCTTTTTTGGCTTCCGCGCACCCCTGGAGAATGTTACTGTTCATGTTGAGCAACGGTCATCTGGGGAACATCGGCTAACCGCAATTCAACGGGAGGATCGCGACATGAACAAGACACAAGGCGCGCGACGTAGGTTTCTCAAGGGCGTGGCGGCCGGCGCGGCCGCGCTTACCTTTCCAGCGCCCTGGGTCAGGCGGGTGAATGCCGCGGAGAAGATAATTTTGGGTATACCCTCTTCGCTTTCGACACCCTACGGAGTTGCGGATGACCAGGATCATCTAAACGGATCCATACTCGCGCTTGAGAAAATAAACGCTGCTGGAGGTGTCCTGGGCCGAGAGATAGAACTATTCGTGCCGGACCTCGACAAACTGTCTCCCGAGAGTGCCAGGCAAAGTATTGCGGCATGCATCGACAAGAAAGTACACGCGATATCGAATGCCTTCATCTTTGCGCCAATTCCGGCAATGGATGAGTCGGCCAAATATAAATGCCCGTACCTCCAGGGCAACACGCAACGCGCTGCAACCGAGGCATTCAAGGCCGATCCGGAGAAATACAGCCAAGTGTTCCAAACCGATCCATCCGAGGTCAATTACGGCTGGACATATCCAATGTGGCTGACGGAGATGGAGAAAGTGCAGGGATGGAAGCCGAAGAACAGGAAGGTCCACATCGTCGCCGAGCAGGTTGGGTACAATCAGACCATCCTCAAGGCTGCCAGGCAATCGATCCCGAAGTATGATTTCGAGTTGGCCGAGGTCACCGACATCCAGTATCCGGTTAACGACTGGGCTCCCGTCATTCAGAAACTGAAGGAGGTGGATGCCGGCGCGATCATGATCGATCACTGGGTGGCTTCGGAGTACGCGGCGTTCTGCAAACAGTTTGCCGCCGACCCGGTGAAGGACGCACTCGTCTATCTGCAGTACGGTCCCTCGCAACCGGAATTCCTGGAGCTTGGAGGTTCCGCCACCGAAGGTTTCTGCTGGAGCACCGTGCTGGGGGTATACGGCGAGAAGATCGGCCAGGATTTCCGGAAAATGTACCTAGAGCGGTTCCCGGAGTTCGGCACGCCCGAGAAAAACACGATGGGGCTGGTCTATACGGGAAATGGATACGATATCGTCCAGTACCTCGAAGCTTCCTGGAATGCCACCGGGGCGGTCGATACCACACCGGAAGATTTCAAGAAGAATTGTGACTGGATTAGAAGCCACCCGTTCAGGGGCGTGTGTGGCATGATGGATATGAACAACGAGTACCAGGAAGCACTCCACTACCCCGACAACGGATTCGGCAACCAGGCGGATTCGCATGAAACCGGCATGAGCCAGCTGTTCGTGCAGGTTCAAGATGTCCAGCACAAGATCATCTGGCCCGACGCGATCAGCGAATCCAAGCTCCGGCCCGCGCCCTGGTGGGGCTAGAGTCCGTTAGCGAAACCCGCGCAGAGCGGTTCAAGCGGGTTTCGCCGCCATGGGGCGGCGGCCCATTGTCCGTTCTTCGCGTCGTCGGTCGTTGAGGTGGATCTCGTTGGGTTTCGAATACGGTCTCTGTGACCTTTGTGGCAAGGGGGGCAGGCCTCATGAATGATGCTGCTCCCTTACTCGCTTGTGAGAACCTTTCACTCGACCTCGGCGGCAGGGAAATCCTCAGAAACATCGAACTGCAGATCAATCCAGGCAAGGTTCTGGGCATCATCGGTCCGAACGGCGCCGGAAAGACCAGCCTGGTCGAAATTTTGTCGGGCAGGTACGCGCCAAAAACCGGCAAGGTCTTCTACAAGGGCAAAGACATAACCGATTCGCATTTGTACGAGAGATCCCGAATCGGCATCGGGAGAACTTATCAGGCCCCGGTCGTGCCGGAAGACCTCACCGTCGGGCAAACATTGAAGGCCGCGAGGCAGGCCTACAAGCCTAACCTCACTCGTTTTGACGCCGAGTATGCCTCGGATCTGGTCAATTTCGTCGTTGACGAGAGCGTGCCTACTTCCGTGTTGGACACGTTCAACCGGCGCAAGTTGTCGCTCGCCTGTCTTCTGCTCAGGGGACCGGAGCTGTTGTTGATGGATGAGCCCGCCGCGGGTCTGATCAATTCCGAGATCGACGAGATCGACGAGATTCTCAGAATGCTGTCCAAGGAGATGAACATCGCGGTCATGATCGTGGAGCATAGAATCGAGTTGCTCGAGACGATCGCGGACAATGTGATTGTGATGGACGCGGGCGAGATCATTGCGCAGGGTCACCTTCACGACATTATCGATAGTCCCGTGGTGCGCGCCGCGTACTTCGAGGCCGTCGATTGACCTGAAACAATAGACGATGCACGAAATTCTGAATGTCAATGGATTGTCCGCGGGCTACGGACCGTTGCGGGTTATTCATGATCTGGACCTGACGATCAAGGCCGGCGAACGTGTCGGCCTGGTTGGACTGAACGGCCATGGAAAGACGACACTTTTCTATGCCATCGCCGGTTTGACGGGATGGCAACGGGGGTCGATCGTGTTCAATGGTCGCGAGGTGGGAGGGACACGAAGCCAGGGCCCGGGCCGCTACACGCACCTGATCGTTCGCCAGGGGCTTGCGCTCATGCCGCAGGCCGATGAGCTGTTTCATGGATTGACCGTCGAGGAACATCTCGACAGCGGGGCGTTTACCAAGACAGCTTGGAAGACCAGGAAGCAACGGAAGGAACGTGTGTTGGAACTTTTCGCGCCGCTTCGCGATCGGTTGAAAACCCCGGTGTCGCGCTTGTCGGGCGGCGAGCGAAGAATGGTGTCCATCGGTCGTGGCTTGATGGTGGATGCGAAACTCTATCTGTCGGACGAGCCTTCGCTGGGCCTGGCTCCGAAAATAGGAATAGGCGTGATGGAAGCGCTGTTGAAGATCGACCTCAGTGGCTCCGCGATGATCATAGCGGAGCAGAACGTGGCATTGCTGGAAGGCAGGGTGGACCGGGTGATCGGAATGCATGCCGGCAAGCTGAAAGGTGAAGCGTCCCTGGCTTCATCCATCAAGAGGAGGAAGGCGTGACCGTCCCGGCAGAGATGAGGATAGCTCCCTCTTGGACATAGAATTCATCCTGATCAACGGTATCGTGATCGCCTGTATCTACGGGCTGATCGCGGTGGCGGTGTCCATCACCTGGTCAAGCCTGGGACTGTTGAACCTGGGTTATGGTTTCATCTTTGCGTTCGCGGGATATGGCGCGTACGTCACTTCGCGATCGCTCTCCGAGTACCCGCCTGTTGTGCTGGCAGCGGGTGTACTCGTTGGCGCCGTCGGCGGCGTCATCATTTGCGCGCTGATTTTCATCCCGCTCCACGAGAAACCGAATTTTACGGTGAGAGGCATGGTGGGAACGCTCGCCATCAGCCTGATTGGGTCACAGGGGCTGCTGTGGTGGTTCGGCCCCCGCAACAAGGCGCTACCGGAGATATTCGGCCGCTGGCAAGTGGAGATTGGTGGAACCGTCCTGACCTCCGACAAGATTGGTATCGTTGTCTGCTCGATTGTAATGCTGATTTTGATCGTTCGCTGGATGAGGTCTAGCCGGCGTGGCCTGGAGATCCGCGCCATGATGATGAACCCGCACGCCGCCTCGATTGTGGGCATCGGGATACGCAAGACCGGATTCTACGTGATGGGTATTACCGGGGCGATGACCGGGCTTGCCGCTGTTCTACTGTCCCAGACCTACTACATTTCGCCATTCAGTGGAATCACGCCCCTGATCAAGGGCGTGAGTATCGCGCTGTTGGGCGGACTGGGCAGCGTTCGAGGGGCCGTGATCGCAAGTGTCATTCTCGGGTTTGCGGAATCCCTGACGTCAACAGTCCTGGGTGGCCAGTATGTCCTGATTACACAGTTTCTCATAATCATCGCAATCTTGATGATCAGACCGCGAGGCATCGCCGGCATACTCGACGTGGCGCGGGAGCAATGAGTACCCCCAGGAAGAATGACGACCAGTACCTTTGGAAGAACCCCCTGGCGGTCTGGGGGGCGAAGGGTGGCAACTACGATGTGCCAAGCATCCGGGTCGAGGATCCGAGAACGGTCTGGCGCAAGACTACGTCGTACAAGGCGCCCCTGCACAAGGTGGGGCGCTTCAAGTACATACATAAATGGGCCAATCACGGTAAGCGCCTTTGGAAAAGACAGAGATGGTGGCCAACCCGCCGGTCGGTGCTGCTGATCCGAGGGTTGTACAACAGGAAGACGCTCAAGGCCGAGAAGTCGATAGTGGACAAGCGGCCGATCTATTGGGCCATCTCGCTGCTGGCGCTGGTTCTGGTTCCTCTCTTTGTGCCGGAGAGCCTGCAATTCACAATCCTTACAGCCGGCGCTACCTTTGGAATTTTCGCCGCAATAAATGTTTGCTGGACCTTGGTCATCGGTACGGCAAGCATCTTCTCTCTTGCGACATACGCCGTGGTGGGTACGGCGGCTTTCCTGACCGCATGGCTGTCGATCAATCTCGGCCTGCCGTGGTGGATGCTTCCCCCGATTGGCATGCTGGTCGGGATCGTGTTCGGCGGGATTCTGGCGCTTCCGGCACTGCGTCTGGACGGCTTCTACTACGCGCTATTGACCCTTGGGCTCAACGAACTCTGCAGGGTCTACTTTGTCACGTCCTCGGAGTTCGGCTCCGCGAGCGGCGGTCTGTACGGGGCGTCCACGTACATTGGCGCGGCGTGGGCGCCATTGACGCAATCCGTGGTCTCGTATTACGGGGCATTCGCCTTGCTCGTCGCCTCGCTTTTTCTGTTCCGCTTCATAGACGGCAGACGGTTGGGCAGAATACTGAGAATGGCTCCGGAGAAACGCGAAGCGTTCGCGGAGGCAACGGGCGTCAACTATAGGCAGGCGCGAGTCACCGTTTTCCTAGTTTCGTCGGTGGCGCTGGGATTCATCGGGGGATTCTACACGGCTCAGTACCGCGGCGTGGCTTACGCCATATTCGGATTCGATACCGTCCTCCTGGGCTTAGCGATGCTGACGATTGGCGGTATTGGCAGGGTGGAAGGGGCGGTGGCGGGCACCCTTATTGTCGTGGTGCTTGACAAGGTATTTATCACCTTGGGGCCCATCAGGCACATCATGATCGGCGTGTTAATGTTGTTCGTTGTGCTGTTCCTGAAAAACGGTCTGTTCGGTATGAAACAGCAGTTCAGGGCATGGCGGGACAAGAAGAAGGGAGAGTGGCGGTCGAGTCGAACCGAGAAGGGTGGAGAGGCGCTACCCGAAGAGGCGACGGAGATCGATGACAAGGATATTCTCTACCGTAAGCGCTTCGACAAGATGCAGCGAGAACACCTAAAGACGCTAGTGTGTGAAGAGGTTATTGAAGAACACAAAAACAAGCCGCTCGGGCAACACAGCGAGGCGTTGGAACGGTTGTTACTTTACTTCCGCCGCACCCCTCAGAACGATAAATACGCAATCAGGCGCGATTCAAGAGGCAAGCGGTACAAGATCGTTGCATTCTCTGGAGTTCGCGGAACCTCCCCTCGACTCGTGGAAGACAAAGAATACGAGACCGTGGAAGAGGCTTATCATGGCGTGTTTCGGCGTCGGGTCTATGATCTTCTTGAGGCATAAGATCGTGAGCAGCCGGCTTGCCACTACCCCCCGGCGTCGACCCGCAGCCGGGGCCTCGATGCCGTTGGCACGCGTCAGCGGCTGTCAACGTCCAC
The DNA here is from genome assembly GCA_009885795.1 of Rhodospirillales bacterium. GTDB lineage: Bacteria > Pseudomonadota > Alphaproteobacteria > Dongiales > Dongiaceae > VFKA01. The sequence continues at coordinate 40,408 of VFKA01000003.1, read as the reverse complement.
GGATGTATTTGGGTCGATCGGCACGCGCGCCCGGAGTTTTGCAAGGGCGTGGAACACCGCCCAACCGGAGATAGACATGGTGCGGCAGGACCACGCGATGGAGTCGGATGATCGGGACGTTGTCTATCGTCGATTATTCGACAAGAAGCAAAGGGAGTACCTGCGGACGGTGATATGCGATGAAATTATCGAAGAACACCGGAAGAGCCCGCTCGGGCAACACACCGAGCCGCTTGAAAGATTGCTGATGTATTTCCGCCATGCACCCCAGAGGGACAAGTACGTGGTCAAACGGGATGGCAAGTCAGGCAAGTTTCGGATCGCCCAATTGTCCGGAAATCGAGACGCACCGTTGAGCGGGGTGAATGACAGGGAGTACGCGGCGGCGGAGGAAACGTATCACGAGATCTTTCTTCTTCGGGTTCGCGAATTGATGGAACTGGACGCCTGAACGCAACGGCTGTTGGATGAGTTAGATGGCAGAAATCAAGATCTTCGGTTACGCGAACAAGATCTCCGTCAAGCAGGGCGATAGTATCGACCTTCACGTCAGTGCCGATGGAACGGCTACCGCCGATGCGCAGCTTGTGCGCCTGATTCACGGTGACGAGCATCCCGATGGGCCGGGTTTCGTTGCGCGGGAAATCGACCATCCCGTCAATGGCGTCTGGTCCGTCAAGAAGCAGTTCACTCAGCTGGGGTCGTACTTGATAGTCGACGACTCGGAGCGGCGACTGAATATCGGCGGGAGTTTTTCACTATTCTGTTACGTCTGGCCGACCCTGCCAAACAAAGGACGACGCCAATGCGTGATGGGGAGATGGGACACGAGAACGAATGAGGGCTATGGACTTGGAATCAATCCTCAGGGGCGGTTGGAGTTCTGGGTCGGTGACGGCAAGGAGGTCGACTATGTCATGGCGGAACTGCCGTTAATCAAGAAGGTGTGGTATTTCGTCGGCGTCAGCTTCGACCACGAGACTGGAACGGCGACGTTGTACCAAGATGGGTTGCTGAACAGATACAATTCGCTGATAGGCAAGGTTGCGCCATACGAATTCAGTTCACATGTACAAACGAAATTCAGATTCAAACAGAAGAACAGAGAGGATGTCCCGTTCGTTGTGGCTGGTGCTCGGGATTTTCATGAACTGAGGGGGCGTTTTATTAACGATACGTACTCCGGCAAGATCGACAGGTTCGGAGTATGTAACCGCGTACTATCGCGCGAGGAAATGGATAGCATCCGCGGCGGCCGGCGGCCGGCGGAGGACTCCATCGTGGCGTTCTGGGACACCACCGCGGGCTACACGGAAAACGGAATCGGCACCTCGGTATTGGATACAGGGCCAAATGCGTTGACGGCCAGGGGCGTAAATCACCCGGTCCGGTGTCTCACTGGATGGAATTGGTCCGGGAAGAATGACTGTTTCAGGCTTTCGCCGAGTGAATATGGCGGCATAGAGTTTCACCAGGAGGCGGTTACCGATTGCGGGTGGGAAGTGACGAAGACCATGCGGATCCCCGGGGATCTGAGAAGTGGCGCCTACGCGATTCGCCTGAGAGCGGGGGATGGCGTCGGCTTGAGCGAGGAGTACATCGTTTTTTTCGTTCGGCCCGCGAAGCCGGAATCGAAACTTTGCTTCCTCGTACCGACGGCGAGTTACTTGGCGTACGCCAACGAAAAGTTGAGTTTCGACGCGCAGATTATTCAACCGATGACGGGTCAGCCACCCATAATCTCGGACATCGATATCGAGACCTATAAACACCGCGACTTCGGACTTTCCACCTACGACAGCTATGAGGACGGCGCCGGAGTTTCGTTCAGTTCATACAAAAGGCCCATTGTAAATATGAGGCCCAAGTATCGCATTTCGAGCATGAATATTCCCTGGCAGTTTCCCGCGGACCTGTCGATTATCGGTTGGTTGGAACAGTGCGGGCACCAGTACGACGTCATTACCGATGAGGATCTGCATCGGGAAGGATTGGCTGCCTTGGCGCCATACAAATGCGTGATCACCGGTACGCATCCGGAGTATGTGTCGGAAAGCATGCTGGATGCCCAGGAGGATTTTGTTGCGCTGGGTGGGCGTCTTATCTACATGGGGGGCAACGGTTACTACTGGTGCGTCGGATTTTACGAAGACGAGCCGTGGTGCATGGAGGTCAGAAAGCTAGACTCGGGCATGCGCGCGTGGGCGGCGAGGGCCGGTGAACACTATCTCCAGACGACGGGCGAGAAGAGTGGACTGTGGCGGAACCGGGGACGGGCGCCGCAGAAACTGACCGGCGTAGGGTTTATCGCGGAGGGTTTCGAAACTAGCGCGCCGTTCCGAAGGATGCCTGACAGTTATCACAGGACCGTATCCTGGATTACGGAGGGCATCGAGGGCGAGATCATTGGAGACGAAGGGTTGGCGTATGGTGGCGCGGCAGGCGTGGAGCTGGATCGCTACGACCTGTCGCTGGGTACGCCGCCGCATACCCGGATTATCGCCTCATCCGGCGGCCATAGCGACAACTACGTGTTGGTCACGGAGGAGTTGCTTTACGCCTACGCGGGACTTGTGGGAACCCTCGACTACCGAATTCGAGCGGACATGACGTACTTTACGGCTCCCAACAATGGCGCCGTGTTCAGCACGGGCTCGATCGCGTTCGGGCACGCGCTTCCAGTGAACAATTATCAGAACAATACCTCAAGGTTGCTGAAGAACGTCGTGGACAACTTTGTGAAAGATGGCGAGCTGCCCGGCGGTAGTTGGACTCTTGAGGAGAAGCAATGGCGATGACGGTGAGTGCTGAATCCGCGCCGACCGCGGTTGTCCAAGTGTCCTCTTAGGCGCCTTGGCTGACGAACTGCTGGACGGTGTCCCAGGGCCGGCGGCCCTGGTTGAAATAACCGACATGCAGGTTCCGCAATCACTCCAGGGAATGTTGGATTCCCGTCCCTCTCCCTCCGCCAACTACGCCTCTATCCGCCGGGCGGACGGCCGTGGAAGGCCTCCTCCAGCAACGCCCGTACGCTCTCGCGGGTGACGGCGCGCGGGTTGTAGTACGGGTTTTTCGTCGCCATATCCGCGGCACGGTCGAGATCCCCCGCATCGAGGCCGATATCCTTCAACGCCCTCGGGACATCGAGACGCCGCGCCAAGTCATAGAGCCCCGCGGCGGCGTTCTCGACATCGCCAAGCCCGCGGGCGGCGCGGCGCATGGCGTCCGGCGCCGCTTCGGCATTGTAGGCGGCGGCGTGCGGCAGGACGATCGCGTGCGTCTCGGCATGCGGCAGGTCGAACCCGCCGCCCAGCGTGTGACAAAGCTTGTGATGCAGCGCCATGCCGACCGAACCAAGGCAGGCGCCCGCGAGCCAGGCGCCTTCAAGTGCCATCGTGCGCGCGTCGATATCGCCGGGATTCGACACCACCGTCGGCAGGCTCCGGGCCAGTGCGCGGATACCCGCCTCGGCCATCAGCGAAACGATGGGACTCGCATTCTCGGCATAGAGCGCCTCGACGCAGTGGGCGATCGCGTTCATGCCGCTCGGCCCGGCGACCTTGGGTGGCAGCGTGAGGGTGAGGATCGGGTCGTAGATGACGACGCGGGGCAGTACCTTCGCGTCGCGGCCGGTGCGCTTCGCGCCGCCATCGGTCAGGCCCCAGATCGGCGTCATCTCCGAGCCCGAGAAGGTCGTCGGAACGGCCAGGATCGGCAGCCCGGTCTCCAAGGCGATGGCCTTGGCGAGGCCGATGGCGGACCCGCCGCCGATGGCCACGCAGACATCCGCCTCCAGGCGGCGGGCCAGCTCGCGCGCCTCGCGGACCGTATCGGCCGGCACGTGCATGACCGCCCGGTCGTAAATTCCGGCGGCGCGGTCGCCCAATAGCCGGACGGCGTCTTCGGCCCGGGCGCGCGACGTGGTCGCGATCAGTGCCCGTTTGCAGCCGAGGCGATCGATCTCCGCCGGCAATTGGTCCAGGCGGCCGGCGCCGAATATGACGCGGCTCGGCGGGTTCTCGTGGACGAATGAACGCGCCGGCATCGGCCCGGCGCTCAGGGCGCCGATTTCGCCTTGCGCGCCTGCCAGGCGTCCAGCTTGCGGCGGGCTTTGTTCTTGGCCGGATTCATGGCCTCGTCGTGGTCCGGGTGCTTGGCGGTCAGTTCGATGACGTAGCCATTCGGATCGCGAAAGTAGATCGAATCGATGAAGCCGTGATCCGAAACCCCCCTTGTCTCCATCCCAGCGGCCTTGCCCTTGGCGAACATCTTGCGCAGATCGGCGGGCGAGACCTCCAGCGCGATATGCAGGTCGTAGTCGTGCTGGTTCTTGAACTTGAATTTCCGGTCGGGCGCCTCGAAGAAAGCCAGGAACGAACCATCGTCGAGGCGATAGAAGGTGTGCAGCGTATCGGTCTTTCGTCCGCTCTTCGACTCCGCGATCTCGAGCGTTCCCGCCAGCTTCAGTCCGAGAAATCCCTCGTAGAAGCGCCGCGTCTCCTCGGAATCGCGGCAGCGGTAGGCGTTGTGGTGCAGCCCCTTGATCATGGCTTTGCCCTCGTCACTTGGCCTTCGATTTCACATACTGGATATAGCCGCGCACGTCGGCGGCCGGTTCGGCATAGGCCGTGCCCAGCGCCTTCTCCATCGCCGTCATGTAGCCTTGCGCCCATGGCGGCAGCTTGTGGTCGACCGCCGCCAGGAACTCGAGCGTGGCGGCAAGCCTGATGTCGGCGATCGACGGGGCGGTCCCGCCGATGAACGTGCCCCCGCCGATGAAGAAGCCGCGAAACACCTCGAGCGGTTCGGCGATGGCATCGGCCGCCGCCTTGCGCGCCTCGTCCTTCTTGGCGTCGCTGGCGTCGCTCGCGCCCACCTCGCCCGGATACTGCGGAAAGCCCAGCGCCGGATAGGTCGCGCGCGCGACCAGCGGGTAGAGCGTGCCCACCAGGTAGAACATGGCGCTGTCGATCATCGCGCGCCGCGCCGGGTCGGCCGGGTAGAACTTCTCCAGTCCGTGCTTGTTGCAGAGATACTGCATGATCGCGCAGCTCTCCCACAGGCCGCCCCTGGGCAGCTCGCCGCTCTCGATCATGGGTGTCATGTGCGCGGGATTTTTTTTCAGGAATTCGGGTGTACGGGTCTTTCCGTAGACGTCGACCTCGTCGAACTTGAGTCCGGCCGCGCGCAAGAACACGCGCACGGCCATGTTGTTGACGCTCGGCTTCAGGACGTTCAATTGCAGCATCACGGTTCCCTCGTCGGTTGATCCGGCGGACACTACCCGAAATCAAGCCCCCGATGTTCGACAAACTTCAAGTCGGGTCATCGGCCGACGGCGGCTACACATCGCCGTCATAGGCGGCGACCGGCACATCGCCCCGGGAGATGAATGGTAGGTCCGGGCGGTCGAGTTTACCGTAGCCCTGCCAGACCTTGAACCCCAGGATCGCGCGCAACCGCGGCGACACCCGCGCCAGAACCTCCGGCCGCGTCACCAGGGGATAATTCTCCATCTGGCGGAATTGCGGGCCGCAATAGGTCGTCAGAATGCCGTAGCGCGGCTCCGCCGTGGCGTTGGCACCGGTGCTGTGCCAAAGCCGGCCATCGAACACGACGGCGTGGCCGGCCTTCACTTCGATCGGGGTCGTCTCGATGCGATGCGGCACCGCGGGGTCCGGGTTGACACCGGTGAGGTGCGAGCCCGGCACAAGGCGCGTTCCGCCATTGGCCGCCTCGAAATCGGTGATGGCCCACATTACGTTGCCGACGGCCGGCGGCGCGATCGGATGCGTTGCGGGGCTTGCGTCGGTGGTCGTCGCCAGGCCGAAGCGCCTGACCGAGCCGGCGCGAACGTGCGGCGCGGTCGGCGCGCTCGCGCCCGGAAGCCACCACTGGTCGGAGTGAAGCGGCATCACCGTCATGCCGGGCGCGGCGATCACCGCGTCGCTGGCCGAGAGCAGGTATTCCTCGCCCAACAGATGCGACATCAACTCGTGGACCAGATCGTTCTCGAACAGGTCGAGAAATACGCGGCCCTTGTTGAGGATGGCATAGATGTACTGGTTCTCGGATACGAGCTGGGCGTCATCGATACCGGCCGCGCCGATGTCGCGCTCATACTTCGCCTGCCTGGCGATGCGCTCGCGCATTTCGGCGAGCTGCGCGTCGCTCAACAGCTTGCCGAGAGCGCAGAATCCCCATCGGTCGAGTGTTTGTTTCGCTTCGCCGGCGGTCTTGGCGGGCGACATCCACTTCGTTCCTGTCACCGCGGTACCGCCCCGCCGCGCAGGCGCGCGGTGATCACGGCCAGCATCGACGAGGCGACCGACTCCACGTCGAGGTTCTTCGCGCCGGTAGCGAGGTGAATGCTCAGGCCATTGAAATAGGAGTCGTACTCCGCCGCCAGCTCGCGAACATCCTCGTCGCTCATCGACGTGGCGGTATCGAACTGGCGCAACACGCCGGCGATAATCTCTTGAAAGAGCCGCCGGCGTTCTTGAATCAGTCCCATGAGTTCTTCGGACTTGATGCTTTCCGCCAGGGCCCAGGCCCAGATTTTCTGCCCGGCGATCGCCTCGGGGGAATCGTTGAAGACCCCGACCCGAACGAGAACGCGAAGCCGGTCATGCCCCGGTTCGGCATCGGCGATGGCGCGCCGGGTCGTCTCCTGGAACCACTCCGACGCCGATACAAGGGCATCAACAAGAAGCGCCGTCTTGTTGGCGTAGTAATGATTGATCATGCCGGTGCTGACCTGCACCGCTTGCGCCACCTCGCGCAGTGTCGTGCGGTCAAATCCACGATCGGCGATCAATTTGACGGCCGCCCGTCTGATCTGGTCGCGGCGGATCGGTTCAACACCCACCTTTGGCATCACCACTCCACTCCAATCGGGGCGCGGATCGAGATCGATGCGACACCTCAAGAGAGTTGTCTAGGGAAGATCCTTCGGGTCTTGACTCTCCCTTCATTGCCCGGATAAGTGTTTTATACCGAACAATCGGTATAACGACAACAATGTCGACTGTTTGGTGCGGAAATTGGCCCGTCGCCATGGATTCCTTGGGAGGATCTAAAATATGACCAAATTGATGTGTCTCGTCGCACGAAAGCTAATGCGTTCCGCGCTTGCTCTTGGCGTTTGCCTCCCCCTCGCGCCGTGGTTTTCGTCGAGCCAGGCTGTCGCGGAGGATGTGACGCTGACTTTCGCCAGTTTTGGCGGCGCGCTCCAGAAGGCCGAGGAGGCCGGTTGGCTTCAGCCGTTCATGGAGGCAAATCCCGGCGTCAAAGTCATCTATGACAGCGTCGACTACGCCAAAATGAAGGCGATGGTCGAAGCAAACAACGTCGTTTGGGACGTGGCCGTTGTTGCCAATGACTTTGGCATGGCCGCGGACGAACCGCTGTTGGAAAAAATCGACTGCTCCGTGGTCCCGTGCGATCAACTGCAGCCGGAAAACTACGTGACGACAGGTTATCGGGTGCCGTGCTGCACGTCGGGTCTGGCGATCGGCTACAACACCACCAAGATGCCGGACGGCAAGGCGCCGCAGGGGTGGGTCGATTTCTTTGACGTGTCCGCCTTCCCGGGCAAGCGCGTCGTCATGATGGATGCGAGTTCCTATGTCTTCGAGCAAGCGCTTCTGGGCGACGGCATCGCGCCGAAGGAACTATACCCACTCGATCTCGATCGGGCGGTCAAGAAACTCAATTCGTTGGGGGACGATCTGGTCATCGCGCCCAGCTATCAGGGCTGCGCGGAGTTGATCGCGACCGGCGAGGTTGTCATGGGCGGCTGTTGGACCGGTCGGTTGAACGGCGTGAAATATGACGGTGGCGCGCCAGTCGAGTTGCAGTGGAACCAAGGCATCGTTTCGCCGGGATATCTGGTGGTGCCCAAGGGAACCAAAAACAAGGAATGGGCGATGAAGCTGGTTGCCTTCATCACCTCGACCGAACACAACGCCGGATATTCCAAGTACATCGACTACGGTCCGGCCAACGTCAATGCGTTGGAGATGGTCGAGCCGGACAAGAAGGATCGGCTGCAATCCAGCTACCTCGACAAGTCCGTGTTCTTGGACGATCTCTGGTACGACAAGAACCGGGCCGACGTGAACAAGCGCTTCACGGAGTGGCTCGCCGGCATGCAATGACATGACGGTTCGCGGACTGGTTGCCGAAAACGGCGCCGCGGCGATGCGGCGCCGTTCTTCGAACAGTTCGGGCGACATGGTGGGGTGGCGGCGGGACTGGCTGGTTATTCCGGGACTGGCCGTTATCCTGATTTTCTTTATCGCGCCGCTCGGTGTCATGGTTTGGCGCAGCCTGACTGACCCTTCCCCATACAATTACGTCCGATTCGCGGACGAGGCCGTCTATCCGAGAGTGTTGCTGACGACGCTCTGGATGACGTCTCTAGTCACGCTGAATTGCCTGCTGTTGGGGTACCCTTACGCCTATCTGATGCACCGGGTTACCAGGAACTGGCAGTGGTTGCTTGCCATGGTCGTGCTGCTGCCGTTCTGGTCCAGTCTGCTGGTCCGCACCTATGCCTGGACCATCCTGTTGCGCGATGGCGGACTCATCAACACGGTCCTGATCGGCATCGGCGTCATCGACGATCCGATCCGCCTGATGGGCAACGCCACGGGAACGATCGTCGGCATGACCCATGTTCTGCTGCCCTTCATGGTCCTGCCGATTATCGCGTCCATGCGCCGGTTCGACTCCGATTTATCGCTCGCCGCCTCCGGCCTTGGCGCCCGGCCGATCGCGATCTTCTGGCGGATTTTTTTCCCGATGAGCCTGCCGGGCGTGATGGCGGGCTGCCTGTTGGTTTTCGTCCTGGCGGTCGGGTTTTACATAACGCCGGCCATCCTGGGCGGGCGAACCGCGTTTTTCAGCATGCTGATCGTCGTGCAGGTGAGCCGGTTGCTGGAGTTCGGTTTCGGGAGCGCGCTTGGCATAATCCTGCTGGCGGTGATCTTGGTCATCATCGCGCTCGGCAGCAAGTTGGTGCGGTTGGACGACCTCGTCGGTCATTCGGGCCGCTGACGAAGGGGTGGGATCATGTCGACACGCCCCGGTCTGTGGTTGTGCGCCTTCGGCGCCGCGGTTGCGGTCTTCCTGATCGCGCCCTCCGTCATCGTGGTTGTGATGTCGTTCTCGTCGGGAAAGATCCTGCTGTTCCCGCCGCCCGGCTTTGGCGTCGAATGGTATGCGAATTTCTTTCGCTCCGAGGAATGGGTCGGATCGGCGCTCAACAGTCTTGAGATCGCGCTTCTGTCCTCGATGCTGGCGACGGTGCTTGGGACCGTGACGGCCTTCGGCCTGGTGCGCGGACGGCCACGCACCGCGCAAATCACCAATGCCATCATGCTCAGCCCCTTGATCGTGCCGCTCGTGGTGACGGCGATCGGCATGTATTTCACCTATCACATGCTGGGGCTGGGTGCCTATGCCGGGATCGTCGCCGCGCACACCACGCTTGGGCTTCCCTATGTCGTGGTCACGGTTGCCGCCTCGCTCTACGGCTTGGATGCCGATCTTGAGCTGGCGGCGCGGAATCTAGGGGCCAATCCTTGGCGCGGCTTCTTTCGCATTACCCTGCCGCTCATCATGCCGGGCGTGGCGATCGGCGGCATCTTTGCCTTTGTGTCGTCATGGGACGAAGTGGTGGTGGCGTTGTTCTTGACCACGCCGACTTTACGAACCTTGCCGGTGACGATGTGGGAGCAGACCAAATCCACGGTCGACCCCACGATCGCGGCCGCATCGAGCCTGCTGACCACGTTCACGCTGTTCCTGTTGCTTATTTCGGTGACGCTTCGGCGGTTCTCCGCCGGCATGGCGAAGGAGCGCGTGGCGTGACCAAGAACGCCGGCGTCGGCAACCTCCGTCTCCAAGGCCTGAGCCAACTCTATGGCGACACACAGGGGCTGCGCGAGGCGTCGCTGGACGTAAAGGCCGGCGAGTTCATAACACTGCTTGGGCCTTCCGGGTCGGGGAAGACGACGACCCTTAAGATCGTCGCCGGCTTTCTTCGCCCCGAGACCGGATCCGTGATCCTGGACGGAAAAGACATTACCGCCGTGCCGCCGCACCGCCGGGATATCGGCATGGTTTTCCAGAACTATGCGCTGTTTCCGCATCTCACGGTGGCCAGGAACGTCGCGTTTCCACTGGAGATGCGGCGCCTGCCGAAATCCGACATCGCGCGGAAGGTGGGGGCGGCTCTCGCCCTCGTCCAACTCGGCGCCTATGGGGACCGGCGGCCGCGCGAGCTTTCAGGCGGCCAGCAGCAGCGCGTGGCGTTGGCGCGAGCGCTGGTGTTTCAACCGAGCGTACTGCTGATGGATGAGCCGCTGGGCGCGCTCGACCGCAAGCTACGCGAAACCATGCAGATCGAGATCATCAACATCTGTCGGGACGTGGGGCACACCGTTTTGTATGTCACCCATGACCAGGAAGAAGCGCTGGCCATGAGCACGCGCATCGCGGTTTATCATGACGGCCGCATCGAACAGGTCGGCACCCCGGAGGATATCTATCAGCGGCCGGCGAATCTTTTTGTCGCGACCTTTGTCGGGGAGTCGACGACGTTTCTTGGCCGGATCGAGCAAGTCGGAGGGCAGCAGCATCTGCTGAGCAACGGGGTGTCGCTTCCCTTGAGCGCGGCTTCGATCGGGCGGGTCGGTCTTGCCACGGGAGCGCCGGCCGCTCTTGTCGTCAGGCCCGAGGCGATCTCGATACGGCCGGTCGGGTCGGGCGCATCCAATAACGGCGCGCGACCGCTGGCCGCCGTGCGCGGGCGTATCCAGAACTGCGTCTATCTGGGATCGGTACGAAAGAACGTGATCGCGCTGGAAGGGGGCGCGACGGCGCTGGTTCGAGTGGCACCCGATGGTGGAAGCGCCGGGACCGCCGAGCCTGGCCAAGAAGTCGAAATCCGATGGGACATCGAGGCGGGGATCGTGGTTTCCCCGGGCGGCGGCTCTTCGGCATGACCGCGATCGAAGCGAAGGAGGTCTAGGGGCGATGAGCGGACCTTACAGTGGCAAGATCATGACGGTGCTGGGGCCGATCGATCCGAAGGAGACCGGCGTCACGCACATGCACGAACACTTCAACATCGATTTCCTGGCCGTCTCCGGGGACGCGCAGAAGAGTCACGCCAAGGCGTTCGTCGAGGGCGGCGGGACGATTAACTGGGAAGATCCCATTTCGCTGTCGAACTACTACGCGGTGCGGCGCAATCCGTTCCTGCTGAAGGAGGCGATGCAGCTCGTCGATCCCGCGGTCGTTACCGCGGCGGTCCAGGAATTCCGGGATGCCGGCGGCAGTTGCATCGTCGAGGTGACCCCCATCGGCGTTGGCCGCAATCCCCCACTGATGAAGCAGATCGCGGCCAAGACGGGCGTCAAGGTGGTGATGGGAACGGCGTTCTATGTGCGCGACTACCATCCGCCCGAAATCGCCCGGATGAGCGAAGACGAGGTGGCGGAGCTGCTGGCCGCCGATTTCGAGAAGGGCACCGGCGATCCCGCGATCCGGGCCGGCATCATCGGCGAGATCGGCCTGGTCTGGCCGGTTCATCCGGAGGAGCGCAAGGTGCTGCGCGGCGCGGCCAAGGCGCAGCGGCGCACGGGCCTCTGCCTTTCCATTCATCCGGGCCGCGATGTCGCGGCGCCGCTGGATGCGGTGCGCACGGTCGCGGACGCCGGCGGCGATCCTAGGCGGACGATCATCTGTCACCTCGACCGAACCCTGTTCGACATCGAGGACTACCTCGAACTGGCCAAGACCGGCTGCTATCTCGAGTTCGATCTCTTTGGGTTGGAGATGTGTCACTACCCGCTGGCCGAGATCGACATGCCGAACGACGCCATTCGCGTGGACAAGATCATCGAACTGGTCAACGCCGGGCACATCGATCAGGTACTCGTTTCGCACGACGTCGATTCGAAGATGCGCCTCAGAGCCTATGGCGGAGAGGGTTACCACCATATTCTGCGGAACGTCGTCCCGCTGATGCGGCGTAAAGGGTTAAGCGAGGCCCAGGTGAACCGCATCCTCACCGAGAATCCAAGGCGGGCGCTGACCATCGTCTAGCGAACGGATATCGGAGAGCGTCATGGCCGATGTGGAGCGGGTGTTGGAAGAGGTCGCGGGCGTTGCCGGCTGAACGGCCCCGTGGCGCCGCCGACCGGCCGCTGCCGGTTTCCGTGCTGACCGGGTTCCTCGGCAGCGGCAAGACCACGGTACTCCGCCACTTGTTGCATCAGCCTGGGATGAACCGGGTCGCGGTCGTCATCAACGAGTTCGGCGAGATCGGACTGGATCATCTGCTGGTCGCTTCCGCCGGCGAATCCACGGTGCTGCTCGATAACGGGTGTCTCTGCTGTTCGGTCCGCGGCGATCTCATACGGACGTTGCGCGGCCTCTATGTACGGCGCGCGGCCGGCGAGGTCCTGGCGTTCGATCGGGTGGTGGTCGAGACGACGGGCCTGGCCGACCCGATCTCGATCATCCACAGCCTGATCCGCGACCAACTGCTCTCGGATTGCTATCGCCTGGACGGGGTCATCACGACGGTCGATGCGTTGACCGGCGCGGCGACGCTCGACCGTCATTCCGAGGCGATCAAGCAGGCCGCGGTCGCCGACCGCCTGCTGCTGACCAAGGTGGACATTGCCGATGACGCTGCCCAGGCGGCGCTCAAGGACCGGCTGCGCGCGCTCAACCCCGCGGCGCCCATCACGGCGACCGTGCAAGGCGAGGTGTCGGCAAGGGCGCTGTTCAATGCCGGCTACTACGACCCGGAGACCAAGACCGCCGATGTGCGAAGCTGGCTCGCGGCCGAAGCCTACGCGGATACAACGGAAGATCGCGACCACAGGCACGATCATGGCCACGGCCACGCGCACCCGTCACGCCATGACGATCGCATCCGGTCCTTTTGCCTGACCTACGACCGGCCACTCGATTGGCCGGACCTTGCCAAGGCGATCCAGGCTCTCATCGATGCGCATGGCGCCGACATGCTGCGGATCAAGGGCATTCTCAATATCAAGGGTCGGCCGACGCCGACGGTGATCCATGGCGTCCAGCACGTTTTTCACCCGCCCGTGCTGCTCGATGCCTGGCCGGACGAAGACCGGCGCTCGCGCCTCGTGTTCATTACCCGTGACGTGCCGAGGGAAGCGGTGACACGATCGCTAGCGTATCCGGCTTGACACCGCTTTTTGCCCGCTATCAACTGATACCGATCAATCGGTATGTATCGATACCTGAACTTACAAGGGGAGGCAGCCATGCGCGTAACTCGTAGAAAGTTTCTGACCGGAGCATCCGCGGCGGTCGGCGTGGGTGCCGGCGCGAAGGCGCTGGGCGTGACATCGCCCAGGCGGGCCTGGGCCGGCGAGGAACTGCGGCTCATCACTTGGGAAGGCTATGCCTCCGACGAGATCATCGCCGACTTCGTCGCGGATACCGGGGCCACGGTGTCTCGCACCTACATCAGCTCGAACGATGAATACATGGCGAAACTGGCGGCCGGCGGCGGCGATTATGACATGGCGGTCATCGTCACGTCCTACGCCCAACAGGCGATCAAGCTCGGATTCATCGAGCCGCTCGACATCGGCAAGCTGCCGAATTTCAAGAATCTCTACCCGAAGTTTCAGGACTTCCACTACTACCAGAAGGACGGGAATATCTACGGTGCGCCTTCCTACTGGGGGCTGATCCCGGTCACCGTCAATGCCGAGGCGATCCCCGACCGCAACGACTTCGGAATCCTGTTCGACCCGCAATTCAAGGGCAAGATCGCGATGTGGGACGATTTGCCGACATTGGCGCAAGTTGCCCGCTGGATGGGCATCACGAACATCTGGGATATGAACGACGAGGAACTCGCGGCGGTGAAGGCGAAGTTGCTCGAGCAGCGGCCGCTCGTCCGAAAGTACTGGGGCCAGCCGGGTGAATTGATCGACCTCTTCGCCAGCGGCGAAGTCGTCGCCGCCGTATCCTGGGACTATGTGACGCAGGAGCTGCTGAAACAGGGGTTCAAGGTGCGCCAGCCGAACTACGAGAACGCCATGGCCTGGTCGGACTCTCATACTATCGTCGCCGGCACGCCCAAGCGCGACCTAGCCCACGCATTCATCGATCACATGATCGGCCCGAAGGCGCAGGCGTTGATCGCCAGCGTCAATCTCTATCGGGTCACCAATCCGCTGGCAAAAGAGTACATGGAAGCGATCGATCCGAAGCTCTGGAACGACATGTTGAGCATGGACACCGGCGGCGCTCAGTTGCCGGTCACCGATTTCTGGGACGATATGCCGCGGCGGGCGAAGTATCTCGAGGTTTGGAACGAGGTGAAGGCGGCACCGGCGGAGTAGGAAGAGACGATTTCCAGGTGCCCCGGTGGATGCTGTCGTCTCGCTGGCCGGCGTAACCAAGGCGTTCGGCCGGATTCGCGCGGTCGCCGGGGTCACCCTTTCCATCGCCGAGGGCGAGTTCGTCACTCTCCTCGGCCCCAGCGGCTGCGGCAAGACGACGACGCTGCGGCTCATAAGCGGCTTCGAAACGGCCGATGCCGGCGACATCTTCATCGCCGGCAGGCGCGTCAACGACGTGCCGCCCTACCGGCGCGACGTGAACACGGTGTTCCAGAGCTATGCGCTTTTCCCGCACCTCTCGGTGGCGGAGAACGTCGGCTATGGGCTGTCGGTGAAGGGCGTCGCGCGGGCCGCGATCCGCGGCAAGGTGGCCGAGTTTCTCGCGCGCGTGGGCCTCACCGACAAGGCCAAGGCGATGCCGCGCCAATTGAGCGGCGGGCAGATGCAGCGGGTCGCCCTTGCGCGCGCCCTCATCAATGAGCCGAAGGTCCTGCTGCTGGACGAGCCCTTGAGCGCGCTCGATGCCAAGCTTCGTCAATCCATGCAGATCGAGCTGAAGCACATGCAGCGCAATCTCGGCATCGCCTTCATCTACGTGACGCATGACCAGGAAGAGGCGATGGTGCTGAGCGACCGCATCGCCGTCATGAACGAGGGGCGCATCGTTCAGCTGGGGACGCCGGAGGATATCTTCGAGCGTCCCGGGGACGTCTTCGTCGCGGCATTCGTGGGCGACAACAACTTCGTGCCCGGAACCGTCGCGCGCATCGACGGTTCCACCGTCGAAATCGTCGATTTTGGCGGCACGGTATGGAAGGCGCCTCTGACCCGGCCGGTTGCCGTCGGCCGCCCCGTCGTCCTCGCCCTGCGGCCGCAAGCGATCTCGCTCGATGCCGGGAGCGATTCGAATGGGCGCGGCCATCGCGTCGCCGCGACGTTCAGGGAAACGATCTATGTCGGCACCACGGTGCGCATCACCGTGGCGCTGCCGGGCGGGCACCTCGTGGAAGTGCAGGGCGCGCCCGCCGGATTCCGGATCGACTATCGGGCGCTCAGGCCCGGAGATCCCGTTGCGGTCGGATATCCGACCGAAGCGGCGCTTGTTTTCGATCGCCCGTGACGCGGCGGGCGGACACATCCGTCGTCTTGCGGCGATGGCGCGGACCGGTGCTGGTCTTCGGGCCGCCCTTCCTCTTCGTCCTCGCCTTCTTGGTCTATCCCTATTTAACCGTCTTCGAGAATAGCTTCTATCGCGTGGCGGACTACGTCGTCGTGCGCGATTTCAACTTCGATAACTTCGAAAGGGCCATCGGCGGCGAGCTCTACCGGCGGGTGCTCTATGTCTCGGCGCGGATCGGCGTCATCGTCACGCTGATCACGTTGCCGCTTGCCTATCTGCTTGCCTATTACGCGGCCTTCGTGGCGCGGCGCTGGCGCCATCTCCTCTACTTCCTGGTGGTGACGCCGCTATGGACCAGCTTTCTGCTGCGGGTCTATGTGTGGAAGCTCATTCTCGGCCGGACCGGGCTCGTCAACAACGTGCTCACCTCGACCGGCGCGGTCGACGAACCGTTGTCGTTCCTGATCTACAACCAGTTCAGCGTTTGCCTGACCTTGGTCTACATCCTGCTGCCGTTTTTCTTTCTGCCGATCTATACGTCGTTGGAGAAGATCGACCCGGCCTATCTGGAGGCGAGCGCCGATCTCGGGGCGCCGCCGCTGAGGACGCTCATCCGGGTCATCGTGCCGCTGAGCATGCCCGGCGTCATCACCGGCGCCATCTTCACCTTCTGCCTCAGTTTCGGAGATTTCGTCGCGCCGGCTCTCGTGGGCGGACCCGGCGGCCTGATGGTCTCGAACGTCATCATCAGCCAGTTCGGGGCCGCCTTCGACTGGCCCTTCGGCAGCGCGTTGGCCGTCTTGGTGCTGATCATCGTCCTTGCCGTCATCGCGCTTGGCTCGCTCGCCGAAAAGAAGAGTGCGGGGGCGGTTGCATGAGGGGCCTTCTTGCTCGCCGGTCCTTGGCTCGCCTGCCGCTGCACGCCTCGGTCGGCTTGATCGTCGTCTTTATGTACGTGCCGATGGTGATGCTTGTTCTGTTCTCGTTCAACGGCTCGAAGCTTCTGCTGTTCCCCTTGGCCGATCTCTCCTGGAAATGGTACGCGGTGCTTTTCGCCGACCATGAGCTCCAGCGCTCGATCTGGAACAGTGTCATCGTCATCGTCGCGGTGGTGCCAATGACCTTGGCCGTCGGCGTGCCCTTGGCCTTCGCGCTCGATCGGTACAGGATACCGGGGGCGGCCTTCATCGAGCAGTTGACCCTCGTCCCGTTGATCGTGCCCGGTCTCATCACCGGACTCGCCATCTTGATCGTCGTGAAGCGCATGGGCATTCCGCTGTCGCTTTGGACTGTCGTGCTCGGCCACTCGGTCGGATGGCTGCCGGTCGTGGTCAGCCAAGTCCACGCCAGGTTGCGTCGTTTCGACCGGCGTCTCGAAGAGGCCAGCCTCGATCTGGGGGCCAATCCCTGGCAAACCTTCCGGCGCGTTACGTATCCCAGTATCCGCAACGCCATTCTCGGCAGCTCGCTTCTGGTCATGACCCTGTCGCTCAACGAGGTCGCGATCACGTTCTTCCTGACCGGCAAGGACAACACCATGCCCATGCATATCTGGTCGATGCTGCGTCACGGCATCACACCGGAGATCAATGCGATCGCAAGCCTGTCGATTCTGATCTCCGCCGCGGCGGTTGTCATTGCGTTGCGTGCGCTACGGTCGAACGAAGAATGAAGGTGGTCCATGGCAAATCTTGATCTTTGCTACATGTCGGCGAGCGAACTTGGCCGCCTGATTCGCCGCAAGAAGGTCTCGCCGGTCGAAATCGTCGACAACGCCTTGGCGCGGATCGACGAGGTCAATCCGAAGTTGAATTGTTTTTGCTTCGTCTATCACGATGAGGCACGGGCTCGGGCGAGGGCGGCGGAGCAGGCGGTGATGAAGGGCGCGCCCTTGGGCGCGCTGCACGGCGTTCCGATCGCTTTCAAGGACATGACACCGACGCGCGGCAAGCGCACGACCTTGGGATCATACATCTTCGAGAATTGGGTGCCGGACCACGACGCGGTGGTGGTGGAAAGGCTGGTGGGCGCCGGCGCCATCATGATGGGCAAGACGACCACGTCGGAACTGGCCATGACCGGGATCACCGAGACGAAGCTGTGGGGCATCACCAGGAATCCGTGGAACACAGGCCATACGCCCGCCGGCTCCTCCGGCGGCTCGGGGTCGGCGGTGGGTGCCGGCTGCGTGCCGCTCGCCGAGGGCTGCGACATGGGCGGCTCCATCCGCTTGCCGGCCGCGTTTTGCGGCGTCGTCGGGCTGAAACCCAGTTTCGGGCGGATCCCGTTCGACATCTTGCCCAGCCAATTCGACACCTACTGCCATTTCGGGCCGCTGGCGCGAAGCGTCGATGACGCGGCGCTCTTTCTTTCGCTGGCGCAAGGGCACGATGACCGCGATATTTCATCCTTGGCCACCGTCGGCGCCGTTCCGCATTCGGTGCCGGGCCGGGTGAAAGGGCTGCGGCTGGCCTTGAGCGTCGATCTTGGCTATTACGCGGTCGATGGCGAGGTCGAGCGCAATCTGCGCGCGGCGGCCGACATTCTCCGGGACCAGGGCGCCATCGTCGAAGAGGTCGAGCTCGGCCTCACCCGCGAGATCAACGACATCGGCTACAAGCACTGGTTTGCCTATGCCGCGGCCTATATCGGACCCTATGTCGAGCAGTGGGGCGACGTCCTCGATCCCTTCATCCTCATGATGGTCGAGGAAGGGCGCAAGATGAGCGCGGTCGACTTGAAGACCCTCGAGTTCGACCGCACGCGGCAATGGATGAAGTTCAGCCGGCTGTTCGAGCTTTTCGATGGGCTGCTCTGTCCGACGGCGGCGACACCGGCGCTGCCGGTGGGGACAAGCGATCTCGACTGGGGCGACACCGACGCGAAGGGCCGCTATCACCAATACGAGATGACATTTCCTTTCAACCTCTTCAGCGCCTGTCCGGCGCTGTCGATGCCGTCGGGTTTCTCGTCTACCAAACTGCCCACGGCCATTCAGATCGTGGGCCGGCCGTGGGAAGACGTGACCGTTCTCGCGATCGGCGCCGCGCTCGAAGCGGCGACGCCGTGGCTGAAGATGCGGCCGCCGATCTAGCCGCCGAGATCGACCGGCTCCTGCCGGAACGACAGCGCCGCCGGCGCCGTGTCGAGTTCCCGGGCATAGCGGTGTCCGCTATAGACCGCGTGAACGATGGCGCCGGGGGCCAGGCAATCGCCGATGCGGGTGATGGCGCGGATGCCGGCCCGGTCGCATTGTTCGCGCATGCCGGCAAGGTCGCGGTACAGCTCGTCCTCCGGCAGCCGCGAGGTCACCATGACCACCGACCGGGCCTGGCGGCGCCACCGCCTTCCGGTGAAGACGCAAGACAGCTCGACCTCTTCGGGTTCGATCGTGGCGAGGTTTGCGTTCGCAACGATCTCGATGCCGAGGTTGAGCAGGCGCGCCTGAATCTTCTCCTGCTCCAGGGTGAAGACCGTCCACGCCGAGGCGAGCGCCGCCGGCGTCACCAGGGCGACGTCCAGGTTTTTCGCGCGCAAATGTTCGGCGATGACGCCGCCCATGTAGTAGTCGTCATCGTCGAAGACGACGACGGGACCCGGCGGAAGGCGCCTGGCCATGATGTCGTCGGGTGTGAGCACATGCGCGCGGTCGCTGCCGGCGATGGCCTTATGATTGTTCCGCCCGAATCCATCACGTCGCCAAAACGATCCGGTGGCCAACACGACGTGTCCGGGCGCCAGATCGAGGATGTCCGTCGCCGCCATCCGGCTTTCCCGGAAAATTTCGACATGCGCCAGCTTCCCAAGCTGGTGCAAACGATAGTCCCGCACCCGCGCCGTGGCGGCGAGGCCCGGAAGCATGCTCTCGCGCGCCGCCCGTCCGCCGAGCTCTCGGCCGGCCTCGGCCAGCCGCACCCGGTAGCCGCGTTTTCCCAGCGTGAGGGCGCATTCGAGCCCAGCCGGGCCGGCTCCCACGACCAGCACGTCCGCATCGGAGCCCTTGGCCGGAACGTATTCCGGATGCCAGCCGCGCCGCCATTCCTCGCCCATGGTCGGGTTCTGGGTGCAGCGGATGATGGCGCCGGAGGTATAGCCGGAAACGCAGATATTGCAGCCGATGCATTCGCGGATGTCCTCGGGCCGGCCTTCCTCGATCTTCCTGGGCAGGAACGGGTCGGCGATCGAGGGCCGGGCGGCGCCGATGATGTCGAGAATACCGCGCCGGATCTGCGACACCATGGTATCGGGCGACGTGAAGCGGCCGACGCCGACGACGGGCTTCGTCGTCAGTTTCTTGACGAAGGCGTTGTGCGGTTCCTGAAAGCCTTCGCCGCCAAAGCGCGCGCCTAAGGAATCCTCCGCCCAGGGGCTCACCTTGATGTCCCAGAGGTCGGGCAGCTCCGCCAGCATCTCGACGATCTCGCGGCCCTCCACCGCGCTGACGATTCCATCGGGCCCGGAGAACTCGTCGATGGAGTATCGCACGGCGACGGCGCAGCTTTCGCCGACGGCGTCCTTGGTGTCCTCGATGACTTCGCGCAAGAGCCGCACGCGGTTTTCGAGGCTGCCGCCGTATTCGTCGATCCGGTGATTGCGCCGTCGGGACAGAAAAAACTGCAGCAGCTCCAAATCGTCCGCCGCATAGACATAGATGATGTCGAAGCCGGCCTTCTTGGCCTGGAGCGCCGCGCGGCGATGCCAGCCGCGATAGTCGCGGATATCGGCGCGGTCCATGGCGCGCGCCTGCCAGGGGTCGCGCCGGTTGGGGATGGGGGAGGGGGCCAACGGCACTTCGCGCGTATAGCGGTTGGCGACCGCGAAACCGCCATGGGCCAGTTCGGCACCGGCGAGCGAGCCGTGACGGTGAACGGCGTCGGTGAGGATCGAAAGCGACTTCACGTCGTGATCGTCCCAAAGCTTGACCTGCGCGAAGGGCCATGAATCGGAACTCGGATGAATCGACATGATTTCCGTGCACACCGCGGCCCAGCCGCCCTCGGCCTTCACCTCGCGCATGCCGGCGTGGCCGCGCGGCAAGACCGAGCCCAGGCCGTTGCAATGCGGTACCTGGTAGAAGCGGTTGCGCAGAGTCACCGGCCCGATCTTCACCGGTTCGAACAGGATGTCGTGGCTGGGATCGCGCGCCATGGCGTGGGAACCCGAGGCGCGGTTCAGATCCGGATGGCGATGTTGCGCACCTGGACGTAATTGCCCATGGCCTCGACGCCTTTCTCGCGTCCGAAACCGGAC
Source organism: Rhodospirillales bacterium (assembly GCA_009885795.1). Lineage (GTDB taxonomy): Bacteria > Pseudomonadota > Alphaproteobacteria > Dongiales > Dongiaceae > VFKA01. Next base: position 19,627 of record VFKA01000003.1, on the reverse strand, counting down.
CGCTTCACGCCGCCGAACGGGACTTCGTTGCCGCCGGCGAACCACTGGTTCACGAACACGATGCCGGCTTCGAGGCGGTCGGCGGTCCAATGCGCGCGGCCGAGGTCGCGCGTGTAGACACCGGCGGCCAGGCCGTATTCGGTGCCGTTGGCGATCGCCAGCGCCTCGTCCGGCTCGTCGAAGGGCATCACCGCCAACACCGGCCCGAAGATCTCCTCCTTGGCGATGAGCATGTCCGGCGTGACGCCGGTGAAGATGGTCGGTTCCATGAAGCAGCCCGGCCGGTTAGCCCGCTTGCCGCCGATCACCGCCTTGGCCCCGGCCTGCACGCCCGACCGGCAATAGCCTTCGATCTTTTCGAGCTGTTTTTCGGAGATCACCGGGGTGAGGAAATGATTCTCGACGCCGGGTCCCATCGTGAATCCCTTGGCCACCTTGGCGATGCGATCCACAAGATCGTCATGGACGCCGCGATGCACGATGAGCCGAGAACCGGCCGAGCAGACCTGTCCCGCATGGGCGAAGATGGCGATGGCGGCGCTCTTGGCGGTGGCGTCCAGGTCGGCGTCGGCATAGACGATGCCGGCCGACTTGCCGCCCATCTCCATGACCGAGGGCACGGCACGCTCGGCCGCCTTGCGCAGGATCCGTATGCCCGTCGCGACCGAACCGGTGAACACGATGTGATCGACCCCCGGATGGCCGGTCAGCGCCTCGCCGGCGTCCTCGCCAAGGCCGCAGACGATGTTGAGATAGCCCTTGGGTAGGCCGGCCCGCTCCGCCGCCTTCGCCAGGAAGCAGATCGAGAGCGGCGACAGCTCCGGCGATTTGATGACGACGGCGTTGGCGCCGCCGAGCGCCGGCGCCAGCGAGCGCGCGGCGATCTCGAGCGGGAAATTCCACGGCACGATTTGCGCCGACACGCCATAGGGAACAAGCTGGGTGTAATCGACATAGCCCCCGCCCAACGGGATGGAGCGGCCATGCATCTTGTCGGCCATCCCGGCGTAGTACTCGAAATAGCGCGCGGTGCTCTCGACCTCGTCGCGCGAGAAATCGAGGTTCTTGCCGTTCTCCGCCGTCATCACGGGGGCGATCTCGTCGACCATGCCGCGGATCGCGGCGGCGATCGTGTTGAGCAGCCGGCACCGGGCCTCGGGCTTCATGTCATAGAGCGCGCGGCTTGCCACCGCGCGCCGGGCCGCGGCAACGGCCGCATTCACGTCCTCGGCGCCCGCCAAGGCGACTTCGGCTACCTGCCTGCCGGTCGCCGGATCCGAGATCGCGAGCCGCTTTCTGCTCTTGGCGTCTACCCATTTGCCATCGATATAGCTCTGCCAAAAGCTTTGAATCTCGGCCATTTCTTGTTCTCCCCTTTTTCGGTCTGGCGACCAGCGGATTGCGCTTGACGTATACTGTAGACTGTATACACTACTCACATGCTAGCTACAAGCCTACCTTTCCGGATGCCTGTCGTCCTGGCGAAAGAACTCGCTCGGGTGCTGGAGCAGGAGATCATTTTCGGCGAGATCGCGCCCGAGGCCCGGCTGGTCGAGGAAGAGGTGGGCGAGCGCTTTGGAATCAGCCGATCGCCGGTGCGTGAAGCGCTGCGGCTTGTCGAACAGGACGGGCTCGTCATCCGCCATCCCCGGCGCGGGATATGGGCGTCACCGGTCGGCAGGGCCGATCTCGACGAGGTCTATTCCTGCCGCCTGGCGCTCGAGGGCCTGGCGGCCGAACAGGCGGCGCGGGCACGCGCGCCTTCCCACGTGGCCGCGCTCGAGAAGGCCCTGGCGGAGATGGAGGCGGCCCACGCGCGCGGCGACGTGCGCGCCTATTTCCAGGGCAATGTCGACTTCACCGATGTGATCCACGATGCGGCGAAGAACGAAACGCTGCGGCGCCTGTTGAACGGCATCGGCAAGCAGGCGTTGCGCTACCGGTATCTGGCCTATGCCAGTGCCCCCGAACTCGTGACCATGTCGCTGTCCGGCAGCAAGGACATCCTTGCCGCCGTTTCGCAAGGCAATGCCCGGCTCGCCCGCGAGGTCACGGAACGCCTTATCCGCCGGTCCTGGGACGCGATCGGCGCGGCCATCGAGCGCGGAGCCGCCGCATGAGCGCCGCCATCGGTTCGGCGGAGGCGGCCACGCGCGCTCGTCTCGGCCGGCAAGGGCGCTGTACCGAGACCGAGCAGGCCGATTTCGCCGCCGCCAAGACCTTGTTGCCGGGCGGGGCGCTGGGCGGCAATCAGTTCGCCGAAGACGCCAAATTCGTCTTCGCCCGCGCCGCCGGCGCGCGCTTCTGGGACGTGAGCGGCAACGAGTATGTCGACTATTGCTTGGGCTCCGGCAGCATGGTGTTGGGGCACGCGCATGAAAGCGCCCGGCGCGCCATCATCGAGCAGGTGGCCAAGGGCACGCATTACTTCGCTTATCTGAACGAACCGGCGCTGGAGTTGGCGAAGATCGTGGCGCGTCACGTGCCATGCGTCGAGAAGATGCGCTTCACGGTGAGCGGGTCCGAGGCGACTTTCCACGCCATTCGCCTGGCGCGGGGCTTCACCGGCCGCGAGAAGATCGTCAAGTTCGAGGGCGCTTATCACGGGAATCACGATTACGCGCAGATTTCGACCGCGCCGAAGCGCGAATCGAATTTTCCCGTGGGCATTCCCGACACCGCGGGTATTCCCCAGGGCGCGCGCGATACCGTCCTCATCGCGCGCTACAACGACCTCGACTGTGTCCGCCAATTGGCGCGCGACAATGCCGGCGAGCTGGCCGCGATCATCGTCGAGCCGATCCAGCGCATCATCTCGCCCAAGCCAGGGTTCCTCGAGGGCCTGCGCAAGATCGCCGACGAGTTCGGCTGCGTCCTCATCTTCGACGAGATCGTGACCGGCTGGCGCCTGGCGCTGGGCGGCGCGCAGGAATATTTCGGCGTCACCCCGGATCTCGCCTCGTTCGGCAAGATCCTCGGCGGCGGCCTGCCCGTGGCCGGCATCGGCGGGCGGGCCGACATCATGGATCTCTGCGATCCCACCAACAAGGGCCAGCCCGGCTTTGTCTACCAGAACGGCACGTTGAACGGTAACCCGCTCGGCATGGCGGCGGCGGTCGCGACGCTGACGGAGCTGGAACGGCCGGGAACTTATGCCCAACTCTTCGACAAGGCAGAGGCGTTGCGCCAAGGTCTGAGGCGTATTATCGCCCGCCACGGCATCGACGCCGTGATCGTCGGCCAGGGGCCGCTGTGGCATCTGCTGTTCGGGGCAAGCGGCGAGCCCACCGATTACCGCGATATCCAGCGCGCCGACGGCAAGAAGCTTCTGGCCTTCGACATGGAACTGATGCGCCAGGGCTTCTTCGTCCTGCCGGGGAACCGGCGGTTCATCTCTCTCGCGCACACCGACCGCGACCTTGAAGACAGCTTCGCGGCCTTCGATGCCGCGTGCCGCAAACTCAAGCCCTGACCACCCTTCACCGAAGAGGACTCGTTCCCATGCCGGACACCGCCAATCCGACCTCCGCGTTTCACGAAAGCCGCGCCTTCCTCGCCAAGCACGGCTATCCGGCGGGCGACATATGGGAACGCCCGACCTCGCCGGCCCGGTTTCCCGACGGGGCGCATTTCCGCATCGAGGTGCCGACGGTGAACTCCGCCGACGCCGTGGCGACGCTGGTGCGCGTCGTCGAGGAGGAGGCCGGGGTCAAGATCAATCGTATCGACCAGACCCAGGGCATCATGCGCTTTTCCGATAAGGAACATCAGGCTTATCTCGACGTCGGGCGCAAACACAACATCGAGATCTTCTTCGCGCTGGGCCCCCGCGGCATCTACGACATCGGCGCGCAGAAGATGGTGAACTCGGTCTGGGGCCACGCCTGCGCCTTGCGCACGCGCGGCATGGACCAGATCGTCCACGCGATGGAGGACGTGAAGCGCATCGTGCGCCTCGGCGGCCGCGGGCTGCTCATCTCCGATGAAGGCATGCTGATTCTTGCCCACAAGATGCGGGCCGATGGCGTCATTCCGCCGGACGTGAAGCTGATGGCGTCGGCCCATATGGGCCACAACAATCCGGTTACCTTCCGCATGCTGGAGAGTCTCGGCGCCGACACCATCGCCACTCAGCGCGATCTCGATTTTTCGATCCTCGCGGCCATGCGGGCGGCGGTGAAGATCCCGCTCCACGTCCACATCGACAATCCCCAGGCGACCGGCGGCTTCATCCGCGTCTATGACGCGCCGGAGATGATCCGCATTTGCGCGCCGGTCTATCTCAAGACGGGGTCATCGGTACTCGAGCGCCACGGCATGACCATATCCGACGAGCTTGCGCTGGCCATGGCGCGCCAGGTCGCCGTGTCGATGGAAACCATCCGGCGCTACATGCCCGAGGCAGTGCAAACCGCGAAGGCCGGCAAGGACATGGCGGTGCCGGTTTAAACCCGCGTCGCAGCCGGTTTTTCCCGCGTGACAGGCGCCGCGCGTCCGCCTTTAATGGCGGGTGAACCGCTCTTACCATTCAAGGCGCGATGGAACAATTCTTGGCACTGGGCCGCCGAGCCCCCGATTTCGTCCTGCCGACGCCCGGCAATCCGACCTATCACTTCAACACGGCGGGGGGTCGCTGCAACATCCTTGTGTTCCTGGGCTCGCCCTTGTCGGCGGCGGCCGCCGGTCTCGTTGCCAAGCTGCCAGCCTTCCGGCCGGTCATCGAGAAAGGACTCGCGCGGCTGTTCTTCGTCGTGTCGCGGCCCGAGGACGTGGCGACGTTGGGGCTCCAGCCTGATCCTGTCGGCGTCACGTATTTCATGGACTACGAACGCGAGGTGGCCCGGGCCTACGGACTGACCGGCGACACCGAGGGCGACCGGACCGTCCAACCGCGGATCTTCGTTACCGACCGCAACTTTCGTTTCGTGCGAATCATGGATTTCTCGGAGTCTGGGCCGTATTTCAAGACCATCGCCGAGGAGATCAAAGACCTCGACCGCGCCAGGCGAAGCAACGACAGCATCGGCTTCGCGCCGGTTCTGGTGATGGAGCGCATCTTGGAGCCGGACCTATGCCGCCGATTGATCGACTACTACGAACAGCGGGGCGGCGGCGATTCCGGATTCATGCGTGACCAGGCCGGTGTCACGGTCGGGATCATCGACCACAGCTTCAAGCGCCGGCGCGATTGCCAGATCGAGGACGAGGATTTGCGCAACTCGGCGATGCGCCGCCTCAAGAATCGCCTGGTGCCGGAGATCGCGCGGGCGTTCAACTTCGAGGCGACGCGGATGGAGCGGCACATCGTCGCCTGCTACGATGCGGAAACCGGCGGTTACTTCCGGCCGCACCGCGACAATTTGACGCGCGCCACGTCGCATCGCCGCTTCGCCGTGACCCTCAATTTGAATGCCGAGGAGTATGAGGGTGGCGATTTACGCTTCCCCGAATTCGGCGACAGGAGCTACCGCGCGCCCACGGGCGGGGCGGTGGTTTTCTCATGCGCTCTGTTGCACGAGGCGCTGCCGATCGCGAAGGGCAAGCGCTATGTGTACCTGCCATTCCTCTATGGCGAGGCGGAAGCCGAAAAACGCCGGCGCAACGAGGAGTATCTCGACCAGCGCAGCGGCGGCAAGGCGAAGGTGGAGTAGGGTGCCCTCAATCCTGGAGAATTGCCCATGATCCTCATCGGCCAGTATGACTCCCCCTTCGTGCGGCGCGTCGGCATCGCGCTGACGCTGTACGGCCTCCCTTTCACGCACCGGCCATGGTCGACGTTCGCCGATGCGGAGAAGATCAGGCCCTACAATCCACTCACGCGCGTGCCGACGCTGGTGCTGGATGACGGCGAGGTGCTGATCGAGAGCCATAGCATTTTGGATTACCTCGACAGCCTCGTGCCCGCCGGCCGCGCGATGTTTCCGGCCGCCGAGCCGGCCCGGCACCGGGCGCTGAAGGTCGCGGCCTTGGCGACGGGGATGGCCGAGAAGGCCGTCAGCCTTTTCTATGAAAGGCGGCTGCACAAGGAAGTGTCCGAGACCTGGATCAACCGGTGCCAAACGCAGATCACCGACGCGATGGTCGTTCTCGAAGCCGACCGCGTCGGCAAGAAAAGCGACTATTGGTTCGGCGAGCGCATCGGTCACGCCGATATCGCCGTCGCCGTGGCATTACGTTTCGTCGCCGAGGCGCATCCGGGGCTGGTCTCGATGGCGGATTTCCCGGCGCTCGGCGAGCACGCGGCGCGGCTCGAGGCGCTGCCGGCGTTCAAGGCGATCTCGCAACCGTTCATCCCGCCGGCGTGAGGGCGCCATGCGGAGGAAGAATTCCACTCCGACCCCAATTCTTCAGGACGAGGCCCTCATGGCTCGAACTTGTCGAATCATGAGGTCTGGAACCGCGTATCTCGCTTCCATGATTCTTCGTATTAGGCTCGCTTCGCCACGAGGTCATAGGGCTTGATCAGCAAGTCTGCGGGGATGCCCCAGGCGGCGCCGATCTTGCGGATGACATCGAGCGACATGGCGCGCTGTCGGCTCAGGATGAGCGAGGCCAGGGCCCGGCCGATCAAATCGCCAAGGTCCTTCTGGTTGCGCCCGCTATTTCGCATGTGGTCCTCAAGCAGCTTGATCGGGTCCGGCTCCTCGATCGGGAACGCGCGATCTTCGTAGTCGCTGACGAGAACGGTCAGAACCTCAAGACGCCGGTCCTGGTCCTCGGTCAGCTTCCTGGCAGCGAGCAAGGAATCGATCTTGGCCAGCGCGGCCTTGTGGTCCCTGGCATTGTAGATGGGGTGGATGGCGTCCATGATTGTTCTCCCTTCGGCCAACTCTCAGATCGTTCCGGCATCGATGCGGTCGTACCGCGCATGAGTGCCGACGAACCGGATGTAGATCGCCTTGCGGCGAAAGAGAATCACGACCACAAGCCGGAACTTGTTGCCGCCGAGATCGAAGATCGCCCGATTGCGCGGCAAGAAATGGACCCGCGTCCCGAACGCGTTCTTGACGTCTTGCGGCCCCGACCAATCGGCTTTCCGGCAGACGTGGAACCATGCCTCCAGCGGTCCCTTGGCGTCCGCGTGCGAGGCCCAGAACTTGGCCAACGTGCCGCGGGCCACGATCCTCATAGGCACGGATATAGACTGTTTACGCCGCGTAAACAACGAAAATGTTTACGGGGCGTAAACTCCGCCCATCGCGGGTTCCGGTGGTCGAAATTCGAGTGGCAAGCCGCAAATCGTAGACGCCGTCATATGGATGGGCGGGGCACCGTAACGCCATTTGGAGCCTCGTCCATTTGCACCCGTTTTGGGCGCATGATAAGGTGCGTCATGCGGGTCATCGCCCGGCGCACGTTGAGGGAGTTCGTCGCGGCCCGCGCCGGTCACAAGGATCAGCCGGCACTGAAGGCGGCTCTCGATGCGTGGTTCGACGAAGTGCGCAGGGCACACTGGAGGTATTCGGCTGACGTGAAGCGCCGCTACGCTTCGGCGAGCATCGTGACGGCCGAGCGGATTGTCTTCAACATCAAGGGCAACGATTACCGCTTGGTCGCCGCCGTGGATTTCGAGAAGGGCATCGTCTGGATTAAGTGGCTCGGCACGCACAAGGACTACGACCGCATTGACGCAAGGGAGATCGAGCATGGCGAGTGACGTAAGGCCCATCCGGACCGAGGCGGACTACCAAGCCGCGCTCGCGGAGGCGAGGGGCTTATGGGGCGCCAAGACCGGAACGCCCAGGGGCGACCGGTTGGATGTGCTGGCGACCTTGATCGACGCCTACGAGGCTCTGCACCATCCGATGGACCCACCCGACGCCGTGGAGGCGATCAAGTTCCGGATGGAACAACAGGGGCTGACCCGGCGCGACTTGGAGCCGATCATCGGCACGCGCACGCGCGTCGCCGAGGTGTTGAACCGCAAGCGCGGGCTATCGATCGGCATGATTCGCCGCCTCCATGAACGGCTCGGCATATCGGCCGAGACCTTGATTCGTCCGTCGCGCAAGAGCGCGGCTTGAAGCGTCGCCGGGTGAAAGAAGCAGGTGGGGTCATTTTCTTGACCTCACCCTTCGAGACGGCAGCTGCCGCTCACAAGTCCTATCCGCCGAACTCCCTGCGAAAAAGCTCCCACTGCTTGTTGAAGCGCGCTTCGTTCATGTCGGTATAGCCCTCGTAGCCGGCCTTCTGGTCGGCGTAGTGGTGCGACATGCTGGCCGCGACCAGCTCGGGCGACAGTTCGGACGTCGCCTCCTGCACCATGCCCCAGAGGTATTCGCGCAAGGTCACGATGACCTTGAAGATCGAGAAGCGGCGCCAATTCGCCGGCGTGCGGTCGCCGTAATAGAGGTCGACAATGCGCGCCTCGTACTCGGCGGACGCGTCGGCGTTGACCGCGACGGCGGCGAGATCGAAATCGGGATGGCCGAAGCCGCCATAATCCCAGTCGACGACCAGCACGCCGCCCTTGCCGTCGAACACGAAGTTTTGCGGCAGCAGGTCGTTGTGGGTGAACACCGGGGTGAACGGGGCCACGTCGCGCTCGAGCAGATTGGCGACCCGCTCCAACTCGGGCAGGCGGTCGATGAGCCGCGATCGCTTCTCGCGCCCGATCTCGCAGTAGCGCCGGACGACCTGAAAGGGCCAGAAATAGCTGACCGCGCCATGGAGCCTGGCCGACCCTTCATGCAGGCGCTTGATCAAGGCGACGACTTTATTCAGGGTCCGCGGGTCGGCGATGTCGTCCGGGCCCAACGCGCCGCCGGGGGCGAAGCGGCCGATCAACAGCGACGGTTCGGCGTGGACGATTTCGGGCGTCACGCCGAGCGCGGAGGCCGCCTGCATGGTGGCGCCGACCGACGATTGATAGATGCCATGGACCGGGATGTCGAAGCCGATGCGGGCGACGTAGGCGCCGCCTTTGTCGGTCACCTTGAAATTCATGTTGCAGAGCCCGCCGACCATGCGCTCCAGCGCCGGCTTGCTCTTCCAAATCGGCAGTGCCAGCACGTAGTCGCCGATCCGCGCCTCGCTCCAGTTTTTCTCGATCATGCTCTAACCCTTGATTCGCGCGTTGGTCGGATCATGGAGCGGTTCAAGGTGGATCGTCGCCGGCACGCGCCTCGCGCGCACCTCGAGCTCGTACGCGCCGCCGAGCAGGTAGTCCTTGTCCACGCCGTCCTCGTTCCGCACATAACCGAGCGCGATGCCGGCGCCTACCGTGTGGCCGTGGCCGGCGCTGGTCGTCCACCCCACCCGGATGCCATCGCGGAAGATGGTCTCGCGCCCATGCAGCACGACGTCCGGATCGCGGACCGCGAAAGTCGCGAGCCGCTTGGTGAGCTTACCTTCGCGCTGGCGCTCGAGCGCGGCGCGGCCGATGAAGTCCTCGTTGCTCTTCATCGCCACGGCAAAGCCGAGGCCTGCTTCCAAGGGCGTGTAATCGGGGCCGATGTCGCCGGCCCACACCCGGTAGCCTTTTTCGAGCCGCAGCGAGTCGATCGCGCGGTACCCGGCGTTCGCCATCTGGAAAGGCTTGCCGGCTTCCCGCAAGGCGTCGAACACGGTGAGCATGTATTCCGAGGGCACATGCAGTTCCCAGCCGAGTTCGCCGACGAAGGTGATACGGACCGCGATGACCGGCGCCCCCGCGACCATCAGCTCGCGCCCGGTGCCGAAAGGGAAGCCCTCGTTGGAGAGGTCGCCTTCCGCCACTTCGCCCAAGACCTTTCGCGCGTTGGGGCCCATGAGGCCAAGCGTGCCGAAGGCCGAAGTCACGTCGATGAGATTGGCATGCGCGCCCGGCAACAGATTGTGCCGGACATGAGCGAAGTCGTGCGTCGCGAAGCCGGTGCCGGTGACGATGTAGAACCGATCCTCGGCGAGGCGCGTCACGGTCACATCCGCCTCGATCCCGCCCTTGGCGTTCAGCATCTGGGTGTAGGTCGTGCGTCCTACCGGCTTCGATAGATCGCCGGCGCACAGGCGCCGCAGGCAGCGCTCGGCATCGGCGCCCACCAGCAGCAGCTTGGCGAACGAGCTTTCGTCGAAGAGCGCCACGTTCTCGCGGGCCGCGCGATGCTCGGCGCCCACGGGGCCGTGCCAGTTGGGCCGGCCGAAGGTGTAGATTTCGCGCGGCTCCTGGCCTCCGGTCGCGAACCAGTTCGGCCGCTCCCAGCCGAACTTCGCGCCGAACACGGCGCCGGCGGCCTTCAGCCGGTCATAGACGACGCTGCGCCTGAGCGGGCGGGCGGCCTGCATTTCCTCGCCCGGCCAGGCCATGGCGTAGTGGTGGCCCTGGCCTTCGAGCGAACGGGTGCGTACCTGCGCGTCGGAGCGGTGATAGGCACCAAAGCGCCTTATGTCGGCCGCCCAGAGATCGAAGGGCTGCTCGCCGCCCAGGATCCATTCGGCCAGCGCCTTGCCGGCGCCGCCGGCCGAGGCGATGCCGAAGGCGTTGAAGCCGCAGCCGACGAAGAAGCCCCGCGCCTCGGGCGCCTCGCCGAGGATGAACATGCCGTCCTCGGTGAAGGATTCGATGCCGTTGAACCATGATTTTATTCCAACGCGGTTCAGGGCCGGCACGCGCATCGCCGCGGCCTCCAAGAGCGGCGCGAAATGGTCGGTGTTCTCCGTCATCAGGCGAAACTCGTGGCCGGCCGGAATCGGATCGTGCTCGTAAGCGATGGGATTGGGCTCGTAGCCGCCCATGGCCAGGCCGCCGACCTCCTCCTTGAAATAGGTCAGGTGATCGGGGTCGCGCAGGGTGGGCGTGTCCTTGGTCAGGCCCTCGATCCGCTCGGTCACGAGATACTGGTGATAGGAAGGCTGGACGGGAACATTGACCCCGGCCATGCGCCCGACCTCGCGCGACCAGATGCCGGCGCAGTTGACCACGATCTCGCATTGGATGCGGCCCCGGTCGGTGACCACGGCGGCGGGCCGGCCGTCCTTCATCTCGATCGCGGTCACGCGGATGCGCTCGAAGATCTTCACCCCGTTCCGGCGCGCGCCCTTGGCCAGCGCCTGGGTGATGTCGCTTGGGTTCGCGACGCCGTCGCTCGGCAGGAAGGCGGCGCAGACGAGATCGCGGTGCTCCATGACCGGGAACAGCTTCAGCGCCTCGGCCGGCGACAGCATATGCATCTCGAGGCCGAAGGAATGCGCCGTCGTCACCGCGCGCTCGAACTCGGCCCGGCGCTCTTGCGTGCAGGCGAGCCGCAGCGAGCCGCTCTGGTGCCAGCCGGTGGCCTGGCCGGTGTCCTTTTCCAGGCGCCGGTAGAGCTCGACCGAATGGCCGAGCAGGCGGGTGATGTTGGCGTTGGAGCGAAGCTGGCCGACGGCGCCGGCCGCGTGCCAGGTGGAGCCGGATGTGAGCTGGTGCTGTTCGAGCAGGATGGCGTCGGAGGCTCCGAGACTCCCCAGGTGATAGGCGGTGGAGCAGCCGATGATGCCGCCGCCGATGATGACGATTCGCGCCTGCGCCGGCAGCGTTGCGGCCATGAAGAATCCCCTTGATGTGCCGGCGAGAGTTAACACCGGCTGGCGCCGCCGCTCAATCCCCCCGAATCATTCGCGGCCGGGGATGTCGCGCAGGAGCGCCTCGATGCGCTTCTTTGCCTTGGCGAGGCTGGGGCCGGCGCCGGACATGAAGAGGCGCCCCGACGCGCCGATCATCTGGCAGTCCACCAGGGTCAAGTCGGGCGCCACCTTTTCCGCCTCGTTGGCGGCGAAGGCGGCGAAGAGTGCCGGCACCATCTCGACCAGCAGCAACGATTCGCCAGGCAGGATCATCGAGGCTTCGCGGTTGCGGTTGAGGATGACGGCGTGCTGGTCGGTGACCGCTTCCACCATGTCGGCGTAGAGGATGCGCGGCTTCAACTGGTCGCCGGACTTGGCACCGATACCTTCGAGGATCGCGGCTCCGGCCGCGTCGAGTTCGCCCGGGTCCATGCTATGGAGTTCGAGAATGCCGAACTGGCGCTCGACGTAGAGCATGCCGGGCTCGGCGTTCGGGACCGATTTCAGCGCCAGGTCGATGACGCGGTGGATCGCCAGCGCCGGCGCGATCTCGACGATGAGCGAGTTCATGCCTTCGAGCGGCACGTAGCCCCGCCCGCGCGTCGACGAGCCCATATAGGCGGCGAACTGCCGCCGCAGGCTGTCGATCCGCAAATAGACCCGGAGCTCGGTCAACGGACCGGCCCTCGCCCGAAACCGATGCGGCGCCGGGCTACTTGCCGGTGCCGAACTGCTTAACGACCTCGGGGTGCGGGCGGGGGATGACGTGCACCGATACGACCGTGCCGACTTGGCTGGCCGCCTCGGAACCCGCTTCGGTCGCGGCCTTCACCGCGCCCACGTCGCCCTGCACCAACACCGTCACCAGGCCGGCGCCGACCTGTTCGCGGCCGATGATGGTGACGTTGGCGGCCTTCACCATGGCGTCGGCGGCGGCGAAGGCCGCGACGTAGCCCTTGGTTTCGACGAATCCGATAGCGTTAGACATAGTGTCCTCCTTGGTTATGGGGTTACGATTTGCGCTTCACGGGTGTGCGCGGCTGGTCGAGGATGCCGATGACCAGGGCATCGACGACGGCCTTGCTATCCTTGAACCAGCCCTTGGCGACCGAGCCTTGGGTCACCAGCACGCGCTCGCCATTGCCGGCGCCCAAGGAATCGAAGGCGACCACCCGTTCGCCCAGGCCCTCCTCGGTCTCCATGGCGATTTCCAGCAGGGCGCCGCCCGGCAATTCGTCGAGCCGCTTGGTCGCCCAGACCTGTCCCACGACAATTCCGGTTTTCATGATTTCTGCCTCACAAGTTCGATTTTGACTTCGCGCGCGCGGTCCCGGGCGAGCGGCGTCATCACCGCGCCCGGCCCGAGCACGATGCGCACATGCTTCCTGGCGATCTCCGTCACCTTCGCCTCGCTCAAGACGCCCTTGTCCCAATGGAAGGCGCCGGAGCGCGGGGGAGAAGGCGCCGCCGCCGGCTTCGCGCCCGATAGTTGAAACCGCGCCTTGCCCGAGAGAAGGACGGCCTTCAGATCGGCATCCGACGCGGCCTCGGCCACGTCGCGGGCGAAACGCGCGAGATCGCCGTCGTTGGCGATGGCGATGTCGATGGGTTTATCGGCCCTGAGCCGTTCGGCGAAGCTGGTCGTCTTCGCCGGAGCGGTTGGCTTGGGTGCCTCGGCGGCGCCCTGACCGAGCGCCTCGCGCAAGGTGGCGCGGACGAGGGTGCGCAATTCGTCCCGGCTCATGCGCTCGCCCATGCTCAATGCCTCGCGCTCAAGGATCGCTCGGCCGCATGCGCGGCGGCGCGCACGCTGCTTTCCTCGCCCGACAGATAGACGCGGCCCGTGGCACCCATCATGCGGTAGTCGACGACCTTGATGTCGGCCGACTTCTCCGCCTCGTTGGCGGCGAGGATGGCATAGGCCGCGGGCTGCATCTCGAGCACGAACAGCGATTCGCCCGCCAGGATCATCGAGCCGGACTTGTTCCGGTTGATCAGGAAGGCGTGATAGTCGTCGACCCGCTTCACGATCCTGGACGCCAGCACCTCGGGTTTCATGGCGTCGCCCTCGCTGGCGCCGAGATAATCCAGCACCGCTTCGCCCGCCGCCTTCACCGAGGAGGTCGAATGCGAGTGAAGCTCCAGATAGCCGTATTGCCGTTCGACAACGAGCAGGCCCGGCTTCACGTCGACGTTCTTCACCGCGATATCGGCGATGTTCTCGATCTCCAATCCGGGCGACACCTCGATCACCAGCGCCGCCATGTTGGAGCGCGGCAGGAAGCCGCGCGCGAAGGTACCGAGATAGCACATGGTCCTAGGCTGCAATTGATCGATGAAGATGTAGGAGCGGATGGTGGCCATGGCGACTATCGGCGCGGCATTTGATTCTGGATGGCGCGCAACTCCTCGAGGATGAGCCGGCGGATCTCGGCGCGGACATCGTCGCCGCCAAGAGCCTCGGAATCGTCATCGGCGGGCGCCGCCGGGCCGCCATCCGAGGGCCGCCCGCCGGCCCAGTCGAAGGAGTAGTCGAGGTCGCCATGCGGCGGCCGCGGCCGGATAGGCGGGGCGGCCAAGCGCGCCGCGCCGAAATCCGGAAAGGCCACGCCCGGCGCCTTGTTGCCGGCGATCCTGACCCATTGCACCAAATGTTGCGGGCCGACGTTCTCGCCGACCGAGGAGCGGCCGAAGAACCCGGTGCCGACGGTCATGGTCGGCGCCAGGTGCGTGTCGAAGCCGGAGGCGCCGGTCGAACAGCCGGCATTGACGGCGATCCGCAGCACGTTCAACTCGGCGCCGAAGCGCAGGATGATCGAGGCGTCGGTGGCATGGATCGCCGCCGAATGGCCGGCGCCCTGGCGCCTGGTCATGGCGCGGCAAGCGGTCATCGCCGCCTCGCGGCTGGGGACCACGTGGAAGCCCAGTACCGGGCAGAGCTTTTCCCGGCTCAGCGCATAGTCGTCGCCGACCCGCTCCAACGGAGCCAGCAGCACGCGCGTGCCGCGCGGCACCCGAAACTGCGCGGCCGCCGCGACGGTCTCGGCCGAACGGCCGAGCAGCGAAATATTGAACCGGTTCCCCGGGAACAGGATGCCGGCCAACCTGTCGCGCTCCTCGGGCGAGAGCATGTGGCATCCCTGGCGCTTCAACTCGGAAGCAAGCCGCTCGGCCACGTCCGCGTGGACGACGATCGCGGATTCGTTGGTGCAGAGCACGCTGTTGTCGAAGGCCTTGCTGTCGGCGATGTCCTTCGCCGCCTTGGCGACGTCGGCCGTGTCGTCGACATAGGCCGGGCAGTTGCCGGGTCCCACGCCCAAGGCCGGATTGCCGGAACTGTAAGCGGCGCGGACCATCGGCGAGCCGCCGGTCGCCAGGATCACGTTGATGCGGTCCGACTTCATGATGGCGTCGATGATGGGAATGGAAGGCTCGTCGATCACCTGGACGATGCCATCGGGCGCGCCCGCCGCCTCGGCGGCCTTGGCCATGACGCGCGCGGCGTCGGCGCAGCAGGCCTTGGCCATGGGGTGCGGGCTGATGACGATGGCGTTGCGGGTGAAGAGGCAAAGCAGGATCTTGTAGAAGACCGAGCAGACCGGATTGGTGGACGGGGTGAGCGCGAAGACCACGCCGGCGGGCCGGGGGATTTCGACCATGCGCCGCTCGTCGTCCACGCGCACGCTGGTGAAGTCGTGGTTCTTGTAGAATTCGTAGAGCCCGGTGCTGAACAGCTTGTTCTTGATTTCCTTGTGGTCGGCGTTGCCGAACCCGGTTTCCTTCACCGCCCATTCCGCGTAGCGCCGCGCCTCGGCCGCTCCGGCCTCGGCCGCCGCCTTGGCGATGAGCAAGACCTCCTCGCGCCCGAACGATGCATAGGCGCCGGCCGCCCAGCGCGCCTTCTCGACCATCTGGGCGACGCGGAAATGGCTTAAGGGCGCCTCTGGCTCCGGCGACGGGGGCGCGGTAACGGGATCGGCCATGGCGGACACTCGTTCGGGTTCCTTTTCCACCTACTGTCCCAGATTGAAGGCTAACGCACCCGCCGGCTTGACCGTGGAGGACCGGTTGTTGACCCCCGGTCATCGCCTTATTGATCCGTAGAGGGCGCCCATGCGACTATCCGAGCAGGGAAAGCGCCGGGAGAGATGGCAGCAACCTTGGTTGACGAGGGGATCGCGGCGGCGCGGCAAGGCGCGCCAAACGGTGGCGACGTGCCCGGGGTCCTGGCCTCGGCTGCCACGGGTATTGCCAATTTTATCAATAAGTTAAACGGCGATGTCGATCGCATATTTGGGCGCGCCGGGATCGCTCCCGACATGGCCGGCACGGCGACGTCGCGGATCGAGCTTGGCGCCTATTGCGACCTCTTCGAGGAGGCCTCGCGCCAGACCGGGCACGACAACTTTGGGCTCTGGTTCGGCAACCAGTTCCAGCCGCGCGACCTCGGGCTATGGGGCTACGCCGCGCTCTCCTCGCCCACCTTGGGCTCGGCGCTCGAAGCGCTGGTCCGATTGCTGCCCTACCATCAGGAATCGTCTTCCATGCGCCTGGGCCAAGGCGAGGATGGCTTGGCGAGGCTCGCCTACCAGATCGTCGCGCCCGGCATTCTCCAGCGCCGGCAGGACGCCGAACTCTCCCTTGGCATGTTCCTGAACGTGATGCGCGAGGCTTGCGGCGCCGGCTGGTCGCCGGAGGAAGTGCATTTCGAGCACCCGAAACCGCCGGACCACAAGGAGCATGAAGCTGCGTTCTCGGCGCCGGTCTATTTCGCGCAAGGGACGAACGCGCTGCTGTTCAGGCCCGAGATCCTGGCCCGCGCGATGCCGGGACGCGATCCGCGGCTTTTCGCCATGATGGAGACCTGCCTCGAGAATCTAGGGCATCGTCCGCGCGGGCGCGACGGCTTGAGCGAGCGCCTGCGACACGCGATCCGCACGCGCCTCGCGCAAGGCTATCCGGCGCTCGACGAGGTGGCCGAGGCCGTCCGCCTCTCGCCCAACACCGTTCAGCGCCAGCTGGCCCGCGACGGCCTCGCCTACAAGGACCTCGTCGAGGGTACGCGCCAGGACCTGGCGCTCCTTTACGTGAAACAGCGGCACTTGCCGTTCTCGGAGATCGCGTTCCTTCTGGGCTATTCGGAGTTGAGCGCATTCAGCCGCGCCTTCCGGCGCTGGACCGGCGCCTCGCCCCGCGCCTGGAGGCGCAAGATCGGCGAGGGGTGAGGGACGGGGATTTCCCGTATCGCTTCACCCGTCATCGCAAGGCTCCACCTATCAAATCGGATTCCCTGTCCAACCAAACGAGGCCACCTCTGTCTCAGAAGTTTCGGTTTTGGCGGTGGCACAGTTTAACTCCAAGCCACCATGGTGGTCCGGCGAGAGTACGCCCAAGGAATTATCGCACAAGGTTCCCCGTAGCATCTACAAAGACGCTCATTGTAAACTATTTATGCAGGCACGTAGACGCCGCCACGTGGTCATAGCAAAGGTAACCCGATGCTTGTTCCGCCGACCTATCTATCAATCGCTGACCGTCAAATGGAAGCGCTAACGAATACCCCTGCTGGCTTTGTCAAAAGCATGATTTATCGCGTACTTTTTTGCCGAGAAAAGTTGCTTATTCCGGATATCTATTTTTTCATCTCCAAGCAGATTGCAAAACATGTCCTAAATGATGGGGGTAGCCATTCATTCCTTGCCACCTGCATCGAAAAAGGACATGTGATACCAGCCTTCAGACAGAGCACGGAGATAGGATTTCTCAACGCACGGAAAGAAATACAAACGACTGATATACAGGGGGTGCGCAAGGACACCGCTGAAGAAGTTGCCTTGGCGCTAGAAGTGGCAGCGGATCGAGCAGTAGATTTCAAGTATAAAGTGTGGCCCGGCGATTTGGGATTAGGCTTCCAGCATGACCTCTACCGCTTGCTGGTGACACCTGACATGCCCCCGACCACGATGGAAGTGGCCGGCTTGAGCCAAGACGTATTGAACAAGATTTGGTACGACACCAAAAAATGGCGAACCGAATGCATTCCTGCTGCATTGGAACGAACGTGCATTGTCGCGGGCCAAGGAATCCGCCGCGGAGCAATTATGAATGCAGTTGCAGCGGATATTGGATTTCGTTGCGACCGCATCGATGACATTGGGGATCTTATACGCTTTGCCTCAAACGATCCGCAGATGAACGCGACCGCTCTGGAAACGTTTTTTCGTTGGGTATGTATGTGTTATTATAGTAATCACGCGAACGCGTTCGGATGCTCCCCGAGTTTTCCGAGGTTTGATGGATTAGCCGCTGCTATCGGTCAAAATCTCATAACCGGATTTGCCACCGGTGATGACGATGAATCACAGGTTCAACAACTAACACTAAATTTAACCGTGCCAGCATTCTCCGTACTACTAAGCATGAATCCGACGGACCTCCTCGACGTACGTTCACACGCAGGCAGCGATTATTTCGAAGCGCTCCTTCGATGGGAGAGTCAGTCGCAGAATGAAAGAGATGACGATATGCGTGCGCAGTTAGATAGCCGTCTGAAAGAAGCGGCAAAGAAATATTGCGATAAACTGGTGATCGTTGCGGGCGCCCGTTCTACCAGCCCTGAATTGACAGGACTCCGATTGGATCACATCGTGCCCAGTGGGAGAACTCGACACTCGTTGGGAGCCGTACTGAAATTGCTTGGCGATCTCTTTTGGGATGCGTCTTATATAAGGACTTCGGTCAATGGGATCTTTAATATTATTTCTCCATGGAGAGTACCCACAGAATCCATAGCAGTTACGCATAGGACGCGAATGTCGCCAGAACTAACTGTTGCGCCGAAGAATTTCGGAGCGACAATCGCTCTATATTAGGCTTTGTGGACAAGAAAGTGGGCCCATGACTCGGGAATTAATTCAAGGCTGTAGATTCGAAGGAGGCAGCCTTGAGTCAAGGGAACCTGAGCGAGCAGGAATGGCATCTGTCGGCAGTACTCTTGCTGCCCGAGCACGGGCATTGGGGTCGGCCGCCGCTGGATCGGCGGGCGGCGATCAACGGCATTTTGTGGCGGCTGCGCACTGGAACGCCCTGGCGGCACGTGCCTTGAACGCCTCAAATTCCTCCAAATTGGTGTAGAGTGCTTCGAGGTAGTGGAGGCGAGCGATGAACCTTGACTACGAGAGAGAATATCTGATTGTGGCCACTTACATCGCGCTCATCCGCAAGGAGCGCGGCACCGATTACGGGGTCAACTTCCCCGATCTGCCTGGCCTGGCGATGGCCGGCCGCACGCTCGCCGAAGCCCTCGAATTTGCGCGCGAGGCCCTGGCCGGCCATATCGACGTCATGGCCGAACACGGCGATCCGATCCCGGCGCCGAGCGATGTCGATGCCGTCATGCGCGATCTCGAAAATCGTGACGCGGTGGCGGCGCTCGTCGAGGCGCCGGCCCCGAAGGGTCGCCACGCCTAAACGCGGCGACTAGCGTACTTGCTTGACCGGCTGGTTCGGAAATCATCATATGCGCTAAGTACGTATCCGATGGAGAGCGAATGGGCACGTTGCTACTCACATGTCCGCACTGCGGTGGCCAGAAGATGGCCTTCCGTATCCTCTATAATTGGAAAAGCCCCCGCCATGAATTGGAGCGCTGGTCGGCCGGTATCTGCGCTGGCTGCCACGGAGGAGTTCTCCTGCTAATGTACCTCGTTCGGAACTTTGATCCGACAAACTACGAAGGAGATCTCTCGCAACACGCAGTAATTCGCAAATCTTGGCCGGACGCGCCCAAGACCGAAGCTCCAGCCTACACCCCAGACCTCGTCGCCGATGTTTTCGTGCAAGCTCGCAAGGCACTCGCCATCGATGCGCCGGACGCCGCAGGCGCCATGGCGCGGAAAACACTGGAAAGAGCCACTCACGTTCTTGATTCAAGCTTCGGGCCGGGCGACAGGCTCCATACGCGCCTCGACAAGCTCGCTGCGGCGCAAAAAATAACGTAATTGCTCAACCCGGTTGACGTGAGAATCGCCACGTGATTCAAGCTGGGGATGAATCGCGAGGCGCTGTCCCGGTTTTCCAAGGACGAGTTGATCGACATCATACT
>VFKA01000013.1 GCA_009885795.1 Rhodospirillales bacterium | reverse complement strand
TCGTGTAGGCGTGCCCGATATGCGGCGCGTCATTCACATAGTAGATCGGCGTGGTGACATAGTATGTCCGAGGCTGCGGCATGCCGGACTCCTTCATCGCGCATGCGCGGCGAGGTCGAGAAAGGCCGAGACCCAGACTTGCTTGCGATCGAGATTGACGCTGTGGCACCTGACGATCAGGCGGCCGATCTTTTCCCATAGCCCCAGCCAATGATCAAGACCGCGCGAGACGAGCAGCCGCGACAGGCATTCGACCTCCTCGGCCGGCAGGCCCGGCGGGATCGTGCCGGTCGCACCGGCGCGCACGAGGCCGGCCAACCACCAGGTGAGAAAACCGCTCGCGGCCCGGAAGGACGCGTCGCCGCCTGCCCGCCTCGAGTCGAAGCTTTCACCCAGCGCATGAAGTTCGGCGCCGTCGGGCCGCGGCAGCGCCAGCAACAGAGCCAGTACCCGGCGATAGAGACCGGCGCCATCCTCGCCCGCCAGCTCGATGGCGCGGCCGATACTGCCCTCGCCCAGGCGCACGAGCAGGGCGCTGTCGTCCTTTCCGAGATCCGGAACATACCGGTGCAGCAGCGCCGCGACGGTTGCATCGGGCAACGGCCGCAAGGACAGGCGGCGGCAGCGCGACCGGATCGTCGCATGAAGCCGGCCGGGCGCATGGCTGACCAGGAGAAGCAGGGCTCGGGCCGGCGGCTCTTCGAGAATCTTGAGCAAGGCGTTGGCGGAGTTGTTGTTCAGTAGATCGGCGCTATCGACGACGATGACGCGCCAGCCGCCCTCGGCCGGAGTCAGGCGAAGGGTGCTTCCGGCCGCGCGCACTTCGTCGACGCGGATCTCCTTGCGCTGGCGCTTGTTCTTTTCGTCGTAACTTGGTTCGAGCGTGATCAAGTCCGGGTGCGAACCGGCGGCGACGCGCCGAAAGACACCGCTATTGGCATCCGCCGCGAGGCCTTCATCGCCCCCGGCGAGGACGAATCGCGCGAACCGAAAGGCCAGGGTCGCCTTGCCGATACCTTGCGATCCGGCGATGAGCCAGGCGTGCGGCATGCGTCCGGATTTCCAGGCGAGGGCGAACTGGCGCTCCGCTTCTTCATGTCCCAATAGAAACGGGTTGGCGCGGGGCGTCGGGATCGTGTCGGCCGTATCCTTATCGGTCATGGAAATTTCACGCCGAGGCGCTCCGAGACGACGCCGCGAATCTTCGCCCGAATGATGTCGATGCCGGCGCCGGCATCGACGATGGCGCATCGTTCGGGGTCTCCCCTTGCGATCGACAGGTATCCGTCGCGCAGGCGGCGGTGAAAATCCACGTCCATCCGTTCGTAGCGGTCCTCGGCCGATGGTTGGCGCCGTTCCCTTGCCCGAGCCAGACCGATCTCCACCGGCAGATCGAGCATGACCGTCAGGTTTGGGACAGTCTCGCCGACCACGCGCCGGCCAAGCTCGCCGAGCCACTCGCGATCCAGGCCCATGCCATAACCTTGATAGGCGAGCGTCGAATCCGCGAACCGATCGCTGATGACCCAGTGGCCGGCCGCCAGCGCCGGACGCACCGTCGTCACCACGTGGTCGCGCCGCGCGGCGCAATGGAGCAGGGCCTCGCTCAACGGATCCCAACGGGATACCGCGCCATCGACAAGAAGCCGGCGAATCTGTTCCGCGCCGGGCGCCCCGCCGGGCTCGCGCGTGACCACCACCTCGATGCCTTGCGCGCGCAACCCCTCGGCGAGAAGCCGCGCGTGAGTGGATTTACCCGCCCCTTCCCCGCCTTCGAAGGTGATGAAGCGACCGCCGGCATGGGCGGACACGCTCAGTTGCCGCCGCCCTGCAAATGGCGCAACGCCGCGAACAGTCGTCCGATCGGGCCGACCTCCTTGACCGCGACGCCGGCGTGAAGGGGCGCTTCGAAGGGCGGCTGGTCGCCGGCCCGGACCACCAGCTTGCCGATCGGCTGGCCTTCGGCGATCGGCGCCGGCACCGGGCCATCGAACACGGCCTTGGCCTCGATCTTGTCACGAACGCCGCGTGGCAACGTCACCAGCAAATCCGAGGCCAGCACCAACGGCACCTCGGGCACGGCGCCAAGCCAGACCGGCGCCGTCTCGAGCATCTGGCCCGCCTTGGCCAGGACGACGTTCTCGGTCTCGCGAAATGCCCAGTCCAGCACGCGCCGGCTTTCTTCCGCCCGGTCTTGCATGTTTTCGAAGCCGTGCAGCACCATGACGATGCGCCGTTCCTGGCGTACCGCCGATGCGGCGATGCCATATCCGGAAACCGACAGATGCCCCGTCTTCAATCCATCCGCTCCGGTATCGCCATAGAGCAACGGGTTACGGTTGCCTTGGCTGATGTTGTTGAATACGAAAATCTTCTCGGAGAAGTATGGGTAGTATTCCGGGAAATCGACGATCAAGCGCCGGGCGAGTGTCGCCAGATCGCGCACGGTCATGCGGTGGTCCGGATGCTCGAGGCCGTGCGAGTTGACGAAGTGGCTTGAGGTCAACCCGATCTCCGCCGCCTTCTCGTTCATGGCGTCGGCGAAAGCCTCCTCGCTGCCGCTTAAGGCCTCCGCCACCACGAAGCACGCGTCGTTTCCCGACTGGACGACGATGCCGCGGATAAGATCCTCGACCTTGATCTGCGAACCGATGCCGACAAACATGGTCGAGCCCTCGTCGAGCGCCCATGCGGCCTCGGAAACCGGCAATGCATCGTCGAGCTTGATCCGTCCCGATTTCAGCCGATCGAACAGCATGTAGAGCGTCATGAGCTTGCTCATCGACGCCGGGTGAACGCTCTCGTCCGAATTCTTTTCGAGGATCACCGAGCCGGTCTGGAAATCGACCACGATGGCTTGCTTCGCCGATGTCTCGAACGGCGCTCCGTGCGCTTCCATGCCGACGAGGGCGATGGCAAGGAAAGACAGGGCGACTAGAACGCGGCTGCTGGCCATGGAATATCGTTCCTCCTCTTAGTCGACGACGATTCGCGCCTGGTCGACGCCGGCGCCGATGACCTTGGCAAGCACACGGTCCGCATCCGCAAGCGTCGGGATCGGCCCCAGCCGCACGCGGTAGAATTGCTGGCCGTCAACGTAGACCGGCGACAGTCCGGTTCGCCCGAACGGCTTCAGCTTGGCCTGCAGCCGCGCCGCATTGACGCGCTCGGCGAAGGCGCCAGCCTGAATGTAGAGGTTGGTTGCCTTCACGGGAAGCTGGACGACCCGGCCGTCGGGTTCGGGGACGACGATCGCCGTCGTCCTCGATCCGGTCGCCGCCGTCGTACCGGCCGCCAGGCCCGCGCTCGAATCGTCGAGCGCCACGGCGGTGACGGTCGTGCGCGGCGCGGCCTCCGGCGCCGTGCCTGCGCCCGCGGCTGCAAGCTGCCGATCCTGCCCTTGCGCCGCGGCCGCCAAGGCCCGGCTCTCGTCGGCCATGACTTGCACGCGGACTCGGGCGGTCCCCTGGCGCTCGAAACCAAGCAACTGCGCCGCGCGCCGGGATACGTCGATGACGCGCCCGGACGCGAACGGCCCGCGGTCGTTCACGCGCAAGGCCAGCGCCCGCCCGTTTTCGAGATTGGTGACCCGCACCATGCTGGGGAGCGGCAGGGTCGGATGCGCGGCCGTGAGGCGGTTTAGCCGGAACACCTCGCCATTGGCCGTGGTCTTGCCTTCGAACGCTTCGCCGTACCAGGAGGCGATCCCGGTACGGTCGTAGTTATCGTCGGCGGTCGGATAGTACCAGATGCCGTTGATACGGTAAGGATCGCCAACCTTGTATTGGCCGATGCCGCCGGTGTCGCCGACGGACTTCGCCGTACTCACCGCGAACTTCGTCTCGGAGCAGCCGGCCATGGCCAGCACCATGAATCCGGCGACCGCAGCCCAAAGCAATCGGCTCACTGCGAAGGACGGCACGGCGCTAACCACCTATCTGATCCGCCAGCAAGCCTACGGCGGTGGCGAAATAGGTCGACCGGTTCCACTTCAAGATCACGTCGTAGTTCGAATAGACGAGGAAGGCCGGTCCACCGGTTTCATCCGGCATCACCATTGCGGCCCTGATGTCGTCGGCCGGCAAGGTCTCGCCGGTCGAGGCGCGGACGCCAAGATTGTTCCACTCGGACAACTTCATGCGGCGCTCGCCATTGGCAAGGTTCTTGTCAAACCCTGCCGGCAGGCGGACGGAACGGCCCCAGCCGATGTCGGCGCGCCAGCCGCTCTTGGCAAGATAGTTGGCGATCGACGCAAACACGTCGGCCCGGTCGGTCCAGATATCGCGCCGTCCGTCGCCGTCGAAATCGACCGCGAAGGCGCGGAAGCTCGACGGCATGAACTGGTTCTGTCCCATGGCGCCGGCCCACGACCCCAGCATCAAGGAAGGCGCTATGTGGCGCTCGTCGAGGATGTGGAGGGCGTCCAGGAGTTCCTTGCGGAAGAACGCGCCGCGGCGCCCGTCATGGGCGAGCGTCGCCAACGACGCGACCACCGAAAAATCGCCCATGCGAGTGCCGAAATTCGATTCGACGCCCCACAAGGCGACGATGAAATTGGCGGGGATGCCGAATCGTTGCGACACGCGCTTCAGCAATTCGCGGTTGGCGGCAAGTTCCTGCCGGGCACGATCGATGCGCTGCTGGGGAATGACCCGATCGAGATATTGCTGGTAGGTCATGGTAAATTCCGGCTGCGAGCGGTCGAGCTCGATGACGCGCGGAATCGGCTGCAAACCCTTCAACGCCTCGTCGAGCGTGGCGGCGCGGATGCCGCGCCCCAGCGCTTCCGATCTCAGGCCGTTGAGCCAGACGCCGAAATCCTCGGCCGCCGCCGCGCCCTGGAGCATGAAGACCAGAAGCGCCCCCGCCGCGACCGCGCGCACCGTCAGGACGGCACCCCGCCCGCTTGCGCTCGTTACCGTCGAATCGATAGTTGCCACGACCGCACTTCTGCCATAGCCGGAAGGTCCGGCAAAGAGGCATTGCAAGGGCGTCGAATGATGGGCCAGGTGACGCTAGCGAAGCAATCGATACCCCCGGCCGGAAAGGCATTTCTTGATGATGTCCACCTGGCTCTGGCCCGCGCCCACGCCGCCGGTGACGACACCGGCCGTCCCGCCGACCGCGGCACCGGCCGCCGCGCCGCCACCCGCGCTGACGCCTCCCGAAACAGCGCCAACCACGGCGCCAAGGGCCGCGCCAATCGCCGCGCTGAGCAGGCCGGCGCCGGCCGCCTCCTCGACCGGACTGACCTGGTCCGCGTAACCGCGGCATTCCGCCAAGTCCCGGTCGTATTTCGCTTGGTCCACACCCTGCATGTCGACGACCGGCTCATAGGAATACGCGCAACCCGCCAGCAGGACCGCCGCCAAGATCATCCCTCTATGCATTGCCGCAACCCTCCAACTTCTCGGTAAACCGAGGATACAACGCTCGAAGCTCGTCGCGAACCTTGCCGCGCAGCAGATCGATGATCGCCGTGTCCGGCGCCGGTGTGGTCGGCACGCTGGCCGGAATGTCGTAGTCGAAGCCGGTCGCGGCGGCGACCTCCTTCTCGCCGTGGCCTTCATGAACGCTAGCCAAGGAAAAACGGCGGCGTTCGCGATTGAACGAGAAGAGCGCCATTCCGGTCAACAACGCCGACGGCCCGCCGCGCCTGGTCTTGTCCATGCCGTCCGGTCCGGCGGCGCTCACGAATTCGACACGAGGAACGAAGATGCGCCGGTCGTGTTCCTCGCGAAAGAGAATGACCCGGGGTACGTGATGATAAAGATAGGTCGATCCGAAGCAGCCGGGCCAGCGCACGGTTTTCCCCGGATGGCCGCCGGTTCCAAGCAGATTGACGTTGCCCTGCCCGTCGATCTCGCCGCCGCCGAGAAAGAAGGCGTCGATGCGCCCCTGCGCCGCGCAATCGAACAACTCGACACCGCCATTGGCGAACATCGTGTCGCGCAGCGAACCGAGAAGGCTCACGCGCATGGATCCGCCCGACAGTGCCCGCGCCAGCAGGGCGGCCCCGGCCGGAATGGGCGAACGCGCGCCCACCGCCACATGGCGGCAGTCCTCGAGCAGAATTGCCGCCGTGGCCGTCAACAGTTCCGCGAGACGCATATCGATCAAGTCGCGGTTCCCCTTCGCGACCAATCGGCAAGGATGCGCGTGAAACCGTCCGCCGTCCGCGCCGCCGAAGCGTAGTTCGAGAGCGCCTGGGTGTCGGGCGGCGAGTGATCCCACAGTCCGATCGGCCAGGCGCCGTTTGGAACCGGCGCGATGGCGTCGACGTAAAGCGACGAGATCGTTCCGGCCGCGGTCCGTTCGTTGGCCAGCAGGTCATCCTCGCCGATGGCCTCGACGGTCACAAAGGTATGGCGCGAGGCCTGCGCCATGGTCACGAGCTCGCGGCGCCGGCCGATCCACACATTGCCGTGGCGGTCGGCCAGCGGCGCATGGAAGAGGGCCACGTCGGGGCGAATTGCGGGCAAGGCAACCAGGCGCTCATGCGGCGGGAACGGATTCTCGATGACGCGCCAATCCGGCCTTACCGTCAGGAGATCGCTTTCGAGGAGGCCGGTCAACGGCATGAAGGGGAGCCCCTTCTGGGCGGCCTGAAGGCCGGCGTGGATGGCCGGACAGGTGGCATCGAGTACGCGAAGCGCGCCGGCCCGCACCGCTTCCACGAATCGCGGCGCGGCGCCGAACTCGCCCAGCGATACGGCCGAGGTCTCGATGGTATGGACTGCCCCCGCCCCGATCAGCAGGTCGGCCTGGAGGCCGCTCGTGGGCGCGCAGACGAGATGCAAAGCCCGGACGCCGCGGGCAATGAGCGCGAGCGTGGCCGCGACGGCAACGCCGGAATAGTCGGGAGGCACGACCAGCTTGGCGCCATCCGGTATCCGCGCCGCCAACATTGCGAGATCGGGCGGGATCATCGAGTGGATCTCAGTTTTCAATTCGAACCATGCGGTGGTGCTATGGTCCCGACAATGCACCGTTTCCCAGACGAATTCGAGGACATGCTGACCGCCGCGGGGCGCCGGGTTCTGGCCGGCCGGTCGGCGCTCTGTGGCGTGCTGGCCGAGCCGCGACGACGGTTCCTGGCCGAGACCGGTCTGGTGGACCGGCGTCAATCGCAGGGAGCGGTGCGCCTGCTCGATCGCGCGCTCCATGCCTCGCTCCGCCCGCTGGAACAGCCGATCCCGCCTGAATCCACTTGGAACATGACCAAGGACTACAGCGAGCAATTGCCGAAAACGGTGCGGGTGAAGACCGCCTATTTCGAACGCCGCCGCGAGGCGGCCTATAAACGGGCAGAGGAGATCGGCCTCGCTTCCATGATGCGATCGCCCAGTTTCGCCGCCTTCGCCGCCGCGCTGGCAGGCCGGAAGTTGCGGCCGCAATGGGGAGTCCAGGTCCTCTGCTACGGGCCGGGCGACTACGCCGGGCCGCACAATGACCACCATCCGGAATCGACGCAGGCGCGGCACGGCTACATCGACATGCATCTCTCCCTCGCCGGCCCCGGCGTCTTGCGGCAATTTCTGGTCCATGCCGTCGGCGGCCATCTCAGCCGGATCGTGGATGTGGCGACGGCGGGCGGCATCACCGCCTACAGTCTGCCGCTCTGGCACTACACCACGCCGCTCGAGGCCCGGCCGGGCGCCGCGGCCTGGGCGGCGCGCCGTTGGGTGTTGCTGGGAACTTTCCTCTATGCCTCGCCGAAACGCATCCAGCCGAGATAGGCGTCGATCTCCGGAACCGTACGGGTGACGAACAGCCGGCGCGTGCCGTCGACGGCGATAATCCGGCCCTCGTGTACGAACGCCGTCCGGGGTGCCCAGTGCCAGGCATCCTCCGGCTGGTGCGTGACGAACAGCACCGTCAGCCGGTGGCTTGCGCGCAAGTCATCGACAAGCGTCATCATCTCGCGCCGCTGAGCCGGGCCAAGGGCGGCGAAGGGTTCATCGAGCAGCAGCAAGGGCCGCCTGCGAACCAGGCTGCGCGCCAACGCCACGCGCTGGCGCTGGCCGCCCGATAGTTCCGCCGGCCGCCGCCGTTCGAGTCCCTCCAGGCCGACGGCGTTCAAGGCGCCCGTCACACGCGCCCTGCTCTCGTCGTCTAGCCGCAATCCGGGATGGATGCCGATCGCCACATTGTCGAAGACCGTGAGGTGAGCGAATAGATTGTGTTCCTGAAACAGCAGGCTCACCGGACGCGCGGCCGGAGGCAGGAAGGTGACGTCGGCGCCGTCGATGAGCACGCGGCCCGACAATGGGCGCTCAAATCCGGCGATGAGCGCCAGTAGCGTGCTCTTGCCCCCGCCGCTCGGACCCACGATCGCCAGGCATTCGCCGCTCTCGACGCGCAGGCCGAAGGACATGACCATGTCCTCGTAGCGGAACTCGACGCTTTCAAGAACGAGTTGCGGCACGGCCCCCCACCACGCGTTCGATCCCCGCGAAGAGCGCGAGGCAAACGGTCAGCAGCACGAGTGCCGTGGTTGCGGCCGCGTCAAGCCGATAGGCGCCCATCCGGCGATAGAGCAGCAGGGCGAGTGTTTCGGTGTCCTGGGTGCCGAAGAGCGCGATGGCGCCGAGATCGCCCACCGACAAGGCCGCCACCAAGGCCAGCGCCAATCCGGCTTCCCGGCGCACCGACGGCCACTCGACCAACCGCAGCCGGTTCCAGCCGCGCACACCCAGCCCATCGCACAGGCGGTCGTACCGCCGCGCGGTTCGATCCATCGCCGGCCCGAGTACCCGAAGCACATAGGGCAGGCCCATGACCGCGTTGACGACCGTCACCAAGGCCAAGCCAACCGCATAAATGTCGGCGACCGGCGAAAGCAAGACGAACAATCCGGCGCCCAGAACCAGCGGCGGCACAACGAGGGTCAATGACCCCGCAAGCTCGATAGCGGCGGCGCCCCGCGGCCGGCCCCGCCGCAGGCGAAGCTCGCGCGCTAGAATCAGCATTGCGGCGCCTAACGCCAAGGCAAGTGCCGCGGCCAGAACCGCGACGGTCAGGCTTCGCGAAATCGCACGCCACAGTTGCGGGTCGGCGAGAACCGCGGCCAGCGGACCGTCGAGGCCGGCCGACAGCAGCATGATCATCGGCAAGGCGACGAACGTCATCGCCGCGGCGATCGCGGCCGTGTCGAATACCCTGCCGGCCACGCCCGCCAGATCGGGCCGGTCGGACACGCGCCCCAGGGCCGGCGTCAACGGAACCTCGCGGCCGAGCATCTGAACAGCGCCTATGATCGCGGCGCAAAGACCGATCTGCGCCAAGGACAGCGCGACCGCCCGCCCAAGGTCGAACTCCAGGCGGAGCGCCTGGTAGATCGCCACCTCCAGCGTCGTCGCCGCAGGGCCTCCGCCGAGCGTCAGCACGACCGCGAAACTCGTGAAGCAAAGCATGAAGATAATACCGGAAACACTAGGCAATATTTGACGAATCAGCGGCCACTCGATGACTCGCCAGACATCGCCCGAGCGCATGCCGAGCTGGCTTGCGAGGCGCCAGGATTCGCCGGGCACCGCCCGCCAGGCCGGCAGCAGCAGCCGCACCGCCAGGGGAAGATTGAAGAACACGTGGGCGATGAGGATGCCGGACAGGCCATAGAGATATTGGCCGGGGGCAAGCCCCAGCGCCGTGGCGGCCTGATTGAGCAGCCCCGCGTGGCCATAGACGGCGACGATTCCCAGGATGGCCGCCAGCGTCGGCATGACCAGCGGCAGGCTGAACAGCCGCAGCAGAACGGCGCGGCCTGGAATCGTTTCGCGCCGCGCCAAAGCCCTCGCCACCGGCAGCGCCAACCCGACGCTAAGGATTGTCGAGGCAAGCGCCTGAAAAATCGTAAACAAGACCACGTGGCGCAGATAGGGATCGGTGAAGAGGTCTCCGGCCTCCAGCCGCGGCGCCGCCAGGATCAGCGCGCCGAAGGCCCCGCCGACGACTAGCCCCAACAGCAGCAGCGCCAGGGAACCGGCCAGAAGCCGGCTCATTGGCTCATGGCGGCCAGCCACTCGTCGGTCCAGCGTTTTCGGTTCGCGGCCACCTTGCCAGGCTCGATCAGCAGCGCCTTGGCGGGAGCGACCAAATCGGCGAATGCCGGCGGCAGTCCCTCCGGCAGATCGATCGCGGGAAACATCCAATTCGTCGTCGGGATCGCGCTCTGGAACGCCGGCGACAGCATGAAGGCGAGGAAGCGTCCGGCCAATTCCGGCTGTTCGGAACCGGCCAGCCGTCCCGCGACTTCGACTTGCAAGTAGTGGCCCTCGGCGAAGGAGGCCGCGGCGTAGCGCGTTTCGTTCTCGGCGATGACGTGATAGGCCGGCGAGGTCGTGTAGCTCAGCACCATCGGCGCCTCGCCATCCGTGAACAAACCGTAGGCCTCGCTCCAACCCTTCGTCACCGTCAGGATGCGCCGCTTCAGCTTGCGCCACGCGGCCGGCGCGTCATCGCCGTAGACCGCTCGCATCCACAGAAGAAGCCCGAGACCCGGCGTGCTGGTGCGGGGGTCTTCGATGAGAAGCTTTTGCGCCGGGTCTCCTTCCACCAGATCGCGGAGGCTTGCCGGTGGATTCGGAAGGGCAGTCCGGTCGTAGACGACCGCGAAATATCCGTAGTCGAAGGGCACGAAGATGCGATCGTTCCAAGCCACCGGCAGCGCGAGATCGTCCAATATCGTTTCGTGAGGCACGAACAAACCCGTGGCGGCGGCCTCGGCGGTCAGGCTGGTATCGAGGCCAAGCACGATGTCGGCCTTGCTGTTGGCGCCTTCCAACCTGAGCCTGGTCAGCAGCGCCACGCCGTCCTCGAGCGCGACGAAGTCGAGGCGGCAGGCGCAACCGCTTTCGAAGGCTTCCTTGATCTTGGGGCCCGGCCCCCACTCGGCGACAAAGGAATCGTAGGTGTAGACCGTCAGCACCGGCGGCTCTTCGGCCAGGGCGATGGACGATATCGTCAACGCCAAGCAGGCGGTCGAGATAGCTCGGTAGATTTTCGGTCGACCCATTTCCCTCCGCCGGCATTACCCGGATCAGGTTCCTCGGGTTGGCATGCGTCTTACCGCCGCATGCCTCTCAGCCACCAGGGCACCCCGTTGAGACAGCCAACACTATAGACAGAAAGCCGGCGATTGAGAAGAGTCATAAGGCCATGGCACCGCGCTATGACGTCATCGTCGCCGGTCTCGGCGCGTGGGGAAGCGCCGCGCTCTATCACTGCGCTCGCCGCGGTCACCGTGCCTTGGGCCTCGACCGGTTCGAGCCCCCGCATGGCCGCGGCTCGCATCATGGCCACGGTCGCGTCATCCGCATGGCGAGCCCGGAGGCGCCCGCCTACACGCCGATGATGCTGAGGTCCTACAAGCTCTGGCGCGAGCTCGAAACGCAATGGGGCAGCCCACTCATCGACGAAGTCGGGGCCGTCTATGTGGCCCCTCCAGACAACGAGATCGTCGCCGGCTCGATCGCGAGCTTTCGCGAGACCGCTGTTCCGCACGACGTGTTGCAGGCAAGCGCCGCGCGCCGGCGATTCCCCGGTCTCGTCATCGGCGAGGACGAGATCGCGGTCGTCGAGCCCCATGCCGGCGTCATGAAGCCGGAGCAGTGCCTTCGCGCCCATCTGCGGGCCGCCGCCGCCTTGAACGCCGAGATTCGGATGAGCGAGCCGCTCACGGATTGGGGCGCCGATGACAGCGGCGTATGGGTGGCGACGCCGGCCGGGCGGTATCGCGCCGGGCGTCTGATCCTTGCGCTTGGAGCCTGGGCATCCGATTTCCTGCGGTTCACGGCGCCGCTGGCGGTCGAGCGCCAGGTCGTGGCCATCTACGACGCGACAGCCGCGCCGACTCTGCCGATCTTCGTCGCGCCCGCGGACGAGGCGGAATGTTTTTATGGCCTGCCCGAGGCCGGTGGCACCTACAAGGTCGCCCTGCACCATGGCGGCGCCACGGGTCATCCAGACACCCTGAACGAGTCGGTGACCGAGGCGGATTTGGCCGTCCTTCGCAAGTACGTTCGCTATCGGCTGCCCAGCCTGCCGGCGAAGCCCTATGCCTCCTTCACCTGCCGCTATACGAATGCGCCCGATCGGCAATTCGTCCTCGGCCGGCATCCTGACTTCGCCCAGGTCGTCGTCGCCGCCGGCTGCGCCGGCCGCGGCTACAAATTCGCCTCCGGCATCGGCGAGGTTCTCGCCCAATTCTGCGAGGACGGCCCGCCGTTCAGTCTCGATGCGTGCCGGCCGGAGCGGTTCGCGGAGCGGAGGACAGAAGCCTGATGGCCAATGCCGTCCTTTCCTGGACAAACAATCCGTAGTCGAAGCCGCCGGCGCCGAGCGCGATCTGCGCTTGACCCCACGCCGCGGTCATGAACGCGAGGCACGCCTTGAACCTCGCGAGCCGGCCCAGCCGCTCGTCCGTTGCATCGCCATCATGCGCGGCCAACATCGCCGCGTCCTGATCGCCGTCGAACGAAGCCTCGATCGACAGGATCGCGAGATCCCAGATCGGCGCCGCCATCGCCGAAAACTCCCAATCGACCAGGACAACGCCGGTCGCGTGCAACAGCAGATTCCCTGGGCTTGGATCGACATGGCTCGGGACAAGCGCAGCCTCGAGGCCGGCAATCCCTTCCCGATGCGGTTCCGCCAAGGACCGCGCCTGGACCAAACCTGGCCCTGGGGTGGCCCCCTTCGCCGTCGCCAGCGCCCAGTATCGATCGAGCGTCGCGAAGACGTGCATCTCGCCCCTGAAGCGCAAGCCGGATTTATGTAGCCGGCGCAACGCCGCGCCCACCTGGCGTAGGGTCTCCGGCTCGCCCAGTTGATGGCGGTCCAGCGTGACCGCGTTGGCCATGTAAGCCGTAAGCAAAGTCCCCTCGCCCGGATCGGCGAACAGGATCGGCGGCGCTAGGCCGATGGCGGCGGCGGCGCGCGCATTCTCCAGTTCCGCCGCCCGGTCGATGAAATGCGTCGTGGTCTCGCCGGCAAGGCGAAGGACGTAGGACGCTTCGCCGATCGTGACCCGGAACGCCCGGTTCGTGACGCTGGCCAGTCGTTCCGCCGCGATCGGGCCAAGCGGCGAACCGGCGAAGAGCGGCATTCGGCCGAGCGCGGCCCGAATTTCCGGGAATTCCATTGGGGCTTCATTCATCGCCAACCATGAAGGCGAGCCCTCCACCGATTGTCCATCCGGCAATCGAAAGGCAAGGCATTGGCCCGCGGCCCGGTTGCAAGACCCCCCAGGCCCAAACTACGTTGCCTTGCAGACGGATGGGTGGCCGAGCGGTTGAAGGCACCGGTCTTGAAATTCGCGAGTTGCCGTCTTGAGCCGTCATGTCCCGTGCTACTTCATGTTACGCAGTAAGGCCTTAGGGGCGCCGGTGTATCGCGCTGTCCCTCCCCTTCCTATGCTGTACCGTTACGTTGGGTTGCAAAAAGGGTTGCAGAACGTGACGCGCATGTCGCCGTCATCGTCAAGCGCGCGCGCGACGCCTACCGATTCAGGCGCCCAGCCAGTCCGCCATCGACGTAGTTTCGAGGTTTAGCTTTCATTGCGGCTGCCCGCCTCGTGCTTCGATCTTGTCCGCCGTCATAGCGGCCCCCTTCGCGAGTGATCGGAGCTGAGGCGCCGGGCACATGACGGAAAGCCTCATGGCGATGAGATCGATGGAGAGGGCGCCCATGTTGCTGTTCGGCACGATGCCGACCTGAATGTCCGCATTGGAGAGGGCGATGGTCTGCGCCGCCCCCGTCTTTCGTACCACCCTCCCGGCTTTTGCTTGTGCGGAAACGGCGCCTTGGGCGCATTGGATCAGGAAGACAACGGCCTTCTCCAGGTCCGTCGCATCGATGGTCAGTGGAATGACTGCGCCGTCGCCTGTGACAACCTCGAAATAGACCCGGTCGCCGCGTTCCAAGGCCTTCGCAGCTTTCAGTTCGACGATCCTCTGGGGACCGGCTTCTTGTTCGTTCGTCGTCATCGACTATCTCCCGATCATCCGAAACCGATCGCTCGCATGACCTCTTGGGCAGTCTGTGCCAGTGGGTTCGCCACCAACTGCGCGGTCGCAGCCTCTAGGATGTTCTTCACGGTGGATAGGCAGGCGGAAACGATGCCCGGTTTCGGCCGGGGCGAATTCAATTGAGCCTTGATGGTCTCAAGCTCGGCGACGAGTTCCGCGTGGCGCGACTCATCCAGTCCCAGTCTTGAGGCTTGTTCTTCGACGCTCGCAACGAATGTCCTGAGGTCCGCCGCGACGGTCGCTTGGATCACCGAGTTCTGCGAGAGGTTATCGCGTCCTAGCTGAACGTTCGATCCAGGAGAGTTCATGAGAATGCTCAATTGCTCGCCAGTCGCGTTCACGCTAGGTCCGCTCGTCGCCGGTGAATGTCCGGCGTGCCCGAGGATTACATGGGCGACGTCATCGATGGTCAAGTCGATCATCTCCATCAGTCTTGCCGACACCGGCGGCATCTCTTGCAGCCGTCGGCTCATTGCCGCGGGGTCACTCGCCGGGCCGCCAAAGAGCGTTGCCGCGTAGGCGTCGATCGATCGATTCGCTAGCCTCTGCGCCACTACCCGCATGGTCTGGAGCGCTTCCTGGCGTTCCGCGAGTTTCGCGTCGATCATCCAACGCGCCATTCTTTCCAGCGTCTCACGGAGCCCGTCCTCGATAGCTTGCAGAATGTAAATACGTTGCCGACTGCCCCCGGACTGTCCAGCTTTTATGAATTGGTCTCGCACCGCTGAGGCGCCCTTCACGATCCGGCGCATGCCTTCCTCGGCCAAGGCTTCCAGCTTGCGTTCTTCATAGGACGCCGATTCCATCTTTCTCATTCCATCTTTCAAGCTCGTTCATTGGTGGCAACGAGAGCCACCGAAGGGAGAGGCCTCACCTGCCATCAGTAAGGCCTCCATTGTGGCGCCGGGTCGCCGTCCCCCGTCAACCTCGGCGATCAATGATCGTGCCGGTAGAGATCGAGCGACACCACCCTGCCGGCATCCTGCGCCTCCCAATAGGCTGCCGTTTCGGCCCTTCGCAGTTGCGCGCCCTCTCGCATCCGGCCGCGCCTTTCGGCTCCGGGGTCGTCGACCTCGACCGCATCCAGGACGGCCGCGACCTCGGCCGCGCCGGCCGGCGTTCTCGCGAGGTAGCGGCGCAGCCTTTGCGTGCTTCTGGCGATCGGCTGTTCCGCGTCGGCGAGACATCGGGCCACGCGCAACAGGGCCGAGGCGTCGCGCATCAACGCGCTCGCCAGCGCCGACAGCCGGAGGGCCGCGTCGGCGCGCGCCGCCAACTTCTGATTTTCGCTCATGCCGCGTCCCCGCGACAGCACGCGCCGGCCAGGTTGTCGAGAGCGGTCTCGATCGCCAGGAACCATCCCGTCACGTCGTCGGTCGCCTGGCCGGCGTCCTCGAGCTGATGGTAGAGGCTCGCGGCCTGGCGGTAGAGGTCGGCGTATCCGCGCCCGACCTTGTCAGGATCGACCGCTCGCATGGTCCGCTCGCCGGCGCTCGGCCACTCGATCACGTTGCTTGGCAGCGAGTGAAACACCTCGCCCGGTTTCGGTGGTCGGCAGCACGCCGAGGCATTGCCGCTCGCGCCACGGCCGTTGATGGTGGTCGTCATGGGAAGGCTCCTCACGTTGGCTTTTGAGGCCATGCCCGCGCGCGTCGCGGGCGCCGGGAGCTCAAAACCGGCGTGAGGGCCGGCGGGCTTCTTCCCCTCGCGGGTGTTCTATCCGCCCACTCCCGGCATGGTCCGGGCGCAAAAACACCGCCAGTCTGTCGGGGGCGGTGGCCGCCTCACGTCAAGGTGTTTTGAGCACCGTCACGAATCGTGCGCCCGCGTCGAGTCCGCTGTCAAGCGGTTCGGCGGCGCTTATTCCTTCTCCGGGTCCCCATGCCGCCGGCGCCGGGACGGCGGGCTGGGTTGCTTGTCCGGATTGTTCAAGCGCTCGTGCAGGACCTGAGTCCAATAATCCTGTTCGGCCTTCTGCAACTCCGCGGGGTTCGTGGGCAATCGTAGATGCTCCGGCAATTGCCGGTCGAGCCAACGGTCGATCGCCACCGGATCCCAGCGGTTGCCGAGGCCCGTCACCGGCGGCGGGAACCCGTGAACATCCATCAACTCGTCCTTGTGGCGGTAGAACCATTCGGGTGTGCGGCCGAGGCGCCGCGCAAGGCCCACTGTGTCGAGTAGCGCCCGGTCCGGGGCTTGTTGATACACCGGCGCCGGCCGTGGTTCATCCATGTTCGCCTCGCTTTGGCACGAAGGCAAGTCGGCGCCGATTCGGCAAGCCCTTCGCTCTAGGCTTCATTGTCGCCACGGCGGCGACCCGGACAAGAGCCACACCAACAGCCATCCGACGCACGATAACCCGATGCAGCAAGGGGCGATCCAACTATTGGCCTCGATCTCCGGCGCGAGGGCGGTCTTCACGAGAGCGCCATATCCGGGCGCATCGGCGCCCCGGATCAGGCGCATCGCCTCGGCGGCGATCCGCCAGAATTCTTCGCCCCTGAGGGTTTCACGCCGCATCAGCTCGCCCGCGATGAGGTCGATGGCGGCCAAGACCTCGGGGCGCTCCACGATGTCGAGCGTTTCGTCAAGCAAGCGCTGCAATTCCGCCTCGACGCGTTTCGGGTCGCCGTGCATGAAGGCGAGGCCGATTCTCGCATTGCGCAGATCCCATATGGCGCCAGCCCAAGCCTCCGGGCACTGTCGATGCAGTTCGATGGCCAATCCGCCAAGCTGCTCGCGCAGGACCATCTCTGCTTCCCCCCGCCTTACCCGACGTTGCCAGGTCCGAAGCTCGGGCAGATCCCCGGTGCATCGAGACCAGAACGTTTCCCCCGTGGAATTAGCCCCTGCCTTGATCGTGGCGCCATCCGGCACGCGGCCCTGGTACAGCGCAACCGCCAGGTGCCCCGCCTCATGATAGGCGGTCGGGCGCCGTGCCTCGGCCGTTGAAATCGCGGTCATCATTCCTCGCCTCGATTCGGTCGCCGGACGTTTCACGTGAATTCCGATCCAAGATAGACGCTATCCGGGATCCATGCCACCGGACCCCGAGGCCGGCATGCCCCGCAATCGCGCCAGGGTGACTCAGGACTCGCGAGCGGCCTTCGCGGCTAGGTCGGTAGCCCCTGACCGATAGTTGCTAATCCTGGACTCCCCGGCGGCAAGCGCGCGGCGGTCCAGCCGTCATCGTTCGAGGCTTGGCAGGCTTCGAGGCAATCGTGTTAGCAGGGGGTTCAGTGTCACCCCTTGAGGAGACCGTCATGAACCCATCCGACATCGAAGCCAGCCACCGTCTCGACCGCCGATTCTATGCCCTGGAGCGCGTCGTCGGCGCTCTTGCCGCGCGCGAGGGTGCCAGCAAGGAAACGCTCGCCGCCTGGCGGCGGGCCGTGAGCGAGGGCGAACTGTACCAGGCCGAGCTGCTCGACATCGGCAATACGCTCGACCGCGACATCCGCCGCCGGCACAAGCCGTAGCCGGGCGCCGGCTTACGGTTTCCAGAGCGCGCCGCCATTGGCCCGCCGGGCGAGCCGGGCGAGCGCCTGGCGCCACGCCTTGCGCAGCGTCGGCGCGCTCCGGCCTTCCTCGTCCTCGATCCGCCGCCAGGATGAGCCGCGCGCACGCGCCCAGAGGATACGCCGGTCGGCGGGATCGACCGGCGCCAACCAACCGAGCACCTCGTCGAGCCGCGAGATCGCGCCCGGCGGCGGCGGCCCCGGCCGCACCGTCGTCCGCTCATAGCCGTAGGCCTCGCCCGGGTCGCGCACGGTATCGGGCCAGCTTGTGAGTTGCGGCCGGCGCCGGCCCGGCGGCAGCCGGCGGAGCGTGTCGGCCGCTTCTTCGAGACGCGCCTCGACCGCCTCGGCGGTCCAGGTCACTGCCTCGTCTCGACGCCCAGCTCGTGGTTGATGCCGCGCTCGGCCGCGTCGAACAGGCCGCGGATATAGAAAACATTCTGGTACGGCACCAGGCGCCGGAGCGCGCGGGTGTCGGTCGCGGTCCATTGGCCCGTCGCGAGCGAGCCGACGACGCCGGCGGACTCGGCCATGAGGCCCAGCGTCGGCCCCAGCACCGCGCCTTCGAGGTTGCGCGAGGCATACCGGCTCATGGTCGGCCCGCCGATGAGGGCGTTGATCCCGACCGTGCCGCGCGTCGCCTTCTCGACGATGTTGTTGGCGTCGAACAGCCAGCCGACCAGGCCCGAGCGATCGACGCCCTCGGCCAGCCACTGGCGCGGATCGTCGCTGAGTTCGATGCCGGCCTGCCAGCCCTTCACCGCGTAGACCATCATGCCGAGCGCGACCGAGAGCAGCGCCCCGTTGAGCGCCGCCATGTCGCGCTGCTGCAACCCCGAGATCGTCACGCGTTGCACGGCGGCGAACGAGAACGAGCGGAACTGCCCGACCATCTTGCCGATCTCGCTCGACATCCACAGCGGGCGGTCGCCGATGCCGGGCGTCACGATGGTCCGGTCGGTTTCCTTGACGATGGCGGCGCGGAACGCCTCGATGGCCTCGCGGTCGTTCCAATCCTCGGTATGGGCGATGCGCACGCCATCGACGGTCTCGCCATGGCGCGAGAACTGGCCGGCGATCCGCCGCGCCAGGTCGTCGCCGATTCCGCCCATGGCCAGGCGCTCGACGCCGCGCCGGCCGAGCGCGCCGGCCGCGAGCCTGGCCACGTCGTCGAGGATGCGCGCTTGCGTCACTACGCCGGCGAATTGCTTCATGACCTGATTCCACGGCGCCATGAGGGAGACGACGCCGAAGCGGTTTGATGCCGCCTGGAGGCCGCGCTCGAACTTGGAGTAGCGCCCGTAATCGTCGCCGATGTCGGCGATGGAGAGCGCGCGGGTGTCGAGCACCATGTCCCAGGCCGTGCCGGCGAGCTGCACCTCGCGGCCGGCGAGCTTGAAGGCGCGGAGGTTGCGGACCAACGGCACCAAGCCGCTGCCGGCGACGCGCATGAATCCTTCCGTCATCACCGGGCGCGCCAGGTCGGGGATCGCCGACACCGTCATGCCGCCCAGCATGCGGATATAATTCCAGTGGCGCATGCCCTGGCCGACGCGCGACAGCAGCGCGTTCGGATCGGCCGGCGCCGCATAGGTGCCGCGCAGGCGGTCGCGCATCGCGGCCAGATCGCGGATGTCGGCGTCGCGCCGGTTCCCCAGGCGCTCGCGCTCGGCCTCGGTCTTGGCGGCGGTCTGCTTGCGGGCATAGTCGTCGGTCACCTTGGCGATCTGTTCCTGCAGATCGGCGCGCCCAAAGCGCTCCGCCAGCTCCACGTCGGGCGCCATGGTGCGCGTGTAGAACCGGGCGACCAGTTCGACATCGCTTTCGAGGAAGCCCTCGACCAGCTCGTCGGGGATGGTGAAGGTCCGTTCCTTCAAGGCCGGTGCGTTCTTGATCGGCACCGCGTCGTAGTGCACGCGCCCGTTCGGCGTGGCGACGATGCGGTCGATGATCTGCTGGGCGATGTCCTGCAACTCGACATCCTCGGCACGGCCGAAGGCCGCGTCCTCGTCGCGGCGCCGGCGCAGCACCTCGGCTTGCGCCGAGGCCTGGCGCTTCGCCTGTCCCAGATCGGCGACGCGCCCCTTGAGCCCTGCGCCCGATTCGCGGGCCTCGTCCAGCGCCGCCGTCACCGCCTCGCGCCGCGCCGTCGCCTTCGCCAAGCGCTCGCCGGCCTTGGCCTGGCGTTTCTCGGCCCGGCGCCGCTGCAACTCGATCTCGGCCGCTCGCGCTTGGGCCTTGGGCGTATCCGCGCCGATCCACCCGGCGCGCTCGGCGATCACCCTCGCCTCGCCCTCGGCCTCGCGCAGCTCGCGCTCCGCCGCCATGACATCACGCTCGACGGCCGCGTCATCGAGGCGCGCCTTCTTGAGATCGGCCAGGGTCAAGCGCAGCTCGCCTTCGGTGAACGTCAACTCGTCGGCGAGCGTCCGGCCGCGCCCCTCGACGCCGGCAAGATTTTTTTCTCCTTCCGCCAGGCGCCTGTTAGCGATCTCGCGCAGCGACGACAGCCAATCGACAGTGATGCGCACCAACTCCGGCCGGCGGGCGTTGATCTTGCGGGTGTTCCAGACGCGGCTGAGATAACTCACCGCCGTCTCGGGCGTCACGTCCTCGGGCAGCAGCTTGGCCGCGATCGCGCGGTCCTTCAGCGGATCGAACACCAGGCGCCGCAACTCGCGCGCGGCTTCCGCCACTTCGGGGATGTCGGATTCGTCGCCCCGCCGCATGGCGCGGCCGACCTCGTCCTTGAACTCCGACCAGGCGAGCTTGCCGGCTCGGCGCCCCGGCCGCGCCAGATCGGCGAGCGCGATGCGGCGCCGCGACCCGGACGCGGCGCCGGTGCGGTAGCGGACGAAGGATCGTTCCAGCGCCTCGATCGCCCGGCCGAGCGGCGCCGACCACATCTTGACCCGCGTCTCGACCGCGATCTCGCTGGCGACGCCGAGCGCGTTCTTGTCGTAGAAGAACGGCGATTCGACCAACTCTTGCGTGACACGCCTGGTCTCGATCGAGGGCGACGTGGCAAGCCGCAGCACCGGCGAGGCGAAGGCGACCGCCTTTTCGAGGCCGAACGCCGATTTGAGCTTTTCCTCGGCCACGGTCGGGCGCGTCGCGGCGCCGACCGATCCGCCTTCGCCGGTCGGCTCGATCAGCGCCGCCTTGCCGGTGGCGCCGTCCGGTCCTACATTCCCAGGTGCTGGCTCAAGTGCCGGCGCGGCCTGGCCCTCGGCCAGCGGAGCGTTAACGCCCCGAGGCGTATCCCGGTCGGGGGAGCGAACCCCGGCCGGGGATCCAGGCGCACCGGCGCCTTCCGCTTCCGCGCGCGGACCCGACATCGGCTTGCGCGCGGTGTCCTCGGAGACTCGAATCGACACCACGCGGCGCCCGTCCTCGAACGGACGATCGACATAGACGAGCTGCCGGCCGTCCTGGCGCTCGACCGCCCACAGGCGATAGGTTCCCGCTTCCTCGCCGCGCTCGATGATCGGCTCGAACTCACGGGCGACGCGCGGGAAGTCGAGCACGTCCTCGCGCCGCACTTGCGTTTCCGGCGCCTTGTCCGAGGCCTCGCCATGGCGCCAGATGAACTTGACCAGGCCCCAGCCGGCGCCCTCGACCTCCACGTCGCCGAGGCCCTGCCAGCCGCCGCGCGCGACCACCGTCTCCTCGATGTCGCGCGGCGTGATGCGCACCAGCGGATCGAGCGCCGGCCCCGCCGGCTCGGCGCGCACCTGGTCGTAGGCGCGGCCCAGCGCATCGCGCTCGACCGCCACGTCGGCGGCCAACTCCTCGGGCGTCACGCGCAACGCGCCCGGCCCATGAAGGTCGGGCCGATCCAGCGGCGGCACCTCCATGTCGCGAGCGACGCGGTCTTCGATCGACCGCGCGCCCTTGCCAAGGGCACGGCGCACTGCTGGGACGGCTGTCCCAAGCACGCCCGAGAGAAACGTCGCCGCCGCCACGTTTGCCGCGCTCTCGCCCCAGGTGCGGGTTTCCTGCTGACTGTGCAGCGCCGCCTCGGCCGCCGTCGAGCCGACGAACCCGGCCCGCGCCGTGACGAGGCCCGAGCGCAGGATCGAGCCGCCGGTCGCATAGGCGCGATAGGCGGCGCCGCCCACGGGCAGAAGGTTGACCGGATCGAGCAAGCCGGAGGCCAGGCTGGCGGCAACGCCGGCCCAGCCCGACCGCGCCAAGGTGTCGCGGTCGGCGCGCTCGCGGTCGATCTGCCGCTTGATCGCGGCGACCTCGTCCGGCGTGTTCGCCGCCGCGAAGGTGAAGGCGTGTTCCTCGTAGCCTTCGACATCGGCGAACGGATCGAAGTCGGGTTCGAGACGGCGGAAGCCCTCGCCGCCGATACCGCGCAGCAAGGGCGGAATCGGCTCGCGCGACACGGTGGCGCCGACGGTGTTGTCGAGGCGGAAGGCCGAGGGCAGCGCCTCGCCCAGGAAGTCCGGACGCGGCCCCTCGGCCGCGGCCTCGGGCAGGCGGCCGACGAAGCCCAAGGGTTCAGAGTCGTCGACGAGGAGCGGCATCAGTTCGCCTCCTCGGTCTGAAGCTCGATCACCCGCCCGCGCACCCGGCGCGCGCCTTCGACCTTGTCGCGCAGCTCTTGCGCGTGGCGCTCATAGGCCGCGCTCGATTTCCAGTCCGGGCGCCAGCGCACCGGCCGGCCGTCCTTATCGAGAACCGGTTGGAAGGCGCCATCCTTGTCGAGCAACACCAGCCCGTAGCTCGGGAGCGTCTCGCGCGCCGTGCGATCGACGGCGACGATGAGCAGCCGACCTTCGAGCGGTCGCTCGGGATCGAGCAGCGAATTGGCGCGGAACTCGGCATGAAGCTGTTCCCTCATCCAGCCGTCATCGGCGCCGGGCACCGCATAGACCGCCTCGGGCGCGTATTTCATCCAGCGCGGCGTGCCGTCGATGTTCGTCACCGACCAGGTGCGCTTGAGATCGCGAAGCGCCAGCCGGCGCGACACATCGTCGTCGCCCGTCGCCACGTAGCGCTGGCGGTAGATCGCGTCGAACTCGCCATGGAGCGCGTCGGGCACGCCGCCCGGCAGCGACGAGAGCCACCCGCCGGTCGCGGCGGAGCCCAGCCATTTCGCGTTGTCCTCGGCCGTCTTGCCCTTGGCCAATCGTTCGGCGCGGACCTGGCGCTCGGCATCGGGCACGGCAAGCGCCTTCTCCGCGAGCGCGACCGCCGCCGCCGGTTCGACGCCGGCGCGCAGATTCCCAGAAATCATTTCGCCGAGCGCGATGTCCTCGGCCGCGAAGTCGGCGAGCGCCGCCGGCCGCGTCCGTTCGATGCGCCCGATGAGATCGGCCGCGGCGAGCTTGCGCTCGGGCGTCCCGGATCTCAACCAGCCGCGGATCTGCCCCTTGACCGTGTCGGGCACGATGCCGACGCGCTCGACATAGCCGGCGATGCGCTCCGGCACCTGGTCCGGCGGAACCTCGTCCCATTGCGCCGAGGCGAGCGCGTAGTGCGCATCCACGGCATCGCGGTCGGCATCGCTGCGATGGTCGAGCGCCATGCCGCTGCCGTCGATCGCCAGGGCCACGCGGCCGATCTCCGCCTCGCGCTTGCGCAAGCCTTCGTTCCGTTCGTCGAGCGCCAGCGTGAAGCGCGTCCGTTCCGCCGGCTCGATCCGCCCCGTGTGATAGGAATCCTCGATGTCGGCGTAGCCCGCCTCGCCGCGCGCCAGCTTGATCGTGAAATCCGAAAGCCACGCCTGGCGTTCGCTCTCGGCCCCTTCCTTGGCCTCGCGCTGGCGCTTCTCCGTCTCGGCTTCCGCCTCGCGCGCCAACGCATCGACCCGGCCGCGCGCGCGGTCGATCAAGTCCAGCCGGTCGTTTTCTTGAAGATTGGAAAAGTTCGCTCGATCTTCGAGCAGTCCGGCGGCTTGCGCCGGGTCATCGAGCATGAGGCGCGTCGCCTCGTTCTTCGCCAGCGTCGAACGGAACCCGCGCAGCGCCTTCGTGCCTTCCTCGCGGCCGATCAGGCCGCTTCCGAGGCCGCGCCCGACGATCTCGCCGGCCTGGCGTTCGAGGAACTCCCTTTCGACGGGACTGCGCGCGGCCGGAATGCGGATCGCGAGGTCGGCCAGGCTCCCGTCCATGGTCGCCCGAAAGGCGTCCGTCTGCCGGCGCCCGGCCAGCCGGCGCACGGTGAGACCGCCGGAGAGGCGCAGCGGTTCGATCTCTTGGCGAAAGGACGTTTGCAGCTCGGGATCGTCCCCGAGTTGCTCGAAATATCGCCGCTCGATGTCGCCGGCTTTTTGTTCGTAGCGGCTGTGCATCGTTTCCCAATCGGTATCGGTATCGAAGGCCGCTTCCAAATCGACGAGCTCGCGCGTGACGCCCAGCTTGGCGTCGAGCAGCTTCTGATTGCGCGCCGCCGTCTGTTGCTGTTCGAGGTACTCCCCCATTTCCTCGCCGATTTCGGCGAGCGCCCGGCCAGGCGCGCCGGCCTTGCTCACGTCGATCATCGCGACTTTCAGTTTTTCCTCGGCGTAGTATCTCGGGATTGTAGGCAAGGGTGTTCTCCTTTCAGCGCTTCGACTAAAGGCCCGTCACGCGGCGGCGGGGCCGGGTCCGTTGTCCGGGTTCATGACCGGCGCCGGCGGGCGATGCTTGACGAGCGGGATCACGTTGTCGGCCGGCGCTTCCCGGCCGGCCGGCGGATCGACGGGCAGCCCGTACCTGATCCTCAGCGCGTCCAACTCGGCTTGGGCGTTCTCGTCGGCGAGCCGATCGAGCGGCGCCACGGCCTCGCCCCCGGCCCGCGCCCGGAATGTGGCGGCTTCGGTCTCGCGCATCGTCCGCGCCATCACGTCGAGCGGCGAGCCCGGCCGCATCGTCCCTTGCCCCGATGCGTTCGCTTTCGATGTTTCACGTGAATTGCCTTCATCCACGAGGCCTGGGGTGTTTTTCGAGGCCCCCAGGTGCGGTGACGGCGGCGCGAAAAACCGGGTAGAGGGGGTCGCCTGGGAATTTTCGGCAGGCCCCGACACGGCGCCGGCGCCCGAGGTAGCGGCCAGCAGCCACCGCGCCGCC
This sequence comes from Rhodospirillales bacterium, assembly GCA_009885795.1. Classification (GTDB taxonomy): domain Bacteria; phylum Pseudomonadota; class Alphaproteobacteria; order Dongiales; family Dongiaceae; genus VFKA01. The sequence goes on along the minus strand of VFKA01000013.1, from coordinate 55,022 downwards.
GCCGATGCGCTGGTCAGGCTGTTGCCGAACTCCCGAAGCTCCGTTGCTTGGACCGCCGGCAACGGCGAGCCAAAGGTGCGCGCCAGGCGCTCGGCCAGCATCACCGTGCCCCAGCGCCGCAGCCCGTCGAGCAGCCGCAGCAGTTCGCCGGATTCGGGCGCGACGGCGCCGCTCATGCGGCCACCTGAACGCGACAGCGGCTGCGCAAGGGGTATACAAAAACCCCTTCCGAAATTCGGCATTGGGAACGCCGGAATATCAATAGGTTGCCGAGGTCGATCTTGCTATACGATTTCCTATTGTTTTTCGTATAGCCCGAGGCCATATTGCAAGGATCGCATCCAAGAGGAGATACCCCATGGCCACCAAGCAGAAACCGCGCCGCGTCGCCCTCTATGTCCGCGTCTCGACCGACGGCCAGACCGTCGCCAATCAGCTTCGCGAGCTGCGCACTGCCGCGCGCCGGCACGGCTGGCACGTCGTCGAGACCTTCGACGACAACGGCATCAGCGGCGCCAAGGGCCGTGACGAACGGCCGGCCATGCACCGGCTCATGCAGGGCATCGCCCGGCGCGACTTCGACATGGTGGCCGCCTGGTCGGTCGATCGCCTCGGGCGCTCGCTGCAAGACCTGATCGGGTTCCTCTCCGAGCTTCACGCCAAGGGAACCGATCTCTACTTGCACCGGCAAGGCCTCGACACGAGCACGCCGGCGGGCCGGGCGATGTTCCAGATGCTCGGCGTGTTCGCCGAGTTCGAGCGCGCCATGATCCAGGAGCGCGTGCGCGCCGGGCTTGCGCGCGCCAAGAGCGAGGGCACGCGCAGCGGCAAGCCGATCGGGCGGCCGAAGGTGTCGTCGGACACGGTGGCCGCGATCCGCGCGGCCCTGGCGGACGGCAAGGGCATCATCAAGGTGGCGCGCGAGATCGGCGTCGGCGTCGGAACAGTGCAGAAGGTCAAGGCTGAACAGGTCAAGGCAGCGTGATCGCCGCTCCCCCGCTCCCCAGGCGAAAGCTTCAAGTTTCGCGCCGCTATTTTCACCCACCGAGCGCTCGAACAGACACGGCAACACCCCCTCGCCGGCCGCGATCGCCTGGCCGCGAGCGCCCGCGACCGGGATCCCGACCGCGCGCCCGAGCTGCTCGCCGGCCGTGACGGCTGTGACATTCAGGCCTCCACGCGGCCAATCATCATGCCGGCAACCTCGGACCGACAACCGGATTCGGCCCCGGACTAAACGCCCCCTACTTAACTGCCGTGACACCGTCACGGCTGTCACGGCTGGCGTCACGGCTACGCGCCGCCTCTTAACTAATTGATATATCTGATACTCTTGTAGATGTATGATATCAGCCGTGACGCCCGTGACGCTTTTCTCTCTCGCGCGTGTAGAGAAATCTCTATAGGCGCCCATTCCGGCGCCCTGTACCGTCACGGCGTCACGGCAAGGTTGACGACCTGTCGGAACCTTCATGGGCCGGGGATCAGGGAGCATCGTCGATCCGGTCGAAAGGCAGGAACGGCGCCAGCGGGCGCCCGCTCGGGTCGAGCGCGTGCTCCAGGGGCACGAGGACGCACCGGGATTGCGGGCCGCCGAAACGCAAGGGCCGCGGTGGTGCCTTCGCGCCGGGAAGGCGCTTCAACGCCTGCGCCCAAACGCCGGCGGCCCCCGAACGCGCCGCCCAATGCGTCGCATGGAACATGTGCGCGAGGGCTTGGTGGGCATTCGCCACGGCGAGGAATTGATTCTCTCCATGGGTGACGAGCCGCAGGCCATGCGTGAGCAATACCTCGCGCGCCTCTGCCTGGTCGCCATCGACCTTGCCGACCGCCCTGGCGATGAACGTCGCCAGGTTCTCGCGCTTCCCGCCGCGATAGGCGTCGATGGGCATGGTCAGCAGATGCGCGAGGCACCGTTCGTGGTCAGCGTCCTCGTCGAAATCTCCCGCCGCGCCGGATTGCTCGATTTTGAGATGTTCAGACCACACGTCGAGGTCGTCGCCGCTAGGCTCGCGGTCATGGAGCGCCAAATCGGCGCAGGCGAGCAGAGTGCCGAACTGATCCGCGCTGCGCCCGCCATGGCCCTTGCCGGCGAGCGCCATGCGGTACGCCTCCAGCGTGCCGTCAAAGCGCGACCAGGCGCTCACCAGCCGGCGTCGGATTGCGGCGCCGAGCCCGCCCAGGGTCTCCGGGTCGAGCTCAACAGGGCGTGCCGTTGCCAGCGCGCCCAACTCGAGCATCGCCATCCGCGAGCGGTCCTGCGACAGCAGCGGCGGGATCAGGATCGACGAAAACAGGAAGCACGATCGGGCGACGAACTCGCTGCCTTTATGATCCGCGCCGCCGCGCAGCACGATTCCGCCCGAGGCCGCTTGGCGCGCCAGCTTGATGATGTTCTGGTTCTGCCGGTTATCGGCGTCCGGCTCGATCTCGTCGAAGGCCACCGGCAAGGACGCATGCCCCGTCTTCTGCCAGATGCCGGCGGCGGTCGCGTCGGACACCGTAAGGATGGAGCCGCCCATGACGAGTTGGATTGCCCGATGCATCGTGCTCTTGCCGGTGCCGCGATCGCCGGTAACCCAGACCATCGGCCGCCAGACGAGCGCGCCGCCTAGCATGGCCGCGCAGCTCCATCCCAGCAGCAAGTGCGGGTCGAGATCGGGCCGCGACCAGGACCAGGTCTTGAGCAGGCCGAGCAGCTTTTCGGCGGGGCCTTTCGGGCCGCCCGGTTGCCAGTCTTCCGCCGGGCGCGGGCTGGGGGCGGCGCCGGGGTAGACGAAGCCCTCATGCGCGCCCGGCTTTAGCCACCGGCCGCCGATGTAGACCGCGTCGCCACAATGAAGGATCAGCTCGCCCTTGCCGCCGCGCCAGGCGCCACGGCCGCGCACGCGCTCGGCCGGGTCGAACGGCCCCTTGATCTTGCAGGCCGCCATGAAGGCTTCGGCGGCGCGGTCGGCGTGGATGCCGTTGACTTGGCCTTCGCGGTCGTGGCGGCCCCAATGATCGTAGAGCACTTTCTCGGCCGGTGCCGTCAGGTTGACCAGGTGGTTTCGGCTATGCTCGCGCGGACCGAGAACCTGATACTGTCCGACGGCATCGAGGTAGTGGCAGTCGCTGCCCGACACGCCGAGCGGTTGCACAGGAAAGTTGTCCGGCAACGGCGGCTTTCGGCCCGCGCCCGGATCCTGGTCGGACGGCTGCGCCTCGACCTGGTGACTTAGGACTTCGTTCACCGCCGCCAGGCGCGGCGACGGCCGCAACGGCTTGCCTTCATCGTTCATGGCGCCTCGCTTTCCGACATCAGGTCTCGCAGATACTCCAACCGGGGCTTGAGCCACGCCGATCGTTGCCACTTGTTGAACGCGCGGTGGAGGTCAAGCGCCTCGCGGCTGGCGGAGTCGTATTCCGGCAGGACGAGCGTCAAGTCGCGGACGTGCATGGGAATAAAGACATTCCGAGCATTGCGCGCCGTAACAGCGGCGAGGACATGCGCCTCGGGAAGTCGAGCGGCCAGACAGGCCGCGTCCTCGACCGCGACGCCAACGATCCAACGCACCGCCTGAGGCGAGCCGAACCGGACGGCGCCGGCGGCGATGCGGCCTAGCGGCAGCATCGGCTTTCGTAAGGCCGCCAGGTCCACGCGCTCGTCGCCGACTCGCAGCCACGTCCGCACCACCGCCATGAACTGGCCACCCTGATCGGTGATCGCCGACAACATCGCCGGCCGGCCGATGTCATCGTCCGGATGGCGCACGGAGGGCGCGAACCGCAGCGGCGCCGCGCCCAGCGCCGCGACATCGACGCCGCGGCCCCGCTGATAGTTTTCAGCCGGCGTGCCGGCAATCGGACCGGCGGCCTGCCATAGGCGCCATGCGTGCTCGCGGAGTTCGGCCGCCTCGATGTCGTCGGTCGGCGTGCCGAGCCGCGCCTCATCGATCCGCTTTCGCCGACGCCGCAACTGGCGATAAGCATCCTCCATCAAGGCATCGCCATCGAGACCGAGAAAATGGCGCACGAACAGGACGGCGGCCCCTCGATCGTCTTGGGTCAGCGCCCGCGCCACCAAATCGAATGCGTCGCCCGTCGCGCCGGTCTTGAGGTCGAGAAACGAGCCGTCCACCATCGAAATCGCGATGCGGCGTCCCGGTCCGCCCTTCCAGTCCCCGGTCCAGGCCTGGCGGCCATCGCTGAGCCAGTGCGGAAGAAACAAGAGCGCTCCCAGCTCGCAGAGGCGCGGGCGCAGATGCACCGATAGTTCTTCGACGGCGATGAGTTGCCGGATCACGCCGCCCTCACGAGGAAATCATTCAGATCCTTGCCGACCGGCGAGCGCACAAGAAAGACCCGCCGGCCGCCGGATTGAAAATGCCGGATCGAGCGATCGAGACCGCGCCGCGCCGCTTCGTTGCCGCCGTCGTTGTCGACGGCAACCGTGACGGTCATCACAGAGGGCGGCAGCCACAGCGCGCCCATGTTGGCGAGGCTGACCGCGACCAGGACGCGCCGCTCCGGGCACGCGAGCGCCACCGTCAGGCCGTCCTCGATGCCTTCGGTGACGGTGACCGCCGATCCGTCCGGCGCCGCGTCGAGCGGCTTGCGATCCTTGCCGCGCCACAGGCGGATGCAGCCGCCGCGATAGGCGCCCAGCGTCATCTTTGGATCCTGGACCGGCGCCTTGCCGACGCGCCCGCCGGCAGCGGCGGCCAGGTAGGTTCGATGCACCCCGAACAGACTGCCGTCCGGCCCGGTGATCGCCGCGACCATGGCCGGGAAGCTCTGCCCGGTCGGGCCGTGCGGCAGGCGCGGGTGGTATCGAAGCGCGCCGGGCTGGCGGCCGAGCTGCTTGATATCGAGGCCGCGCCCGGCGAGATAGCGCTCCACTGGCGTGCCGGCAAGGCGCCGGTCGCATTCGAGCCACAGCCGGAACGCGGCCTTGCGCCTGCCGGTATCGGCCTCGGGCGATTGCGTCGATGGCGGCGGCGGCGGCGCGCGCCTGGCCGGCGCCGGCGCGCCGTCGATTCCAAGCCAGGCCCGCGCCCAGCGTAGCGCCTCGGACTTGTCGCCCCGACAGACGGCGAGCGCCACCAGGTCGAGCGCGTCGCCTTTGTCGCCTGATGCGAAGTCGGACCAGATTCCGGCGCGATCGCCGCCAAGATGGATCGCCATCGACCGGCCAGGCTCGCCGGCGAGGTTGCCGATTCGGAACTCCGCCCCCTCGCGCCGGCCGGCCGGGAACAAATCCCGACACAGCGCCGGCGCCCTGGCGGCCAGCCCGGCCACGATCTCGCGGATGTCGGCGCGCCCCTGCATCAGGCGGCCTTCGGCTGCCCGGTCCCTGCCTGTGCAAGAAGGCTATCCAGCGCAGCGCGCGGAACGAGCAACCGTCTCCCGATGCGAACCACGGGTAATGAACCATCCTTGGCAGCCTCATATCCGAGGTTGCGGCTGATCCCCAGCCGTTCCGCTGCTTCGGGTATCGTCAGTGTGAGCCGCTTGTTGTCCTGTTTCTTCATCGCCATTGCCTCTCGTCGCGTTACGTCCCTAGTGTAGCGTTCCGTCATTGCGCGGTGTCTGAAATCGTGTATGGTTTACAAAATCTGTACACAGAGGAGGTCTCCCCATGCGGCGGCGACAGTCTAAGCCCGGTCCGCTAGAGCGCCGGCACTACCGACCCGGTGGCACGGTCACCATCACCTTTCGAACGACAAAGGAGATTCGGCGAAAGCTCGAAATCGAGGCGCGGCAGCGTAACCGCACCCTCAGCGACACCACGCATATGCTCCTTGCCGAGCGGCTGAAGACGAATTTCTACACGTCCGAGGCCTTCGGTGACGGGGCGACTCGGGCGCTCGCCATGTTGGTTGCACAGATGAGCCGCCGGGCCGATAGCTCTGGCACGTCTTGGCGGCAAGACCCTTGGGCGTTTGAGGTCCTCAAGACGCAGATCCTCGAACTGTTCAAGGAGATCAAGCCGAAAGGGCGGCTCAAGCCGCCCCCTGGCGCTCTCCTGCGCAGTGCACAGAGACTCGGTCGCGCCTTTGCCAGCGGCTTGATTAGTTTCCTTTACGTCACACCTGTTGGATTGCTTGACAACCCTTCACCTCAGGCGCTCAACGCGCTTGACCGCATGATGGCGAAGGCGCGCCAGGATTTGGACATCAAGACCGACGACGAGATCGAGGCCGAGGAAATCGCGCAAGTCAAACGAGTGCTTGCGGTCAAGGGAGACACCAAATGAAAGGCCACATCCGCGCGCGCGGCAAGAATTCCTGGACCGTCAAGTTCGACGTGGGCCGGGATCCGATTACCGGCAAGCGGTTGACGCGCTGGCATACCGTGCACGGCGGCAAGCGCGAGGCGCAACGCAAGCTCGCAGAGCTCATCCATGCCGCGAACGAGGGCACCTATGTCGAACCGACGCGCGTGACCGTCGCGGAATACCTCGGCCGGTGGCTGGCGCACGCGCGCAGTCGAGTCGCGGCCCGCACTTTCGAGCGGTATGAGGAGATCGCGCGCAAGCACCTGGTGCCGGCGCTCGGCGGATTGCGCCTTGCCAAACTCGCGCCGATGCACGTGCAAGCCTATTACGCGGACGCGCTGGCCCACGGGCGCCGACGGAGGAAGGATAACCACGACGCGCCCGACGCCGGCCTATCGGCGCAGACCGTGAAACACCATCATCGGGTTCTCAGCCAGGCGCTTCGCCAGGCCGTGCGGTGGCAGATGCTTGGTCGTAACCCCTGCGATGCCGTCCAGGCGCCCCGCCCGGTGCGCCGCGATATGCGGACGCTCGACCATGCGCAATCGGCGGCGCTCATCAAGGCCGCCGATGGACGCCGCGCCTATGTCCCGGTGCTGCTCGCGCTCACCACCGGCATGCGCCGCGGCGAAATTCTTGGCCTCCGGTGGCGGGACGTGAACCTCGACGATGCCGCGCTCTCGGTCGCGCAGACGCTTGAGCAGACGGCCGCCGGCTGCGCCCTCAAGGCTCCGAAGACGCCGAGAAGCCGGCGAACGATCACGCTTCCGACCCTCACGGTCGAAGCCTTGCGCCGCCACAAGGCACAGCAGGCGGCGCAGCGTCTTCGCTTGGGGCCGATCTATCGTGACATGGACCTTGTGTGCCCCGCCGAAGACGGCAATCCTCAAAGCCCGCGCGCTCTCACGAAGACCTTTCAGCGTCTCGCCGCAGAGATCGGTCTCGCGGTCAGGTTCCACGATCTACGGCACACCCACATTTCTCATCTTCTGCTGGCGGGCGTCCATCCGAAGGTCGCCAGCGAGCGCGCCGGCCACGCGTCGATCGCCATCACGCTCGATGTCTACTCGCACGTCATGCCGGGCATGCAAGAGGACGCCGCGAAGCGGGTGGACGCGGCGCTCCGAAAGGCGCTGGACGCGTGACCAAAGAACATTCGCACGAGCGTTCGGTTGCAATCGGGTTGCAAATCGCCCCTGGTACCCACTACGTTCCGGTCGAACATCGCAGCTAACCCTTTGATCAACCACAACCCGGATGGGTGGCCGAGCGGTTGAAGGCACCGGTCTTGAAAACCGGCAAACCGAAAGGTTTCGTGGGTTCGAATCCCACCCCATCCGCCAACTTGCTTCGCGCTCCGCGCTTCGCAGGATCCGCACTCGGCCCAAACGCGAAGCAGATCGCCCTCCGAAGCTTTTGTATCGACCAACGCCGACTAGCCGCGAATTCGGTTCGGCGCGCCCGAGGCGAGAGGCTTCTTGCTGTTACTTCTTTGTCTTCTTGAGCGGCAATGCGTTGAGCGGCCCGAGGTAATCCGCTTTGCCGATCGGCACGCCATTGTGTCGAAGGATGGCGAATGCGACGACCGCGTGGAAGAAGAAGTTCGGCAAGGTCATGCGAGTGGCATGCGCTTCCGGCTGCAACCCTCTCGACGAATCGAAAAAAATCGGCAGCAGGGTACTCCGGCGCGCCTGTAGCGCCTCCGGTTTGATCGCGCGCAAGTATCCGATCGTCTTCTTGATGCTCGCCTTGAGGTCCGCGAAACTGGTTTCATCGTACCCGACGCGCGGCGCGGCGGCTTTCGTGAAGTTCTTCGCGAAATCGACGGGAATGAAACAGAGATACCGCACTTGCTGCAGCAATGAGAACATGTCCGGATAGAGCCGCGCCGAAAGAAGTGTCGCCGGCTCGATATCGTGCCGCTTGGCGTGGCGTTCGGCCGTCGCCAGCACCTTACTCACGTTCTCGAGCGTGCGCATGAAAACGGGAATGGTGAAGGCGTAAAGGGCTTCGGTACGTCGCGTCCCGTCCATGATTGCAAGTATGGCATGGGAGTGCGACGAGCGCACCAGCAAAAATTGTTGCATCCGCCCGTGGTTGCGATATCGCTTCAATCGGAATCTCGCGGAGAAGTCGGGGCATGGTCGACAGCGTCGATGGGCCGATCTCGGACGTCAAGGCATGGCTGACGCGGATCGGATTCGAGGGGTATGCGGCAGCCTTCGCCGAGAATGGGGTGGACGCCGCCATGCTCCCCAAACTGACAAATGACGATCTCAAGGATTTGGGCGTGTCGCGCCTGGCGGATCGCAAGCGATTGCTCGATGCGGCCGCCCAGCTTCGCGAATCCGATGAAAAGAAGGAGCCGGCCCCATCTACCGCGGTGATGCCCGCGGGCGAGCGCCGTCCGGTCACGGTGCTGTTCGCCGATCTGTCGGGGTTCACTCGATTGTCGAGCAAGCTGGATGCCGAAGCGACGCATGCGTTGTTGAACCGCTTCTTCGAAATCGTGGACGGCATCGTCGAAGACTGCGGAGGTAGGATCGACAAGCACATCGGCGACAACGTCATGGCGGTGTTCGGGGCGCCGATCGCCCATACCAACGATCCGGAACGCGCGGTACGGGCGGCGCTAGACATCCACGCGGCCATGCCTCGGCTCGGCGAGGAGTTGGGCCGCGCTCTCACGGTCCATATTGGTATCGCCAGCGGCCAAGTTGTCGCCAGCGGCACGGGCAGCGATGCGCATCGCGCGTATACCGTCACTGGTGATTCGGTCAATCTCGCGTCGCGTCTCCAGGACAAAGCCGGATCCGGAGAGACACTCATTTCCGATTCCCTGCACCGCATCCTGGCCGCCCGTATCGACTGCGACCCCCTGGACGATGTCTCCGTCAAGGGCCTCGACACGCCGGTGCGTATGTGGCGGGTAAGATCGCTGCGTGCGGAGGACGTGGGTCTTGGTCGCGTCGCTTTTGTCGGCCGTCGCTCGGAATTGGTTCAATTTTCCGGCTTTGTCGAGGCCTGCCGAGCGAGCGGTACCGGCCGGACAACCCTCATTCGGGGCGAGGCCGGAATGGGCAAGACCCGGTTGGTCGAGGAATTCACGAGTACCGCGATCGACAAGGGCTTCGCGGTCCACAAGGGTTTGGTGCTGGACTTCGGCGTCGGCAAGGGTCAGAACGCCGTTCGATCGATCGTGAGCGGCCTGCTCGCGGTCGCGCCCGGCGGCAGCGAGGCACTGAGGCGGAAGGCAGCCGAGGCCGCGATCGCTCGCTCATGGTTGTCGGCACAACAGCGCGTCTTCCTCGACGACCTGCTCGACCTGCCGCGGTCCCATGAAGACCGCGCCAGGTACGACGCCATGGACAACGCGACGCGCAATGAGGGCGCGCGAACCATGGTAGCCAGTCTGCTACGCGGTGCCAGTGCCCAGACACCGGTCGCGATCGTCTTCGAAGATGTCCATTGGGCCGATCGGCTGACACTCACGCTTCTCGCGAGAATGTCGGCAACCGTCGCCAATTGTCCGGCACTCTTGATCGCGACTTCGCGCGTCGACGGCGATCCGCTCGACGCGGCGTGGCGTGGCACGACGGGCGGCTGTCCGCTGACAACCGTCGACCTCGGCCCTTTGCGCAAGGAGGACGCACTCGCTTTGGCGGGGACCCTCCATGACGCGACCAACACATTCGCGCTTGAGTGCGTCGCACGCGCCGGGGGCAACCCCTTGTTCCTTGAACAGCTGCTGCGCAACGCCGAGGAAAGCCATCTGACGGCTATCCCGGCGACAATCCAAAGCCTTGTGCTGGCCCGCGTGGATCGACTGCCTGCGCCCGACAAGCGGGCCCTCCAGGCTGCTTCGATCATAGGCCAGCGCTTTACGCTAGATGTCCTCAGGCACCTGATCGATGACAGCGACTATGCGTGCGACGGGCTGATCGAGCATCATCTGCTGCGGCCCTTCGACGATGGTTATCTATTCGCTCACGCCCTCATCCAGGAGGGCGTTTATTCCTCGCTGCTCAAGACGACGGCGGGCGCCTTGCACCGCCGAGCCGCCGAATGGTTCGCCGGACGCGACCCGGTGCTCCACGCCGAACAACTCGATCGCGCCGGCGAACCTGCCGCGGCCCAGGCCTATCTGGGGGCGGCGGAGGGACAAGTTATCGAGTACCGCTACGAGTCGGCATTGCGCTTGGTCAAGCGCGGATTGGCGGTGGCGGCGAAGGCGGACGACCGGTTCGCGCTGGCGCTCTTGCAGGGGAACATCCTACATGACCTTGGCGATATGCAGGCGGCCCTGCCTGCCTACGAGGCTGCCCTGAATGACGCTCACGCCCCGGCCGACCTATGCCGGGCGCTACTCGGTCTGGCCGCGGTCAAGCGCGTCACCGACAACCTGGAGGGCGCGCTTGCCGATCTGGCAAGGGCGGAAGACGTTGCCGAGTCGCAGGGGCTGACGGATGAGCGGGCGCGCATCCACACCCTTCGCGGCAATCTCTTGTTCCCGCGCGGCGACATCGAAGGCTGCCTGCGCGAGCACCTGCTTGGCCTCGAGTTCGCGCAGCGGGCCGGATCGGCCGCGCTAGAGGCGGCCGCTTTCGGAGGCATTGGGGATGCCGAGTATGTGCGCGGGCACATGAAAACGGCGCACGCGCGACTCCAAAGCTGCGTCGAGCTCGCACATGCCCACGGACTTGGTCGCGTCGAGGTCGCCAACCTCGCGCAGGTCGCCCACGCCATGCTCTATTTCGAGCCCCAGGACGTTGCCCTTGACGCCGCTATCAGAGCTATCCAAGCGGCGGAGAGGGTCGGCCACAAGCGCGCCGAGCTCAACGCGTGCTCGGCCGCGATTTTCGCTTCCGCCGCGCTCGACGAAATAGATAGATGCCGTGAATACATCGAAAGGGCGCAGGGGCTTGTTCGCAGCCTTGGTGCTTGGCGATTCGAGCAGTCATGTCTCCAGTATCTCGGCCATGTCGAACTGGCCGAGGGCCGGCGCGAGGCCGCCGTCGGGATTCTTCGCGCGGCCATGGACTTTAGCCGGCGAACGGGGGTGACATTTCACGGGCCGCAAATCTGCTCGGTTCTTGCCCGAGCACTCGACGATCCCGATGAGCGGCGCAGCGCTCTTGCCGAAGGCGAAGCGATCATTGGCCATGGTTGTGTCGGTCACAACCAGTTGCGGTTCTACCCCGATGCCATGGAGGTCATGCTCGATCTCCAGGATCACGACGAGCTTGAACGCTATGCCACCGCGCTGGAGAATTTCACGCGTGCCGAACCGCTGGCCTGGAGCGACTTCTTTGTTGCGCGCGGACGCGCCCTGTCGGCCTTCGCCCGCGGTCACCGGGACGATGCGGCGGTCCGGCGGCTAGAGATTCTGCGCAACGAAGCCGAGCGCCTGCGACTGAAACCGGCGCTGCCGGCCATGGACCGGTGGCGTCGAGTGTGACAACAGGCCTCGCCCGCCGGACCCGGAACGTCGGCACGAAGTCTCGATTTTGAATGGCCGGAAGACCCGCTTTCGGGCTATTGCGGGCATAGCACGAGGAGGATGAAAGTGAGCGAAAAGCGTCGCCCATGTGTCCGGTACGTTCCGCCACCCGTGTTTCAGGCCGGGCAGCGGCCTTGGCGATGTCGCCCTAAGGCCCGTACCGTCACGGAATTAAGTATAAAGCCGCATTTCATTTTCCGTTAATGCCCATACTGATACGGTCCGCCGGTCAGATTCGGCCGGGAGCCCTCTTAAGGAGTCCGAGGAGTGAACGCAATGCTGCCACTGGGACGTTTTTTTCGACGCCTAGCCACCGATGAGAAGGGGGTTACGGCGATCGAATATGGCTTGATTGCCGCGCTCATTGCCGTCGGCCTCATCGGCGCCATGACGACCTTGGGCGACGAGTTGCAGAGCATGTACGATATCATAATCTCGGCCCAGGTCGACGCGGCCATAGACTAACCTCCGGGGCCTGCGTCGGGCCTTTTCGGCCGGGATGCGATTCCGGTTTCGCGGCCCCCCACTTCCCACTAACATTCGTTTGACGGGTTCCGAGCCACGCCCGGCTCGGCCGCCGTTTGTCCGAATTAAGGAAGAACAGGGAGAAGGCCATGCGATTCATCGAACTATCGAGGCGTCACTTCTTGCAGGCGGCGGCTTCGGCCGGCGCCCTGGGCGCCATGATGCCGGCCCGCGCCCGCGCCGCTGGCGAGGCCGGCGTGCTGCGGGTGGCGAGCTACGGCGACCTGCAGGTACTCGATCCGGCGTTTCAGCTCGGAGCACCGGAGAACGCGATCTGCGACTTAATCTACCACCGCCTCGCCGTCTTCAAAGGAAATGACGATACCAGCGTGGAACCGGACGCGGCCGCCGCGATCGAGCAAACCGACGAAAAACATATCGCCTTCACCTTGAAGCCGGGGATCATGTGGTCGGGCGATTTCGGCGAAATGACGGCCGAGGACGTGAAGTATTCGTTCGAGCGCATCATCGATCCCAAGATGGAGTCGCCATACGCCGGCGATTGGGCGGCGCTCGATCATGTCGAGGTGACCGACAAGTATTCCGGCGTCCTGGTCCTGAAGGATTTCTCGCCGACGGTGTGGACCATCGCGATTCCAGGCAACTCCGGAATCATCGTCTGCAAGAAGGCGGTCGAAGCACTGCCGGAAAAGAAGTTCACGACCGAGGTACCGGCCTATAGCGGTCGCTACGCGATTACGGAATGGACCGCCAAGCAGCGCACCGTCTTCGAACCCAATCCGAAATGGAGCGGCGATGCGGTCGCGTTCAAGCAGATCGTCATCGTTCCCATCGAGGACGCGGCGGCCCGCGAAATCGCCTTCGAGGCCGGCGACATCGATTGCTGCGAGGTCAGCCTCGGCACGCTCGCGCGCTACCGCAAGGACGGCCTGCCCGAGGGAGCGAAGCTCCTGGACGTGCCGTCGCTCGCCTATGTGTGGATCGGTCTCAATATCGACAACCCGGCCTTGGCCGACGTTCGGGTCCGCCGCGCCATCCAAAGCGCGGTCGACGTGGACCAGGTGGTCGAGGCGGGATATTTCGGCGCCGCAGAGCGTTCGACCGGTATCGTCGCGCCGAGCCTCTTGGGCCACCGCAACATCGAGCCGCGCAAGCGCGATGTGGAGGGTGCCAAGGCGCTGCTGAAGGAAGCCGGCGCCGAAGGCCTGGCACTGACCCTCGATGTCGGCCTGGACAGCCATGAGCTCAACATGGCGCAGGTGGTGCAGTCTTCCCTTGCGGAAGTCGGCATCGAACTCACGATCAAGCAGAACGACTCGGCGACGTTCTGGACGATCGGCGACGAGAAAAGCGGCGATCAATGGAAGCAGATGCAGCTCATCCTCAACCGGTTCTCCATGAGCCCCGATCCGGCCTATGCGACGGAATGGTTCACGCCCGAGCAGGTCGGCGTCTGGAATTGGGAGCGGTTCAACAACGAGGAATTCGGCAAGCTCCACGCCGACGCGAAGTTCGAAAAGGACCAGGCGAAGCGCGCCGCCATGTATGTGCGTATGCAGGACCTGATGGAGGAATCGGGGGCCTACATCTTCCTCACCCATGAGCGCCGGGCTTACATTTATCGCAACACGATTGTTGCCGCGTTGAACCCGGCCGGCGAACCGCTGTTGCGGTTGTTCAAGTCCGCCTGAACGAACGTTAGGCAGGCGCCGTTAGGCCGGCGCCTGCTTTCTTTTCAGACGAGGCTGTGGCCGCCGTCGACAAGGATGACGCTGCCGGTCATGTAGGCCGAGGCATCCGAGGCGAGCAGGAGCAGCGGTCCGTCGAGGTCCCCTTCCCCGCCGATGCGCCGCTGCGGAATGCGCTGGATCTCCGCCGCCGATTGCTCGCCGGTCAAGTAGCCGCGCGTCATCTCGGACATGAAATAGCCGGGAGCAAGCGCGTTGACGCGAATCTTGTGCCGCGCCAGCGCCACCGCCAGCGTGCGCGTGAGTTGGACCACGGCGGCCTTGGACACGCAATAAGATGGCACGGTGGGCTCGACCGCGTAGGCCAGCATCGAGGCGATGTTGACGATGCTGCCGCCATGGCCGAGGCGAACCATGTGGCGCGCCGTCTCCTGGGCCACGAGCCAGACGCCCTTGAGGTTGGCGTCGATCACCTTGTCCCAATCGTCCTCGGTGTGATCCAGCACGGGTTTGCTGACGACGGTGCCGGCGTTGTTGACCAGAATCGCGATCGCGCCGAGCTCGGTCTCGGTGGCGGCGATGCCGGCGGCGACGCTGGCGGCATTGGTCACGTCCATGACGATCGGAAAGGCCCGGCCGTCGAAGGCCTCGATCTCACGCGCGACCTCGGCCAGGCGATCGGCGCGCCGCGCCGCCAGCGCCACCTTGGCGCCCGCGCGGGCGAGCGTTATCGCGAACCGCCGGCCAAGGCCCCCGGATGCGCCGGTCACCAGCGCCACGCGGCCGGTCAGGTCGAAGGGGTTGGGCTGCATGCTAGTACCCGAAATCATTGTTTCCTATTACGGGCCACCGGCCCTCATACTTCGACAAGCTCAGCATGAGGGCCTCATCCTGAGCCTGTCGAAGGATGGGGCCCGACTCATGTTTCTGCGATACCGGGTACTAGTTGCCCGACAGCGCGCGCGCCCGGTCGCGCAGCGCGAACTTTTGAATCTTTCCCGTCGAGGTCTTCGGCAGCGGGCCGAAGACGACGGTGCGCGGCGCCTTGAAGCGCGCGAGGTGTTCGCGACACCAGGCGATGATCTCCCGCGCGGTAACGGCGCCGGCATCGGGCCGCAAGGTCACGAAGGCGCAAGGATGTTCGCCCCAGGTCTCGTCGGGGCGCGCGACCACGGCCGCCTCGAGCACCTTCGGATGGCGGTAAAGAATTTCTTCCACCTCCAGGCTCGATATATTCTCGCCGCCCGAGATGATGATGTCCTTGGAGCGGTCCTTGACCTCGACATAGCCATCGGGATGGCGCACCGCGAGGTCGCCGGTGCGATACCAGCCGCCGGCGAAGGCGCCGTCCGTCGCCGCCGGGTTTTTCAGATAACCCTTCATCACCGTGTTGGCGCGGACCATGACCTCGCCCATGCTCGCGCCATCGCGGGGCAGTTCGGCCAGCGTTTCAGGGTCGGCGACCATCAAGCCCTCGACCAGAACATGGCGCACGCCCTGGCGCGCCATTTTCCGGGCGCGGCCGTCGGCGTCGAGGCTGTCCCAATCGCTCTGCCAGTCGCAGAATGTCGCCGGCCCGTAGGTCTCGGTCAGCCCGTAGCCATGCATCACGCGGAAGCCGTTGCGCTCCATGGCGGCGATGACGGCGCTCGGGGGCGCCGCGCCGCCGACCACCGCATCGACCACCCGGTCGAACTTCACTTTTACCGACTCCGGGGCGTTTGCCAACATGTTGAGTACGATCGGCGCGCCGCAGAGATGCGTGACGCCGTGGCGCTCGATCATCGGATAGACCAGCGCGGGATCGACGCGGCGAAGGCAGACATGCGTGGCGCCGGCCGCGGCGACGGCCCAGGTGAAGCACCAGCCGTTGCAGTGGAACATCGGCAGGGTCCAGAGGTAAACCGAATCGGGGCGCAAGCCGATGCTGAAGATGCCGGCGAGCGCATTCAGGTAGGCGCCGCGATGGTGATAGACGACGCCCTTCGGGTTGCCGGTCGTGCCCGAGGTGTAGCTGAGCGTGATCGCCTGCCATTCGTCGGCCGGCGTGGTCCAGGCAAAGTCGGGATCGCCCGAGGCGAGGACGGCCTCGTATTCCTCCATGCCGACCGGTTCCGAGGCCGCACCCGCCAGCGGATCGGCGACGTCGATCACGGTCAACGGGCGGCCAAGCCTTTTCAGCGCCTCCCTTGCCAGCACGCCGAATTCGCGGTCCACCAGCAGCACCTTGGCCTCGCCATGCTCCAGGCAGAAGGCGATGGCGGCGGCATCGAGCCGGGTGTTGAGAGCGTTCAGGACCGCGCCCACCATCGGAACGCCGAAATGCGCCTCGAGCATGGCCGGGGTGTTGGCGAGCAGCGCCGCCACCGTGTCGCCCAAGCCCACGCCACGGCGCGAGAGAACGCTCGCCAGCCGCCGGCAACGCTCGGCATACGACCGGTAGGTGTAGACCGTGTCGCCATGGATCACCGCCGGCTTGTCCGGAAAGACCTCCGCCGACCGGGCCAACAGGCTGAGCGGGGTCAACGGCACATAGTTCGCCCGGTTGCGGCCGAGGCCCGCATCGTAGATTCCCGGCTTGCCCGAAGCCTCGTTCATCCTTCAAACTCCCCTTTCGCGCCATGGTCGGGCGCGGCGGCGCCCCCGTCAAGGCTTGGGATGGCGCCGTCCTCATAGGGGAGCGAAGGGCGATGCGGCTGGACATATATTCCGACACCATCTGCCCCTGGTGCTTCGTCGGCAAGCGCCGGCTCGAGCGCGCCTTGGCCATGCGCCCGCTGCCGGGCCTGGAGATCCGGTGGCGGACCTTCATGCTGAACCCGGCCATGCCGGCGGACGGCATGGACCGCGAGGCCTACATGGAGGCGAAGTTCGGCAGCCCGTCGCGCTCGCGCCGGGTCTATGACGCGGTGCGTTCGGCGGGCGCGTCCGAGGGCATCGCCTTCGCCTTCGACCGCATCAAGCGCACGCCGAGCACGCTCGACTCCCACCGCCTGGCGAGATTCGCAAGGGCGGCGGGCAAGGAGACGCCGGTGATCGAGGAACTGTTCCGCGCCTATTTCCTCGAAGGCAAGAACATCGGCGCGGGCGCGGTACTCGAAGAGGTGGCCGAGCGGGCGGGTCTCGACCGGGCGGCGGCGCGGGACTATCTGGCCGGCGAGGACGATGCCGAGGCGATCCTGGCCGAGGATGCGCTCGCGCGCCGGCAGGGTGTGACCGGTGTGCCCTGCTTCATCTTCAATGGCCGCTACGCCTTGTCGGGCGCGCAGGAGCCGGAGGTGCTGCTCCAGCTCTTCGACCTCGGCCGCGCGGACGATCTCGCCGAGGCGGGCGCGGCGACGATGGCCTGAGTCCGACCGGCGTACTTGACCGATTTCGTCGCCATCGATTTCGAGACCGCCGATCATGGCGCCGACAGCGCGTGTGCCGTCGGGCTGGTCCGCGTCGAAAGCGGGCGGATCGTCGAGGAGACCAGCCGCCTCATTCGTCCGCCGAGAGAGCAGATCGTCTTCACAGAGATTCACGGCATCACCTGGCAACATGTTAAAGGCGAGCCCTGTTTCGGGGAGGTCTGGCCCGAGTTGGCGCCGCTGCTCCAGGGCGCGCGCTGCCTGGTGGCGCACAACGCGCCCTTCGACCGCGCGGTGCTCCGTGCCTGCTGCCGGGCGGCGGGGATCGAGCCGCCCACCCTTCCCTTCGCCTGCACGGTAAGGTTGGCGCGACAGGCGTGGGGTGTGTACCCGACGAAGCTGCCCGATGTGTGCCGGCATCTGGCGATCCGGCTGAAGCACCACGACCCCCTGTCGGACGCGCGGGCCGCGGCCCAGATCGCGATCGCCGCCATGGCGGACGGGGAGGCGTTGGTCTGACAGAGGACAGGGTTCAGGGATCAGGGTTCGATCCCGATCCCCGATTTTTGTCTTCGACACCCGAAATAACTGGAAAATTCTAGACAATATATTGTTTTATATGGCATTTTTGGAAAAAACCGTCCGCGCGCGATTCTAATTTCTCGAGGAACAACCCCATGAAGACTTCTTGCCTGGGATACGGGGCGGAAATCGGCGCTTTTCCTCGGCGATCAGATGGTGGCCACGGGACAGAGCGGCGCCGTCTCCAGGTTATCTTTCACGATGTCAAAGAACTGGACCAGTCCCGCCGAAATGGGACAAGGGAACATTACAGGAACTTCGATAGGGAAGTCAACGGTTTTCATCGATGTCCCTCGAAAGCGCGCCAACGGCGTGAGCCGGTCCTTACCGGTTGCCGCCGGGCGAATCCGAGGTCTAGCCTTCGACCGCGGCGAGAGCGTGAGGCGACGATGACCAAGCGGACGGGCTTGGCGCATGGCGGGAAACCCCGCGACAAGCGCGTGGCGGGCGCATCCGAGGGTTGCGGCCGAGCCGTCGCCTTCGCGCGCCCCTGGGCTCGACAAGGTGAGAGGCCATGGGTCATGCGCTCTGGCTGATGATGCAATCGCCGTTGCACCGCCATCTCTTTGTCGCCGATCTCGAATGGATATTGATCGGACCGGAGGTCGAGGAGCGGCTGCGGCGCGGCGACATCCGCCTCAAGCCCGTCGAATGGAAATCGGGCAACGCCGTCTGGCTCATGGATACGATCCTTCCCTTCGGCGGCGCCGACGCGGCGGTGAAGGAAACGAAACAGATGGTTTTCCCCGATCGGCCGGTGAACGTCGTCAAGTTCACCGCCGACAGGCGGATGGTGGTGGAAAGGGTTTGAACTTCGACGGCACTGCGGTTGTGATAGCGGGGTCTAGGAACTGTGCTTCGAGTAGCGAATGTCGTACTAACGCGCATGTTCGAGCCATGGTGGCGAATAGTGGCACTACAGCCATTGTCGCCAGTCAAGATCCTCGCATCAGACAAGTGGTCCAGGAACGCCTGGCCGGCGAGCCAATTTGCCACCCGCCAGGTACTCGGGGAAAAGGCAGCCGGGCGGGATAGTCGGAGTGTGAACGCATGAGGCGCTGCGATAGGCTTAACGGCCGGCGAGTCACTACATCGGCAACCGGGCTGCCCCCCGCCGACGATGCCGTTGATCGAGCGTCCGTTGCGCAAACACGGCTTTTCAAGCGTACCGGTCGCCGGCAAACACTCGACCTAAGCGAGATGGTCATTGCCGAGCAAGGAATGCTTGCGCGCCAACAAGTGTCTCCTTGCGGCCAGTTCGAGTTTCAGCCTGCTGCTACACAACCTCTTCATGGGCGCGGAGCCTGAGCGACGGCCGCTTCCAGCCTTCGCAGCCGAAGCGGCTGCTTCGGCGGAGTAGGCTCGCGGTTTTCTCAGGGTGAGGGCGTTGGTTCAGGTTTGTTTTCCCCAGCCATCTTCGCCAATTGCCGCATCAGCTTGCGGATGCCGGCGATGCGGATCTTCGGTTTCTCCCAAGGCTGGCGGAAGACCAGGCGGTGATCCGGCCGCACGCTCATGTCGCCGCGGTGTTTGTTGATGAAGTCGACCAGCGCCGCCGGGTTGGCGAAGCGATTGCCTCGCAACGCCAGCACCGCGCCCTTCGGTCCCGCCTCCACCCGCTCGATTCCGGCCTCGCGGCACAGGCGCTTGATGGCGATGACCTGAAGCAGGTTTTCCACCTCCTCCGGCAACGACCCGAAGCGGTCCACCAGTTCGGCGGCGAAGGCGTCGATGTCGGCCGGATCGACGAGCGTCGCGAGGCGCCGGTAGAGCGATAGGCGCACGCCAAGATCGGCGACGTAACTCTCGGGGATGAGGACGGCGGTGCCGATCGCGATCTGCGGCGTCCACTCGGCCCGCGACACTTCCGCCGCGCCGCGTATCCCGGCGACCGCTTCCTCGAGCAAGTGCTGGTAGAGCTCGACGCCCACCTCGCGGATATGGCCGGACTGCTCCTCGCCCAGCAAATTACCGGCGCCGCGGATGTCGAGGTCGTGGCTCGCCAGCATGAACCCGGCGCCCAGCTGGTCCAGGGTCTGCATGACCTTCAGGCGCTTTTCGGCCGTCGGCAGCAGTAACTGGCCGGGCGGCACCGTCAGATAGGCGTAGCCGCGCAGCTTCGAGCGCCCGATGCGGCCGCGCAACTGATAGAGCTGCGCCAGGCCGAACATCTCGGCGCGGTGAATCACCAGCGTGTTGGCGGTCGGGATGTCGAGCCCGGATTCGATGATGTTGGTGGAGAGCAGAAGTCGCGCCGCGCCGTCGTAGAAGGCGGTCATCGCCCGCTCCAGATCCCGCACCGGCATCTGGCCATGGGCGATGACCGCCTTCACCTCGGGCACCAGCTTGCGCAGCCGTTCGGCGACCTTGGGCAGGTCCTCGATGCGCGGGCAGACGTAGAAGGTCTGGCCGCCGCGGAAATGCTCGCGCATGATCGCCTCGCGGACGATCACCGGATCGTAGGGGAGCACGAAAGTCCGCACCGCGAGCCGATCGACCGGCGGCGTGGCGATGAGGCTCATCTCGCGCACGCCGGAGAGCGCCATCTGGAGCGTGCGCGGAATCGGCGTCGCGGTCAGCGTGAGGACATGGACCTCGGCGCGCAGCTCCTTCAGGCGCTCCTTCTGGGCGACGCCGAAATGCTGTTCTTCATCGACGATAAGAAGCCCAAGGCGCTTCGGGTCCACCCCTTTCCCGAGCAAGGCGTGGGTGCCGATGACGATGTCGAGGTTGCCTTCGCGAAAGGCGGCCTTGGTCGTTTGCGCGTCGCGGGCGGACACCAGGCGCGAAAGCTGGCCGATCCGTACCGGCAACCCGGCGAAGCGTTCGCTGAAGGTACGGAAATGCTGGCGGCTGAGGAGCGTCGTCGGCGCCACGACCACCACCTGCAGCCCGGCCATGACCGCGACGAAGGCTGCGCGCAACGCGACCTCGGTCTTGCCGAAGCCGACATCGCCGCAGATGAGGCGGTCCATGGGTCGGCCCGAGCCGAGGTCCCCGAGTACGTCCTCGATGGCGCGCGCCTGGTCCTCGGTCTCGGGATAGGGAAACCGGGCGCAGAACTCGTCGTAGGCGCCTTCGGGCGGCACGACCGTTTCGCCGTGCCTGACGGCGCGCGCGGCGGCGACGCGGATGAGCTGCTCGGCGATTTCCTTGACGCGTTCCTTGACCCGCGCCTTGCGCGCCTGCCAGGCCGCGCCGCCCAGCCGGTCCAACGCCACGACCGCGTCGACGGCACCGTAGCGCGACAGCACGTCGATGTTTTCGACCGGCACGAAGAGTTTGTCGCCGCCTTCATAGACGACGCGCAGGCAATCATGCGGACCGCCGCCGACTTCGAGCGTTTCCAGGCCTTCGTAGCGGCCGACGCCATGGTCGACGTGGACGACATGGTCGCCGGAGCTGAAGGTCGCGAGCTCGGCCAGGAACTGGTCGGGGCGGGCCTTGGAACGCGCCGGGCGGGCAAGCCGGTCGCCGAGGATGTCCTGCTCGGTGATGACCGCGAGATCGCGCCCCAGGAATCCGTTGTCGATGTCGAGAACGGCGAAGAGCGGCATCCCAATCGGCTGGCCCGCGGCCTCGGCCCAGGTCTCGATACGAGCGAATTGCTCCATGCCGTGCTCGGCCAGGAGATGCGCCAGGCGTTCGAGGCTGCCGGTACTGACCGCTGCCATGAGAACGCGCCTTCCGGCCGCGGCTTGAGCGGCGATTTCGGCCATGACGGCGTCGTAGAGATTGGCGCCGGGTTGGGTTCGCACCGTCGCGAAGTCGATTCCGGCCCGGCCGCCGGCCTCGATGACGTTGCCCGTCATGTCCGGCGCGGCGAATGGCACGAGCGCGCCCACCGCCCGCGTGGCCAGGCCCGCTTCCCACTCGCCGGAACCGAGATAGAGCCGATCGACCGCCAGCGGCCGGTAGGGCGCGCCTTCGGCCCTGCCGGCGCGCTCCATCTCGGAGCGAGCGCGAAAGAAATCGGCGATCATGTCGAGCCGCGCGTCGCGCGCTGCCTCTCCTTGAGGATCGAGGGTGATGGCGGCGCCCGGCAGGTAGTCGAGCAGCGTGTCCAGCCGCTCGTGGAACAAGGGCAGCCAATGCTCCATGCCGGCCTGCAATCGTCCGGCGCTGACGGCTTCGTAGATCGGATCGGTGTCGGCGCCGGCGCCGAAGGTCTCGCGGTAGCCGGTGCGAAAACGCTGAATGCTCGATTCATCCAGGCGGAATTCGCTCACCGGCTTGATGTCGAAACCGTCGAGGCGGCCGGTGCTGCGCTGCGTCATCGGGTCGAAGCTTCGAAGCTGTTCGACCTCGTCGCCGAAGAAATCGACCCGCAGCGGCAGCGCCGCCCCCGGCGGGAACAGATCGACGATACCGCCGCGCAACGCATACTCGCCGGCCTCGCCGACGGTCTCGGCGCGCGCATAGCCGGCGCCGGTGAGAAATTCGACCAGGCGCCGCGGCGAAAGCGCGAGGCCCGGCCGCAACGCCAAGACCGAGTCCTCAAGCGCCGCCTTCGCCGGAACGCGCTGGAGCATCGCGGCCACGGTCGTGAGCACGATGCGCCGCCGGGCGCCTTCGCGCGGCGCCAGCAATCGGGTGAGCGCGTCGATGCGCCGGCTGACGATGTCGCGATGGGGTGAAACCCGGTCATAGGGCAGGCAATCCCAAGCCGGGAACGGCACCACCTCGATCTCCGGCGCGAAGAAGGCGAGGGCCGAGCCGAGCCGCGCCATGCACGCGTCGTCGCGGGCGACGTGAACGATCTCGGCCACCGGCGCGCTCAGGCCGGCGGCAATCCCGGCAAGCGCGATCGCGTCGAAGCCTTCGGGCGCGCCGGCGATGACGGTCCGGCCAGGGGTGGTCAGGGTCAAGGGCAAGACTAGCAGATCGATTCCATGAAACCCCTCACGTCCCCGAGCAAGGATTCACCACAGAGACACAGAGGCACAGAGTCAGGACCGAAGGCGCCTCTGTGCCTCTGTGCCTCTGTGGTTCCGGCGATGGTGTCGAGCATATGATGCGATCCTCGGAAACGATGTACTACCGACGCAAGGAGTCGGCGGCGAAGGCCACGATCAGCTTCATGACGTCGTGGTCGTGGGCGGGCGGTATCGGGTCCAATCCGGTTATCCAGCCATAGAGATCGGGATCGGTGTTTTCCAGGAGTGCGGCATAGCGGTCAAGCTGTTCGGGCGAGAGCGCCCTCAGCCGCGCATCGGCGAAGCGGCCGAGGATCAGATCGACCTCGCGCGTGCCGCGCCGCCAGCTTCGGTAGCGCAGCGCGCGCCTGCGGGATTCCAGTTGCTCATCGGCCGTGCCGTTCGCCATCGCGATAAGGTATGATCGCCCGCGGTTTCAAGCCATAGCGAAAAGCCCCTTTGCGCCCGGACATCCTGTTTCCACTCTTCGCCCAGGTGACGGACCTGCCCGGCATCGGGCCGCGGCTCGGCAAGCTCATCGCCAAGCTCGCCGGCGAGCGGGTGGTATCGCTGCTGTGGCACCTGCCGGCCGGGCTGGTCGACCGGCGCTACACGCCCAAGCTGGCGGAGGCCACGGCCGGAATCATCGCGAGCTTGCGCGTGCGCGTCGGCAAGCACATGGCCCCCCACAACCCAAGGCAACCCTACAAGGTGATCTGCCACGACGACACCGGCGAGCTCACCCTCACCTTCTTCAAGGCGCGGGCCGATTATCTGCTGAAGGTCCTGCCCGAGGGGAAGGAGCGGCTGGTGAGCGGCAGGCTCGAACGCTACGGCGACGAGCTGCAGATGACCCATCCCGATTACATCCTCGATCCTGCCCAGGCGGCCGAGCTTCCCGACATCGAGCCGGTCTATCCGCTTACCGCCGGACTGACGCCAAGGGTGCTGCTGAAGGCGGCCGGCGCCGCGATCGCCAGGGCCCCGGCCCTGCCCGAATGGATCGACAAGGCCTATCTGGCGCGCCAGGCCTGGCCGGGCTGGCGCGACGCGGTCGCGGCCGCGCACCGGCCGGCCGTCGAGGCGGACCTCTTGCCGACAGCGCCCGCGCGGCAAAGGCTAGCCTTCGACGAGCTGCTGGCGAGCCAGTTGGCGCTGGCGCTGATGCGGGCCAGCCAGCGCCGCCGGGCTGGAAGGGCCGTCGTTGGCGACGGCAGGCTGCGCCAGGAAACGATCGCCGCCCTGCCCTTCCGGTTGACGAGTTCGCAAGAGCAGGCTTCCCTCGAGATCGCCCGCGACATGGCGCTGCCCACCCCCATGGTTCGGCTGCTGCAGGGCGATGTCGGCAGCGGCAAGACCGTCGTGGCGTTCCTCGCCATGCTCGCTTGCGTCGAGGCCGGCCTGCAGGCGGCCATGATGGCGCCGACGGACGTGCTGGCCCGCCAGCATTACGCGACCATGGAGACTCTGGCGCGGGCGGCGGGGGTCGAAATCGCGCTGCTGACCGGGCGCGACAAGGGTAAGGCCCGGGCGGCGCTGCTCGAGCGCCTGGCGTCGGGCGGTATCTCGCTGATCGTCGGCACCCATGCGCTCTTCCAGGGCGACGTGGCGTTCAAGGATCTGGCGCTCGCCGTCATCGACGAGCAGCACCGGTTCGGCGTGGAGCAGCGCCTGGCACTGGGCGCCAAGGCGCCTACCTGTCATCTCCTGGTCATGACCGCGACGCCCATTCCGCGCACCCTGATGATGGCGGCCTATGGCGACATGGACGTCTCGCGCCTGACCGAGAAGCCGGCCGGGCGCAAGCCGGTCGATACCCGCGCGTTGCCCAGCGAGAGGCTGGCCGAGGTCGTGGCCGCCGTTGGGCGCGCGCTCGGGCGCGGCGAGCAGGTGTTCTGGGTATGCCCGCTGGTCGAGGAATCGGAGGCCATCGATCTCGCGGCGGCCACGGAACGGCACGCTTACTTGCGGGCGAAGTTCGGCGTCAAGGTAGGCCTGGCGCACGGGCGGCAGAAGGCGGCGGAGCGCGACCAGGCCGTGGCCGACTTCGCGGAAAAGCGCATCGGCCTCTTAGTGGCGACGACCGTCATCGAGGTCGGCGTCGATATTCCGGCCGCGAGCATCATGGTGATCGAGCATGCCGAGCGGTTCGGGTTGAGCCAGCTTCACCAGCTGCGCGGGCGCGTCGGCCGGAGCGATCGACCCTCGACCTGCCTGCTGCTCTATCAGGCGCCGCTCGGGCCGACCGCCAAGGCGCGGATTCGAATCCTTCGCGAGACCGATGACGGGTTTCGGATCGCGGAAGAGGACCTGCGGCTGCGCGGCGCAGGCGAATTGCTCGGCACGCGCCAGAGCGGCCTGCCCGATTTCCGCCTGGCCGACCTCGCGGTCCACGGCGATCTGCTGGCGGCGGCGCGCGACGACGCGCGGATCGTCGCCGAGACCGACGCCGATCTTGCCGGGCCGAGGGGCGAGGCCTTGCGGACGCTGCTTTATCTCTTCGAGCGGGACGCGGCGGTGCGAACCGTGCGTTCCGGGTAATCGATTAGGGCGCCGCGCCGGCCGGAGGTTTGGCGCGCGACGGAATCCGCTTGCCGCGCATGTGCGGCGGCCGGCGGTCGGGCGGCGTCACGATGCCCCCCGAAACCGCCATCTTGATGCCCTCCTCGACCGACATCGACAGAAAGATAACCTCGCTCCGGGGCACGAACAACAGGTAGCCGGAGGTCGGATTGGGGGTCGTCGGCACGAACACGTTCAGCATTTCATCCTCGGTCAGCTCCTGCACCTCGCCCTCGGTGATGCCGGTGATGAAACCGAGCGACCAGAGGCCGAGGCGCGGATACTCGACCAGGACGACGTCGCGAAAGGCGGTCGATTTCTGCGCCAGCACCGTCTCGAAGATCTGCTTGGTCGCTCCATAGACGCCGCGAATCACCGGCATGCGCGCCAGAATCCGCTCGCTGGTGGCGATGAACAGGCGGCCGATCAGGCCCGCCGCGATCGCGCCGACCAAGGTCAGGAACACGATCACGATCACCAAACCGATGCCGGGAACGCTGAACGGCAGATAGGTATCGGGATAATAGTGCGCCGGGATCAGCGGCCGCACGTTGTCGTCGACGAACTCCAGGAACTGCCAGGCCAGGTAAACGGTGATGCCGAGCGGCGCGGTCACCAGGATGCCGGCCAGGAAATAGGCGCGCAGGCGCTGCGAAAATCGGGGCTTCAGCCCCAAGGGTGCCTTGGCGGGTTCCGCAGTCTCGATCTTCTGTTCTTCAGACATCGCCAAGCCAGTATAGCGCCGTTTGCGGCATCATCATGGCCGGAAAAATTCTCGCAGCGCCCGCTCGGTCGCTGCAGGCGCCTCCTCGGGAAGGAAATGGCCGCTGTCGATGGGCGCCCCCCGGACGTCGTCGGCCCATCGTTTCCAGACCTCGAGGCAGTCGGATGGTCCGAAGCCCTTGCGCCCGCCCCAAAGTACCAGCATGGGACAGGCGATGCGCCGGCGGCCGCGGTCGGCGGCGTCATGCTCGACATCGGCCCCGGCGCCGGCGCGATAATCCTCGCAGGTCGCATGAATGGTCGCCTTGTCGCGGAAGCAGCGGCGATACTCCTCGATCGCCTCGGGCGCGAAGGCCTGGGGGCTGCCGCTCCAACTCGCGAGCGTGTAGTCGAGGAAGTAATCCGGGTCGGCGCCGATCAGCCGTTCCGGCAAATCATGCGGCTGCGCCAGGAAAAACCAGTGATAGGCGCCGAGACCACGCAAACCGTCGAGCCGTTCCCAGGTTTCGATCGTCGGTACGATGTCGAGGGTCGCGAGCTTCGACACCCGTTCGGGCCAGTCGAGCGCCATGCGATAGGCGACCCTCGCGCCCCGGTCATGGCCGGCCACGAAGAAACGATCGAAGCCAAGCGCGGTCATGAGCTCGACTTGCAAGGCTCCTTGCGCGCGCTTGGTGTAGTTGACATGGCCTGGACCGCCGGCCGGTTTTCCGCTGTCGCCATAACCGCGCAGATCGGGCGCGACCACGGTGAACTCGCGCGCGAGGCCCGGCGCCACGAGATGCCAGATCGCATGCGTCTGCGGGTAGCCGTGCAACAGCAGCAGCGGCGGGCCGCCGCCGCCGATCACGAAATTCATCTCCGTGCCCGACGCCGACAGGCGGCGCCGGTCGAATCCATCGAAGAGGGCCATCGCGGACCAGTCATATCAAGACCGCTTGAACATGGCCAATCCAGTGGAACGCGGGTTTGCGCGCGGGGCGCGGGCGGGCCTATCATCGGTATTGGATGGCGACTTCCCCCAGACTTCTGTCTCTCGCCACGGCGGTGCCCCGGCATCGCATCGACCAGTCCGAGATCGAGCGGCTGTCGTTCACGCTGTTCGACCCCGCAAACTCCGAGATAGAGCGAATGAGGCCGGTCTTCGGCAATGCCGGAATCGAGACGCGCTATTCCTGCGTGCCTCTCGACTGGTGTTCGCGGCCTCATGGCTGGGCCGAGCGATCGCGGCTCTATGTCGATAACGCCGTCGACCTCCTCGCCGACGCGGCCACGCGCTGCCTCGCCGCCGCCGGGGCTACGCCGGGCGATGTCGATGGCATCGTTCTCGTCTCGACCACGGGGATCGCGACGCCAAGCATCGATGCGCTGCTGATGGAGCGGCTGGCGATGCGCCGCGACACCGCCCGCCTGCCGATTTTCGGACTGGGTTGCGCCGGCGGCGTCGCCGGGTTGGGGCATGCGGCGCATATGGCGGCTGCATTGGGCGGCATGGTGCTGCTGCTCGTTGTCGAACTCTGCGCGCTGACGTTCCGGCATGGCGACAACTCGAAGAGCAACATCGTCGCCGCCGCGTTGTTTGGCGACGGCGCCGCCGCGGCCTTGATCGGCATGAAGGGGAAGGGACCCGCCCTTGGACCGACCGGCTCGCACACCTGGGCCAGTTCGCTCGACATCATGGGCTGGCGCATCGAGGAGGACGGGTTCGGCGTCCGGTTCTCGCGCGACATTCCGGCTCTCGTGCGCGGCGAATTGCGATCCGCCACGGAAGCGTTCCTCAAGCGCCACGCGCTGTCGCTCTCCGACATCGCCGGCATGGTTTGTCATCCCGGCGGGATCAAGGTGATCGAGGCTCTCGAATCGTCCTTCGGCCTGCCGTCCGGTGCCATGACCGCGGCCCGCGACGTGTTGCGCGACCACGGCAACATGTCGGCGGCGACGGTTCTGTTCGTCCTCGAACGCGTGCTTGCCGGCGGCGTCCGGGGGCGCCAGTTGTTGTCCGCGCTCGGGCCCGGTTTCACCGCCAACTTTCAGATCCTGGAGGCGGCGTGACCCTGGCGTTGTGGGCGGTGCTGCTCGTCAGCCTCCAGCGCCTGGGTGAAGTATTCTACGCGCGACACAACACGCGCCGCTTGCTGACGGAGGGAGGGCGCGAGACCGGCGCCGGACACTATCCGCCGTTGGTCGCCTTACATGGAGCGTGGTTGGCTTGGCTTTGGTTTTTGGCTGCCGGCGATCCGGCATTGCAGTGGACGTACTTGGCGGCCTACGGCGCGCTCCAGCCGGCGCGAATTTGGACCATGGCGAGCCTCGGCCGACACTGGACCACCCGGATCGTCACGATATCCGGCCGCCCCTTGGTCCGGCGCGGGCCTTACCGGTTTTGCCGCCACCCGAACTATCTTATCGTCGCCGCCGAAATCGTGGCGATGCCGCTTGCCTTGGACGACTGGGCGGGCGCGGCGCTATTCTCCGCCGTCAATGCCTGCCTGCTGGGTTGGCGAATGCATGTCGAGGAGCGCGCCTTGCCGGCGGCCGATGCTTGACGACACCCACACGAGCGTTTCGCAACGGCGCCTTGCCGGCGCCATCGTCGTGGCGATCGCCGTCGCGGGAACCGCGTTGCTCGCCTTTCGTTTTCGCCACTACATGGTCGACGACGCCTACATCGGCTTTCGCTACATCGATAATTTGCTGCATGGGCGCGGCCTGGTCTTCAATCCGGGCGAACGCATCGAGGGCGTCACCAACATCGGCTGGCTGCTGACGCTGTCGCCGTTCGCCGCGATCCTCGGGGCGCCGCTGGCCGCGAAGCTTGCCGGCGCCTTTCTCCTGATCGCGACGGCCTGCCTCGCCGGCGCTATCGCCTGGCGGTTGTGCGATGCCGGTTCGCGGCTGCCCATGGCCGCCGCCGCCACGATCCTGGTCATGACCCAGTTCGATCTCACCTACTTCGCGCTCACCGGAATGGAGACGGGGCTCATTGCGTTCCTGCTGCTCCTGGCCCTGTGGTTCGGCCTCGACGACCGGCGGCCGAGTTTGGTCGCGGTCATCGCCGCGGCTGCGTTCACGGTGCGGCCGGAAGCGGTACTCGCCTATCCGTTGGCACTCCTGATCGGGGCCCTCGCCCGGTCGATCGACATGAAAGCGCTGGCGACCCGCGCGGCCATCTTCGCCGGCCTCGCGCTGGCCGTGACCGCGGCGCGTTATCTCTATTTCGGCGATGTCGTGCCGAATACGTTTCATGCCAAACAAGGCGCGGGCGGATGGCTCGCCATGCTGGACGCGAGCGCGCCGGCCCGCATCAACATCCCCTTCCCTTTCGGCGGGCTGTTCGCGGCGGGCATTCTGCTGATTGGCGCGGCGGCGGTCTGGCGCCGTGCCGCCGGGGCCGGCGCCCTCGCCGCCGGCATCGTCGCCGCGGGCTATGTGTTCGCGCGCTACGCGCCGCCGGACTGGACCGGCACGGGACGGTACTTCGCGCCCTATGTTCCCGCCGCCGCGATACTGATGCTTGCCGGCTGCACCTTCATCGAACGGCGGTTGCGCCCCGACGGCGGCGGGCCTTGGGCGACGTTTCTGCTCGCCGGCGTCGTCGCCTTGGCGGGCATCGTCGCCACCAACGCCCAAAGTTCTCCGAAACGGCTTGCCGGCTTCCCAGGTTACGTCATGACGACGGAGCCGCTACAGGAGGCCGTCCGGTGGATTCGGGATAACACGCCCGCGGATGCCGTCATCGCGACGCGGCGCATCGGGCTTGTTGCCTATGGCAGCGGCCGGCGCGTGTGGGATTACTCCCTGGGCCTGACCGACCGCGAGATCACGGCACTGGCGAGGGCGCGAGGCCGGCGTTTCTGGTCTCCGGCGGATCCCGGACTTGAGGCGGTTTGGGCCGCGCGTAGCCCCCAATACCTGCTCGAAGACGGCGACGTCATCGCCAAGGTGCTGGAAGAGACCGGCGGAAGTCCGGATCGGTTCACGCTCCATGGGCTGGCGTACCGTATCCTCGCCTCGTTTCCGGTAGGCGAGCGGCGGACCGAGGGCCTCTTTGGGCGAGAAACCAAAGCCATCCGATGGACTCTGGCCGAGCGGCTCACGATTCCGTGATCGATGCCGGTTACCGCCAAGTGCCTACTTCATAGGGCGCCTGGCTTGCAGTAATCTTTTCGATGCGAGTCAGGCCTAACGTGGAGGGGATCGAAACCCATGCGCAATCGAAATAACTTCATTTTCGCCAGCCTGATGGCCGCCGGTATCGCGGTCGCGCTCGGCTCCATCGCCGTCGTGGCGGCGACGCCCGCCGAAACCATCAAGCAGCGCCAGGCCCTGATGAAGGAGCTCGGCGGCAACATGAAGGCGATGTACGGCTTCACCCAGGGTCAGGGCGGCGAGACGGTCGCGGATATCGCCAAGCGGGCCGAAGTCATGAAGGGTCTGGCGGCGCAGATTCCTGGCCTCTTCCCGCCAGGGACCAGCCGCTATGTCGCCAAAAGCTCGGCCAAACCGGAGATTTGGGAGAACTGGGCCGCCTTCGAGGCCGCGGCCAACAGCCTGGCGGATCAGGCGGGGAAGATGGCGGAAGTCGCGGCGGGCGGCGACAATGCCGCCATTGCCACGCAATTCGAACAGTTGGGGAGTATTGGTTGCGGAGGCTGCCACTCCAAGTTTCGGGAAAAGTAATCCTGGGCCAAGCGCCGGCCGCGTTCGTCTCGACCCTCGGACGGCAGGGGCCCGGTTAGGGGCGCCCTGCCGTATTTTTTTCTTGATCGTTATTTTTCTCGTTTTTTCAGACGATTGTGTATTGTCCTGTTAGTTTTGCATTAACCATTCCCGGTGAATATCACCATCGGTCTTGAACCCGGGGGTTAAAGCGATGACGACTTCACAGATGACAGCCGAAGGCTCGAACTCCGATCGGCGCCGATGGGAGCGCTTTACCTTCAGCGAAACGACAACGGCGGTGCTTCATGCCGACGGGCAGGGTATTCCCTGCACGTTGGAGGATCTCAGCGTTGGCGGTGTGTTGCTGCGGGCCCCGGACGCCGTCCCGGCCACGGATCGAATTGAACTGCGCCATCCTGTTGCCGGAACTTTTCCGCTGCGCCGAGTTTGGCACAAGGACGGCCGCTACGGCTTCAATTTCAATTTTACCGAGCAAACCCGCCAACACATTCTGCAGTGCATAGCCCTGCTGTTGCACCCCGACCAATCCGGGGAGCGCGCGGCCTAGCGGCGGCTAAAGCGGCGACCTACGGGCACTATCCAACCCAGCGATGTCATGGCCGGGCTTGACCCGGCCATCCAGAAATCAGCGAGAACCCTGGATGCCCGGATCAAGTCCGGGCATGACAAGGGAGACGGAAAACGGAGGTGCCTGGATCATCCGACTAAGCCAGTGCACCGCATTTTCGTGGCGTCCCGGCTGGTCCGTTGCTAAGATAGCCCGTCATGCGCCTTCTGTTCGTCCACCAGAATTTTCCGGCGCAGTACCGGCACTTGGCCGCCCATTTCGGATCGTCGAAGGACAATCAGGTGGTCGCCATCGCCAAGCGCGGCGACGCCAACATACCGGGCGTGCGGGTCTTGACCTATCAGCCGCGCCGCGAGCCGCACAACGACATCCATCATTACATTCGCGAGTTCGAGGGGCATATCCTGCACGGCCAGGGCGCCGTTCGCGCGATGACCCAGCTGAAGAACAGCGGGTTCTATCCGGATATCGTGTGCGCGCATCCCGGCTGGGGCGAGACATTGTTCGTCAAGGATGTGTTTCCGAACGCCGTCATGCTCAACTACTGCGAGTTCTTCTATCGCGCCAACGGCAGCGACGTTGGGTTCGATCCCAAGAGCCCGCCTTCGCTCGACACGATCTGCCGAATCCGGGCGCGGAACAGCACGCTGATACTTTCGCTCGAGGCCTGCGACCGCGGCATCGTCCCGACGCGCTGGCAATGGCAGCAGCATCCGAAGGAGTTTCTGGACAAGATCTCCATCATCCACGACGGCATCCGCACGGACATAGCGTCCCCCGACCCTGGCGCGACCTTCACGACCGATAGCGGGCGGACATTTACCCGCGCCGACGAAGTCGTGACCTATGCCGCCCGGAATCTCGAACCCTATCGCGGGTTTCCCTCTTTCATGCGCGCCGCCGGCCTTATCCTCAAGCGGCGGCCGAATGCCCATATCATCGTGGTCGGCGGCGATGACGTGAGTTATGGCGCCAAGGCGCCGGACGGCAAGACCTATCGACAGATGATGCTGGACGAAGTCGATCTCGACCTGTCCCGCATCCATTTCCACGGCCGGCTCCCTTACGACCGATTCTTGTCGGTGCTGAAGGTTTCGCAGGCGCATATCTACTTGACCTATCCGTTCGTGCTCTCCTGGTCGATGCTGGAATCGATGTCTTGCGGATGCCTTGTCGTGGGCTCGCGCACCCAACCGGTCGAGGAAGTCATTCGCGATGGCGAGAATGGCTTGCTCGTCGATTTCTATTCGCCCGAATCCATCGCCGAGGCCATCGACCGGGTGTTCGACCACCCCGATCGGATGGAATCCTTGCGCCAGCGCGCCCGGGAAACGATCCTTGCCGGTTACGACCTCAAGGATTGCCTGCAAAAGCAGATCGCGCTCATCCACGACCTCGTTGCCAGGCGTGTCATCCCAAACCGGAACCCCGCCGTCCTGGCCCCGGCGACAAGCGCGCCTGCCGCCGGACCCGCCGACAAGAAACGCCAGGTCGGAAAATCGCGGCTGCCGGCTAATTTGCGCCGGCGGTAGGAACCGGCGCCGGCACGCGCGATCCGCCCTTCGCCCGCATTCGCTCGAAACGGGCAAGATCGCTGGGATCGAGGCGCACGCGCAAATAGCAATAGCGTTCGTCGTCCCGCCGATCGAGGACTTCGCCATGTTTGTAGAGCCAGGCGACGTGAGCGCCAGCCACGTGCGGCAGCTTTACATCGACCGTGTCGCGCCCCAGCGCCAAGCGGCGGTCGATCTCGGCGAGCAGAGTGTGCGTCCCCTCCCCGGTCAACGCCGAAACCGGCACGGATCGAAGGTCGCGCTTCGCCTGTTCCCGGAGCACGTCGCGTTCGGCCTGATCCAGCCGATCGATCTTGTTGAGCGCCTCGATCAAGTTTTCGGATACCGCCGGCGGAATGCCCAAATCGCCAAGCACCCGATGCACGTCGCCTGCCTGCGCGCCCGTATCGGGATGCGAGACGTCGCGCACATGCACGATCATATCCGCCTCCAACACTTCCTCGAGCGTCGCCCGAAACGCGGCGACGAGGTCGGTCGGTAGATCGGAAACAAAGCCGACCGTATCCGACAGGATGATGTCGCGCCCCGACGGCATGCGCACGGCGCGCATGGTCGGATCGAGGGTGGCGAAAAGGACGTCCTTGGCCGACACGTTGGCGTTGGTCAGCCGGTTGAACAGGGTGGATTTCCCGGCATTCGTGTATCCGACCAGCGCGACGACCGGATAGGGAACGCGCCGGCGCGCCCGCCGGTGCAGCGCCCGCGTGCGCGTCACATCGTCGAGATCGCGCTTGATGCGAACGATTCGTTCGTCGATGAGCCGGCGATCCATCTCGAGCTGGGATTCGCCGGGGCCGCCGAGGAACCCGAAGCCGCCGCGCTGGCGTTCGAGGTGGGTCCAGGAACGCACAAGCCGGCTGCGCTGATAGGTGAGCGCCGCGAGTTCGACTTGCAACTGGCCTTCCTTGGTTCGCGCGCGTTCGCCGAAGATTTCCAGGATGAGGCCGGTGCGGTCGATGACCTTGCACGACCACGCCTTTTCGAGATTGCGTTGCTGGACCGCCGACAGCGGCGCGTCGATGATGGCGAGACCTATCTCAAGCGCGCCGACGACCTCGCCAAGGCGATCGACCGTGCCCTTGCCGACAAGTGTCGCCGGCCGATAGCGCGCGAGACGAATGAGTTCCGAATGGGCGACATCGAGAGCAATGGCGCGCGCCAGCCCCGCGGCTTCCTCGATGATGGCCTCGTCCGACCTCGCCCGCGTCCTCGCGCTCCGCGGTTGCGGGCAGACAATCAGCGTGCGCGTCATCGGCAGTCTGCCAAGGGCTTGTTAGGCGACAAGCGATGCCGCCCCCCAATTGTCATCGCCGGGCTTGACCCGGCGATCCAGGGCGAGAGCCGGCGATTTCGCCGGAAGAATCGCGCCGATCGCGTGCAACGCCGCGCATGCGCCGCCGATGGATCGCCGGGTCAAGCCCGACGATGACAGCATTCTTAGTTGCCGTCCCACGGCTCGGATCGATTCAGCCATTGTCTTACGGGCACTTAGACCTCCTCGCCTTCCTTGGCCGGGTCGAACAACTGAATCGGACCCGCCGGCATGATGGTCGAGATCGCGTGCTTGTAGACGAGCTGGGAGTGGGCGTCCCGGCGCAGCAGGACCGAGAAATTGTCGAACCAGGTGACGATGCCCTGCAGCTTCACGCCGTTGACCAGGAAGACGGTGACCGGCGTCTTGGTCTTCCGAATGTGATTCAGAAAAACGTCTTGGACGCTCTGTGATTTTTCGCTTGCCATCGGTTCCCCCATTGTTTTTGCGTTTATCGGGACCAGGTCTTGGTTTTGCCGCTCGCGGGGCCTTGTCTGTCCGCAACCGGAACGCCAGAACGGCCGACCGACCAAAAAGAAACAGCGGTCGGCACAGGCGACACCTACCACGGATTGCCCGTGCGGGAAAGCAGCGGTCTCGGGTCACGCAGCCCAGAGTCGATTGAGGTATAGGTGGAGCGCGCCGCAGTCACTTTGGTGAAGCGCCGGGAGGCGATCGGGAAACTCCCGCGGCCGCGGGCTCTCCTGGCGCAGCAGCACCGGCAGGCAGCCGGCGGCGGCGGCGCAGTCGATGTCGATGTCCGCGTCGCCGACGAACCAGACATGCGGGCCGCGCCCGATGCCGCTGCCGGAGAGGGCAAGGTCCACCGGATCGACCGCCGGTTTGTCGCGCGGCGCGTCGCCGGCTCCCACCAGGCGCGAAAAATGGCGGGTCCACCCTAGATGCTCGGCCTCCAGGCGCAGAAACCGCCCGGTCTTGTTGCTGACGACCGCCAAAAGAACGTCGCGCCCGGCGAGCTCGGCCAGCAATTCGCCCGCCCCCGGCATTTCCCGCAGGCCGGCAAGGTGATGCGCCTCGAAGTGGCCATGGAAGACCCGCATGGCCTCTTGCCAGCGATCGCCGAAGAGGCGCGGGAAACTATCGCGCAAGGAGGCGCGCACGCGCGACTTGGTCTCGGCCAAGGTCCACGGTGGCAGGCCGCCGAACTCGAAGGCCGCGTTCAGCGATTGGCGAATGATCTCCCAGCCATCGACCAAGGTGTTGTCCCAGTCGAACAGGATGGCGCGCGGCGCCGGGATACGAGACCCGGGACGGGTCACCTTGACGCGCCCGACGCCAGATAGGATTCAGTCAGCCGCCGGGTCACCGGACCGGGTGCGCCCGAGCCGATGGTGTCGGCGTCGATACGCGTGACCGCCAGTACGAAGTTGCTGCTGCTGGTCAGAAATGCCTCGCTCGCCGCCTTGGCCTCGGCGACGGTGAAGGATCGTTCGGCGAGCCGAAGGCCTGCGCTTCGGATCACGTCCAACACGCCCAGCCGGGTGACGCCGTTCAAGATGGCTTCGCTGGCGTTTCGCGTGACGACCTCGCCGCCCTTGGTGACGATCCAGGCGTTGGTCGTGGTCCCCTCGGTCACGAACCCGCGATCGTCGACCTGCCAAGCTTCGTAGGCCCCGGCTTCGACGGCGCGTTGCTTGCCGAGAACGTTGGGCAGCAGCGCCAACGCCTTGATGTCGCACCGCCGCCAGCGGATGTCCGGTATGGTGATGACGCCGACCCCGCCCGGCGGCCCCGATCGGCCGATGGGGGGCGTGCGCTTGGTGGTGACGACCAGGGCGGGCTTGCAGACTTTCGGGAATTTGTGGTCGCGCGGCGCCACCCCCCTCGTCATCTGAATGTAGACCAGGCCGTCGCGCACGCCGTTGCGCCCGACAAGCTCGCGCATGACCAGGCCCAGGGATCGCCGTGCAATCGCCCAGGGGATTCGCAGTTCCCTCAACGAACGATCGAGCCGATCGAGGTGAAGCGCTTCGTCCATGTACCGGCCGCCGGACAACGGCACGACCTCATAGACGCCGTCGGCGAACTGGTAGCCGCGATCCTCGACGTGCACATGGGCCATCGCGTGGGGAACGTAGCGGCCGTTGACGTAGGCGAAACGCGCCACCAGGGACCACCGCCTCTAAAAAAATTCGAGACTGACCGAGAACATTTTCTCGATCTTCTTCACCGCGTCGGCCGCGGCAAACAGCACGACCCGATCCTTGGCCCGCACGACGGTGTCGCCCCGCGCGATGACGATGGCGCCGTCGCGCACCAGCGCACCGACGATGACCCCGGCCGGCAGATGCGCGTCGCGCAACGGCGTGCCCACCAGCGGCGACGTATCGAGGGCATCGACCTCGATGATCTCCCCGAACCCGTCGCTCAAGGAATGGACCGAGCGCACGCGGCCGCGGCGCACGTGCTGCAAGATGGTCGATACCGTGATCGCGCGCGGGCTCACCACCGCATCGATGCCAAGCGATCCCATCAGCGGCGCGTAAGTCATCTTGTTGATGAGGGTCACCGAACGCTGGCATCCGAACCGCTTGGCGAGCAGCGACGACAGGATGTTGACCTCGTCGTCATTGCTGACCGCGATGATGGTCTCCGTGCTTTTGACGTTGGCTTCGGACAGGACTTCGACGTCGAGCGCGTCGCCATGAATGACGACCGTCTCGGACAGCGCCTGGGCCGCCGCATCGGCGCGCTTGCGATCGATCTCGATGAGCTTGATCTTGAGCCCGCGTTGTTCCTGTTCCAGGCTGCGCGCGAGGTAGAGCCCGATATTGCCCGCGCCGACGATGATCAGGTGTCGCGCTTCCGGTTCCTCGTGACCGAACGCCGCCATGGCACGCGCCAAATGCTTGGTCTCCGCCACGAAGTAGACCTCGTCCCCGACCAGCATTTGATCGTCGCCCGTCGGCACGATGCGCCGGTTGTCGCGCAGGATGGCGACGACGGAGATATGCAGATCGGGGAACAGCGCCGAAAGGTGATGCATCGGCGTGTTGATCACGGGGCAATCGGCGGCGCAGCGCACGCCGATCAGGCTGATGAGCCCGTCGGACAGGTTGATGGCGTCGAAGGCGCCGGGAACCTGAAGCCTGCGGCTGACGGCGCGGGCGACCTCGATCTCCGGGGAAATGATGGCGTCGATGGGCATGTGGCCGCGCCCGAACAACTCGCCCCATTCCGAGCGCAGGTAGGTCTGCTGCCGGATACGAGCGATCTTCTTCGGAACCTCGAACAGCGAGTGCGCGACCTGGCATGCCACCATGTTGACTTCGTCGTGATGGGTGACCGCGATGATGAGGTCGGTGTCGCGGGCGCCGGCGCGCTCGAGCACGTCGGGGTGCGAAGCATAGCCGAGCACGCCCTGGACATCGAGGTTGTCGGAGATCTTGTCCACGAGCTCCGGCACGATATCGATCACGGTGACGTCGTTGCCCTCGCCCGACAAGTATCGAGCGATACTGAAGCCGACCTGGCCGGCGCCGCAGACGATGACTTTCATTCTATCAAATACCCTGGCGAGGGGGTTTGGTCTCGACCTTGGGTGGCCGCTCGTTGGCGTTGATGCCGAGCGAGCGAAGTTTCCGGTGCAAGGCCGAGCGTTCCATGCCGACGAAGGCCGCGGTGCGTGAAATGTTTCCCCCGAACCGCGTGACCTGGGCGTCGAGATAACGCCGCTCGAAAATTTCGCGGGCCTCCCGCAGCGGCAGCGACATGACTTCGCCGTCGCCGCGCACCGCCGGGACGGCAATGCTGCCGATATCGGGCGGCAACATGGCCGCGGTAATCGGATCCTCGCTTTCCCCCGGCGCCATGATCAGCAGCCAATCGACGACGTTGCGCAGCTGGCGAACGTTGCCCGGCCAGTCATAGGCCTGAAGCGTTGCCAGCGCATCCGCGTCGAAACGGCGCGGCGGAATGCCGGACATTTCTCCCGATTTCAACATGAAATGCTCGAGCAGGATCGGCACGTCGTCGCGCCGCTCCGCCAGCGAGGGAACGCGGACCGGTACGACGTTGAGGCGGTAATAGAGGTCCTGGCGAAACCGGCCCGCCGCCATTTCGGCGCCAAGATCGCGATTGGTGGCGGCGATCACCCGGACATCGACCTCGACCATCTTGTCGCCGCCGACCCGTTCGAAGGATTGTTCCTGCAGAACGCGAACGATCTTGCCCTGCGTCTCGATCGGCATGTCGGCGACCTCGTCCAACAGCAAGGTCCCGCCATGCGCCGCTTCAAGCGTGCCGATCTTGGCCGGGCTATCCGCGCCGTCCGCTCCGGCGACGCTGCCGAACAATTCGACCTCCAGCCGGTCGGGGCGCATGGCCGCGCAATTGATGGCCACGAAGGGCCCGTGAGTGCGCTTCGACCGGTTATGAAGGACGCGCGCCACGACCTCCTTGCCTGCCCCGGCCGGGCCGGTGATCAGGACTCGGCTGCCGGTCGGCGCGACGCGATCGATGGCCATCGTCAAGATTTCGATGGCCTCCGAATTGCCGAGGAGATCGTTCTCGGGTCCGACGCGCAGGCGAAGTTCCTCGTTTTCGCGCCTGAGGCGCATCGCCTCCATCGCGCGCTCCACGACCTGCAGCAGGCGATCGGCCTTGAACGGCTTCTCGATGAAGTCGTAGGCGCCGTATTTGATCGAAATCACGGCGGTCTCGATGTTGCCATGACCGCTGATCATGATGACCGGAATGTAGGGGTAATCGCGCTTGATGACCTTCAGGACCTCGATGCCGTCCAGGCGGCTGCCTTGCAGCCAGATATCCAACACCACGAGGCTCGGGTGGCGCGCATCCAACGCTGCCAGCGCGCCGGTGCTGTCCCCGGCCTCGCGGGTTTCGTATCCTTCGTCGCGAAGGATGCCGGCGATGAGCATGCGAATGTCGGTTTCGTCATCGACGATGAGGACGTCACGTCCCATGCGCGCGCTCCGCGTCCGGTCCGGCGGCATGCGTCGCCGCGGCTGGGAACACCATTTTGATCGAGGCTCCGCCCCCCTCGCGATCGGCCAGCATCAGATCGCCGCCATGGTCTTCCATGATCTTCTTGACGATGGCGAGGCCAAGGCCGGTGCCCTTGGCGCGCATGGTTACGTAAGGTTCGGTCAATCGATTGCGCTCGGTCTTCGGCAGGCCGCGGCCATTGTCCTCGACCGTGACGATGGTTTGCCCCTTGGCCAAGGTCACGCGAAGGTCGATGCGCCGCGGCGCATCGCCGCCGTGCTCCGCCAAGGAATCGGCCGCGTTCTGCAACAAATTGGTCAAGGCCTGCGACACTTGCTGGGCGTCGCACAGCAGCATCACCGCCGGCGCCGGGGTGTCGAAGGAATAGACGACCCCCGCCTGGGCGCTCTGCTGCAGAAAGACCGACTGGCGGCAAATCTCGACAAGATTTTCCCAGCGCATCACCGGCGCCGGCATCCGCGCGAACGACGAGAATTCGTCGACCATGCGCCCGATATCGCCGACTTGGCGCACGATCGTATCGGTGCAAACCACGAAGGTTTCGGGGTCGCTCTTGATCTCCTTCAGGTACTTGCGTTTCAGCCGTTCGGCCGAAAGCTGGATCGGAGTCAGCGGATTCTTGATTTCGTGGGCGATGCGCCGGGCCACGTCGGCCCAAGCCGCCTTGCGCTGCGCCGACAGCAGGGCCGTCACGTCGTCGAACGTGACGACATAGACGGCGTCGCCGGCGCTTTCCGCGCCAGCCGCCACGCGCACCAGAAGGACACGCGCCTTGCCGTCGCGCTCCAGGGTTACTTGCGCCTCGGCCGGCTTTGGCGCGCGCCAACGCGCCTCGTCAAGCAGTTCGCCCATCTCCGGCAGGACCGTCGCCAGCTTCCGACCCACATGCTGCTCCAGATCGACTTCGAGCAGCGCGGACGCCGACCTGTTCGGCAAGTTGATGCATCCCTCGCTATCGAGACCGATCACCCCGGCCGAAACCCCCGACAACACGAGCTCCGTGAACCGCCGGCGTGTTTCGAGCTGCCGGTTCGCATCGATCAATTCGTTTTGCTGGCTGCGAAGCTGGGCCGTCATGCGGTTGAAGGCGGCGCCAAGAACCCCGATCTCATCGCCCCGCGACTTGCGCTCGGATACCCGCGCCGTGAGATCGCCGGTGCCGATTTTTTCGGCCGCGACGACAAGGCGCGCGATCGGCTTGACGAGTTTCGTCGCAACGATGAGCGCCGCCCATACCGCCGCCACCAGGATCAACAGCGCGATAACGATGAAGATGAGGGCGAACGTGATCTGCAATCCCGTGCGCTGGCCCTCCAATTGCTCGTAGAGGCGCGCCGCGCCCGCCGTCTTGTCCACGTGGTTGAGAACCCGCGCATCGATCAATCGACTGACCAGCAGGAACGTATCCGAGTAGGCGTCGAAGCGAATCAAGGCCCGGACCCTGTCCTCGGTGTCGCTCGAAAGGATCACGGCGTCGCCCATGCGCGCCCGTTCGAAGGCCCAGACGGGAACGCCGGAATTGAACTCGAGCAGCAAGCTAAAGCCCGACTGCGCGACGACTTCCCCCTGCCCGTCGAGAAGCGCCGCCTCGCTCAGCGCGCGCTGCGTCACCTGGGCGGTCAAGATGCGCTCGACGCGCTCGCGGTTCGACAGCAGCACCGGCCCCGAGCGCGCGATCGTGTCGGCGACCCCCCACACATCCGTCACCAATCGCTGACGCTGCTCTTGCAGATAGGACTCCGCCACGATGAGGGAGTCCTTGACCGCGGTGCGCACGCCGTCGCTGAACCAGGCATCCATGCCCTGGTTCAAGAACAGCGCCGAGAAGGCGGCCACGATGATGGTCGGCACCATCGCCACCAGCGCGAACCAGACCACCAGCCGGGCATGGAGGCGCGCGCCGGCCAGCCCGCTGCGGCGCTCGTGCCACAGCACGACCAGGCGGCGCGCCACCACCGTCACCAGCAGTAGCAGCACCACAAGATTGACCAGCAACAGCCCCAGGACCGTTCGTGGGTCCGGTGTCGCGGTCAGCGCTCCCGTCATCGCCAGATAGGTCGTGCCGCCGGATATCAGTGCCGTCAGCAACAAGGCCGCTGCAAGCTTGCGTTCCAGACCCACACGCTTGGCCCAGGCCCTGAATCGAGCCTTTGGTTTAGCCTGCGTGCCGGCGATTTCGAGGGGCGCCGTCAACGCTGCAACATCCTGGTCTGCGGTCACGATCAAACCCTTTAAGGGAATGGATTGTGACATAGCAGCAACTGTTGCAACCTCGCAACAGTCTATTTCAGGCCACGGGAAACATGAATGTTCAATTCCCGGATCTTCTTGCGCAGGGTGTTTCGGTTGAGCCCAAGCAGGGATGCCGCCCGGAACTGATTGCCCCTGGTCGCCGCCAGCGAAAGGCTTATCAAGGGTCGCTCGATCTCTCGCAGAACACGCTCGTAGAGCCCGCTGTCGGGAAGACCGCCCTCATGCGCCTCGAAGTAGTTGCGCAAGTACCGTTCCGCCGCCTCGGCCAGTGTCTCGTCCGATGCCGGCGGCGCGGGATGGAGCGACCCTGACAATTCGGACTCGATGATGTCCGTGCCGATCACGTCCTCGCTATGGAGGGCAATCGTTCGGCGGACTAGATTCTCAAGCTCCCGGACGTTGCCGGGCCAACGGTGCGCGCGCAATCTTGCCATGGCGCCGGCGTCGCAAGTTTTCAGCTTCATCCCTTCCGCCCGCGCCTTGGCGAAGAAATGCGCCACCAGGTCGGGCAGGTCGTCGAGGCGTTCGCGAAGCGGCGGCAGGCGCAGCGGCACGACGTTCAGCCGATAGAACAGATCCTCCCGAAACTGCCCCTGGCGCACGAGTTGCTGGAGGTCGCGGTGCGTCGCGGCCACGATGCGTACGTCGGCGCGCTGGGTGTGGCGACCGCCGACGCTTTGGTATTCGCCTTCCTGCAAGACGCGAAGCAGGCGCGTCTGCGCCTCCGCCGGCATGTCGCCGATCCCGTCGAGAAATAGCGTTCCGCCTTCCGCCTGTTCGAATCGGCCGGGACCGCGCATCGCGGCACCCGGAACGGCCCCGCGCTCATACCCGAACAATTCGCTTTCGATCAATTCGCGAGGCACCGCCGCCATGTTGACGGCGACGAACGGCTTGCGACGGCGTTTGCCGTGGTCATGGAGCGCGCGCGCAACCAGCTCCTTGCCGGTACCGGACTCGCCGGTGATCAACATCGTCAGGTCGGTGGTCGCGGCCCTGGCGAGAACGCGATACACGTCCTGCATCGCCGGCGAGCGGCCGACCAGTGGCAAGGCTTCGCCTTTGGCGGCCGCGACCGCCGATTGCCCGGCACGCGGCTGGCGCAGCGCCCGCTCCACGGCGTCCAGCATCACATCGAGATCGAACGGTTTGGGCAGGTAGTCGAACGCCCCGCGCTCGGCGGCCTTCACCGCCGTCAGCAAGGTGTTGCGGGCGCTCATGGCGATGACCCGCAGCTCGGGGCGTAGCTTGCGGATCCTGGGGATGAGGTCGAGACCGTCGGCATCGGGAATGACGACATCGGTGATGACCAGATCCCCCTCCCCGCTATCGATCCATTGCCATAGCGTCGCCGCGTTGTCGGTGCCCCGGACATCGTAACCCGCGCGCACGAGCGCTTGGGTGAGGACGGCGCGAACGCCCTCGTCATCTTCAACCAGGATGATGGTGGCTGATTCGGTCATGCCGAACGCCCGGAATCCGTCGGCAGCATGACTCCGAACCGCGTCCGCCCGGGTTCGCTCTCGAATTCCACGATGCCGCCGTGGTCGGCGACAAACTTCGCCACCAGCGCCAGCCCCAGGCCCTTGCCGCCATGCTTTCCCGAAACGAACGGCTCGAACAGGCAATGGCGTAGTTCGACCGGCACGCCCGGCCCGTTGTCTTCGATGCCGACGACCAGCGGCAGATGCGCGCGGCGCCCGCCGCTCGGAATCTCCAGCAGCACGCCCGGACGATAGGCGGTGGTGATGCGAATGACCCCATCTTCCGGCGCCGCCGCCTCGGCGGCGTTCTTGAGAAGATTGAGAAAGACCTGCGCCAACCGGTCGCGATGACCGAGGACCGGCGGCAACGATGGATCGTAACTCTCGACGATGCGTTGGCCCTTGGCGAAACCCGTGCGGGCGATGCCGCAAACATGGCTCAGAACTTCGTGGACGTTGACGGCCTCGCGCTCGATCGGGCGGTCCTCGGCGAACATGTCCATCCGATCGATGAGCGCCACGATGCGATCCGTCTCGCGCCGGATCAGCCGCGTGAGTTCGGCGTCTTCCGGCTTGGCGTCGCGTTCCAGCAACTGGGCGGCGCCGCGGATTCCCGACAAGGGGTTCTTCACCTCGTGCGCCAGCATGGCCGCCATCGCCGCGACCGAGCGCGCCGAATCGCGGTGGGTGAGCTGGCGATCGACCTTCCGCGCCATGGCCAGTTCGTGGAATGTCGCGATCACCGAGCCCGCCGGGTCGGCCAAGGGTGCCACGTCGATCGAAACCGTGCGCGGCCCCAGTCGCGGAATCTCCACGACCACGTCGTGTTCCTTGAACGTGCGGCCGGTTCGCCGCGCGCGCTCGATCAGGCCATGCACCGGGCTGTCCGCGGCAAGGATGCCATCGAGGCGGCGGCCGATCAGGCTGGTCGCGGCGGTCGCCAGGAATTCCTCGGCGGCGCGATTGAGGAACCGCACGGTTCCATCCTCGCCGGTCAAAATGACC
This sequence comes from Rhodospirillales bacterium, assembly GCA_009885795.1. GTDB lineage: Bacteria > Pseudomonadota > Alphaproteobacteria > Dongiales > Dongiaceae > VFKA01. The sequence goes on along the minus strand of VFKA01000013.1, from coordinate 11,088 downwards.
GGGTGCGCGAGCGCGTCGAGTATGGCCATGCCGTCCGGCCGCGAATGGTTCGAGCGCGGCGGACTCGGCCGCGGTTCGGCCATCTACGCCGCCAGGCGATCCAGGATCGGCGAATAGTAGGCGACGATCGCCGCTTCCGCCGCCGCCGGATCCGGGATGCGATTGATGCCGGTGCGAAACTCCGCCGAACCCGGCAATCCCTTGCTGTACCAGCCGAGATGCTTGCGCGCGATGCGCATGCCGCTCTGTGCGCCGTAGTGACCGAGCATGTCGCGATAATGCTCGAGCACGATGGCGAGTTGCTCGGCCAGTGGCGGGTCTGGAAGCCGTTCGCCGGTGCGCCAGTATCGAATCAGTTGCCGAAGGAACCACGGCCGGCCATAGGCGCCCCGCCCGATCATGACGCCATCGGCGCCGGAGTCCGCCCGGGCGCGATCGGCTTGTTCCAGGCTGGTGATATCGCCGTTTACGATCACGGGAATCGTCACCGCTTCCTTGACCCGCCGGACAAAAGCCCAATCCGCCGAACCGTCATAGAGCTGGCAGCGCGTTCGGCCGTGGATCGTGATCATCCGGATGCCGCACGCCTCGGCGATCCGAGCCAGGTTGGGCGCGTTGCGGTTGGAGTGATCCCATCCGGTTCGCATCTTGAGGGTGACCGGAAGCGCCACCGCCCGCACCGTCGCTTCGAGGATGCGCGCGGCGCAAACCTCATCGCGCATCAACGCCGATCCGGCATGACCGTTGACCACCTTCTTGACCGGACAGCCGAAATTGATGTCGATGATGGCGGCGCCCTGGTCCTGGTTCAACTTGGCGGCCTCGGCCATGACCTCCGGCTCGCAGCCGGCGAGCTGGACCGCCATCGGGAATTCCTCGGGCACGGTGCGGGCCATGAGCAGGGACTGGCGCGACTGCCGGATCATCGCCTGGCTCGCGATCATTTCCGAGACGACCAGTCCGGCGCCCAGGCGTTTGACAAGCCGGCGGAACGGCAGATCGGTCACGCCCGACATGGGTGCCAGGATCACCGGATCGTCGAGCTCGACCGTCCCGATCTTGATGCTCATATTTTGTACAGCCTTAGAGAATGCCTAAAAAATAGGCATACGCATCTTGGATCGAACCGGGGCCAAACGCAACGGGATTCAGCCCGCTCCGAGAACCTCGCGCACGAATTTCACGCCGGGATAGGCAAGCGACAGGAAGAGGTAGGCCAGGAGCACCAATCGTGCGCCACGCCTTCCACCCAGGCCAAGCCGGCGCTGGACGACGAGAAGAGCCACAAGAAGGGCGAAGGCGAGCAGCGAAAATGTCGTCTTGTGATCCAGGCGAAGCAGCTGGCCGGATTCGAGATATCCGGTCGCCACGCCCGTGAGCAACCCTAGGCCGAGTACGGCGGCGCTGGCGGCCATCAAGCCGACCTGCAGGGCCTCGAGTTCGGCCAACGCGGGCAAGCCACGGATCAGCGCGCTTGGCTTGCGCCGGCCCTTGAGCGCCAGCTCTTGAGCGAAGACGCCAAGTCCGGCGATCGCGGCCAGGGTCAAGAGCCCGTAAGTCGCGACCGACACCACGACGTGCACGCCGAACCACGCCGACCCCGCCGCGACCCGAACGAAAGGCCCGGCCGTGCCGACCAGCAATGCCAGCACGCTCACCAGGATCAGATAGCAGGCGAGGAGCGGCGCCAATCCGGCCGCCTCGCGCCGCACGGCCACGAGCCCGGCGAATATCGCGCTGCTGGCGGCGACGCCGAGCCACAAGGCCGTCGCCAGGCTGGCCAGCGCGCCCTCGGCAAGATGGTCCACGGCAACGACCATGGGTCCCGCCACGGCCACGGCAACGGCGCAGACGAACGCAACGTTCCGCTCCTTGGGCTGGCGCAGCTTCACCAGCCCGAGCGGAACCAGCGCCACGATGGCGGACAACGGCAGAATCAGGTTTCCCGACATGGGGCGCAGTATAGCCGAGACGGCCCAACTTCGTCACTGCACCGCAATCGCCTTTCGCAGGCAAAGCGAACTCGTCCTTCGAGACGCGCCCGTAGCAGGGCGCTCCTCAGGACGAGGTGTCTTAATATGGTTCCTCACGCTGAGGAGCCGGCGAAGCCGGCGTCTCGAAGCGCGAGGAACCCTCGCGAACGGCAATTGCGATTTCACTACCGCCACCCAGGCCGCGCTTGGCAAACGTCCAAGCGGCCTCTAGCGTACCGGGCATGACGACGATTGCACTCGTGGTGGCCGCCGGGCGTGGCGAGCGCCTCGGCGGCGCGGTGCCGAAGCAGTATCGCCTGTTGGCGGGGAAGCCCGTGCTGCGCCATTGCCTCGACCGCTTCGCCGCTCATCCGGCCATCGACGCCATCAAGGTCGTGCTGCAACCCGAGCATCGCGTGCTTTACGACGACGCGGTGCGCGGGCTCGCCCTGCTCGATCCCGTCACCGGCGGCGCCACACGCCAGCAATCCGTGCGCCATGGGCTTGAAAGCCTAGCCGATCGGAATCCGCGCAACGTGCTGATCCACGACGCGGCGCGGCCCTTGGTCGATGCGGCGACGATCGACCGCTTGCTCGCGGCCCTCGACACGGCCAAGGCGGCGATCGCGGCGTCGCCGATCACCGATACGTTGAAGCGCGCCGGCGCCGGCGGTCGCGTCGCCGTCACCGTGGATCGTGCCGGGCTGTGGCGGGCGCAAACGCCGCAGGCCTTCGACTTCGATGCCATTCTCGCCGCCCATCGTGCCGCGGCGGGCGCCGACATGACCGACGATGCCGCGGTCGCGGAAGCCGCGGGCCTCGGCGTGGCGCTGGTCGCGGGGTCCGAAGACAACCTCAAGATCACGACCGAAGCCGATCTCGCCCGCGCCGAGCGGTTGCTCGCCGCCGGCGCCGCCGTCGAATGGCGCACCGGCAGCGGATTCGACGTGCACCGCTTCGTGCCCGGCGACGGCATCATGCTGTGCGGCGTGCGCGTGCCCCACGACCGGTCGCTGGAAGGCCACTCCGACGCCGACGCCGGGCTTCACGCCCTGACCGACGCGATCCTGGGGGCGATCGGCGCCGGCGACATCGGCCTGCACTTCCCGCCGAGCGATCCGCAATGGCGCGGCAAGGATTCGTCGCATTTCGCGCGGGCCGCGGTTGGACTGGTGGCGGCGCGCGGCGGGCGTGTCGTGCATGTCGATGTCACGGTGATCTGCGAGCGCCCGAAGGTAGGGCCGCATCGCGAGGCGATGGCGGCGCGCATCGCCGACATTCTAGGGCTTGAACCCGGCCGGGCGAGCGTCAAGGCCACGACCACCGAGGGGCTCGGCTTCACCGGGCGGGGCGAAGGCATCGCGGTGCAGGCCGTCGCCACCGTCATGCTTCCCGCTGGCGGATAATCCGTGGACGCCGAAGCGCTGCTCGAGCTCTACCGTCAGGCAGGACTCAGGATCGCGACCGCCGAATCCTGCACCGGCGGCCTCCTCGCCGCGTCGCTGACCGACGTGCCGGGTTCGTCGGATGTCGTCGATCGCGGATTCATTACCTATTCGAACGACGCCAAGAGCGAGATGCTCGGCGTGCCCGCCGACCTCATCGGCCGCCACGGCGCCGTCAGCGCCCATGTCGCCCGCGCCATGGCGGAAGGCGCGCTCGCGCGATCCAAGGCGGATGTCGCGCTCGCGGTGACCGGTATCGCCGGCCCCGGCGGCGGCGGCCCCGGCAAGCCCGTCGGCCTCGTCTATCTGGCGTCGGCCAGGCGGGAGCGCGAACCTCTGGTGGAGCGGCACACGTTTACCGGCGACAGGCAGGCCGTGCGCCTAGCGGCGGTCGAGGCCGCGGTCGAACTATTGCGCCGGCAGCTCGGGTGATTTGTGTCATTGCCGGGCCTGACCCGGCAATCCGGGGGCGCAACGGCGAGATGGATGCCCGGCTCGGGGGCCGGGCATGACAATCAGGCTAAACCCCGTCGTCGCGGCAGCAATCGGCCAGGGCGGTTTGACTTGAAGGTTCCTCGGCCGCTCGCGGCTTCTCGGCGATGCCCGTGCCGGCGGTCGGACGGCGGCGCTCGCGAACGATCTCGGCGAGGATCGAGAGCGCGATCTCCTCGGGTCCGGCGGCGCCGATGTCGATTCCGGCCGGCGCCCGCACCGCGGCGAGCGCCCGCGGGTCGACCCATTTGTCGAGAAAATGTTCCTTGAGCTTGGCCGCCTTGCGGCGGCTGCCGACGAAGGCGAGATAGCGCGGCCCGGCCTTCAGGGCCGCTTCCAAGGCGGCGCGGTCGCCCTTGCCCTGGGTCGCCACGACGACGAAGCTCGATGCGGCGCGCGCCACCCCGGAGAGATCGAATCCCTCGATCCGCCGGGCCGCGCCCTCGAAGCCCTCGCTGTCTTCGGCCATCGCCCCCACGGTCACCCAGAAGCCGACCCGGCAGGCCAATTCCACCAGGCTGCGCGCGACCGGGGATGCCCCCAAGACGATGAGCGTGGGCCGCGCCTGGACCGGCTCGATGAAGACTTCGATCGTGCCGCCGCTGAAGCAGGCGTTGTCGAAGTTCTCGAGGCCGCGGATTTCGACGCCTTCGCCGCTGGGGCGGATGGCGATCAGCCGCGACTTGCCGTCGGCCATCGCCTGGGCGGCCGCCTGGCGAACCGCGCTCTCGGTGCAACCGCCGCCGCCGATCCAGCCCACCATCGAACCCTTCTCGTCCACGACCGCCTTGGCGCCCGCCTTGGCCGAGGTGGCGCCCTCGGTGCGCACGACCGTGGCGACGGCGAAGGGACTGTCCGCTTCGCGCAGACGGGCGATGGTGTCGAGCAGTTCGTCGGCGCCCAGGTTCATCGAGACCCCTATTTGTCGATGCCGAGGCGGTGGCACACCTCCGACACGCGCCACGGCGTATGCGGCATCGGCATGTGGGTGACGCCATGGTGGGCGAAGGCATCGATGACCGCGTTGGAGAAGGCCGAGACGCCGCCGACATTGGGCGATTCGCCGACGCCCTTGGCTCCGATCGGGTGGTGGGGCGACGGCGTGACGGTGAAGTCGGTCTCCCAGACCGGCGTTTCCACCGATGTCGGCACGAAGTAATCCATGAGGCTGGCGCCCAGCACGTTGCCGGTCTCGTCGTAGACGATTTCCTGTCCCATGGCGATGGCGAAGGCCTCGGTCAACCCGCCATGCACCTGGCCCTCGATGATCATGGGGTTGATCCGGGTTCCGCAATCGTCGAGCGCATAGAACCGCCGGACCTTGGTCTCGCCGGTGAACCGGTCCACGTCGACGACGCAGATATAGGCGCCGAACGGATAGGTGAAGTTCGGCGGGTCGTAGTAGTTCGTCGCCTCGAGGCCATGCTGCATGCCGGCCGGCACGTTGCTGTAGGCGGCCATGGCGATCTGTTTCATGGTGACGGTTTTCTGGGGCACGCCCTTGATCTGGAAGCGGTCGACGTCCCATTCGAGGTCGGTCTCGCTGACCTCCATCATGTGGGCGGCGATCTTCTTGGCCTTTTCGCGGATCGTGCGCGCGGCCTGGGCGCAGGCGGCGCCGGCGACGGGCGTCGAGCGCGAACCATAGGTGCCGAGGCCATAGGGCGCGGTGTCGGTGTTTCCTTCCTCGATCATGATGTCGTCGGACGGGATGCCAAGCTCCGAGGCGATGATCTGGGCATAGGTGGTCTCGTGGCCCTGCCCTGTCGACTTGGTTCCGAGGCGGGCGATGATGCTGCCGGTCGGGTGGACGCGAATCTCGCAACTGTCGAACATGCCGATGCCCAGGATGTCGCAGTTGCGGGTGGGGCCGGCGCCGACGATCTCGGTGAAGAACGCGAGGCCGATGCCCATGAGTTCGCCGCGCTTTCGCTTCTCCGCCTGCTCCTGGCGCAGGCCCTTGTAATCCACGGCCTTGAGGGCCTTTTCCAGCGCCGCCGGATAAACGCCGCTGTCGTATTCCCATCCGAGCGCCGATTTATAAGGGAACTGCTCCGGTTGGATCAGGTTCTTCCTGCGCAGATCGGCCGGGTCCATGCCGAGCTTCAAGGCCAGCACGTCGACCATGCGCTCGATGAGATAGGACGCCTCGGTCACCCGGAACGAGCAGCGATAGGCGACGCCGCCCGGCGCCTTGTTGGTGAAGACGCCATCGACCGCCACGTGCGCGGCGCCGATGTCATAGCTGCCGGTCACGATGCTAAAGAGACCCGCCGGCCATTTGGTCGGCTGGGCGTGGGCGTTGAAGGCGCCGTGATCGGCCAGCACATAGACGCGCAACGCCCGAATCTTGCCGTCCTTGTCGGCGGCGAGCTCGCCGGTCATGTGATAGTCGCGGGCAAACGCCGTGGTGGACAGATTGTCCATGCGGCTTTCGACCCATTTCACCGGCCGGCCGATGACGATGGAGGCGACCGCCGAGCAGATATAGCCGGGATAGGCCCCGACCTTTCCCCCGAAGCCGCCGCCGATGTCCTGAGCGATCACGTGAATCTTATGCTCGGGCAGGCCGGCAATGAGCGACACGACCGTGCGCACGACATGGGGCGCCTGGAACGTTCCGTAGAGCGTGAGCTCGCCCCGCACCGGGTCCATCGACGCGACGCATCCGCAGGTCTCCAGCGGGCAGGGGAACACGCGCTGATAGGCGATGTCCTCCTTCACGGTGACGGCGGCCCCGGCGAAGGCCTTGTCGGTCGCCGCTTTGTCGCCCACCGACCAGTTGAAGATATGGTTCGGATGGCGCCGCGGACCCTGGCCGGCATTGTCCTTGCCGGTGAGATCGTCGCGCAGGGTCGGCGCATTCGGCGCCATGGCCTTCTTGGGGTCGATGACGACGGGCAGGGCCTCGTAATCCACTTCGACGAGTTGTATCGCATCGGCGACGGCATAGCGGTCCTCGCCGACGACGAAGGCGACCTCTTGATTCTGGAAATGCACTTTTTCGTGCGCCAGGACCGCCTGCCGGTCGCCGGCCAGCGTCGGCATCCAATGCAGGTTGAGCGGTTTCAAATCCTCGGCGGTCAGCACCGCGATGATGCCCGGCACGGCCTTGGCCTTGTCGGCGCGGATCGCCTTGATCTTGGCGTGGGCATGGGGGCTGCGCACGAAGTCGCCGAACACGGTGCCCGGCAGCTTCAAGTCGTCCAGGAATTGTCCCTTGCCTTGGATCAGGCGCGGATCTTCCTTGCGCTTGCGGTGGCTGCCGATGCCGGCGAGCCCGGCCTCGCGTTCCTTCGAGGGCGCGACAATGACGTCGGTCATGGCTTGGGCGCTCCTTCCTTGCGGATTTTGTCGGCGGCGTATTGTACCGACTTGACGATGTTCTGGTATCCGGTGCAGCGGCACAGATTGCCGCTGAGGCCCCAGCGGATGTCTTCATCGCTCGGATTCGGATTCTCCTGCAACATTCGATAGCCGCGCATCAGCATGCCCGGCGTGCAGAAGCCGCATTGCAACCCATGCTCCTGCATGAACCCTTCCTGCAGCGGGTGCAGCTTGCCGCCCGCGGCCAGGCCCTCGACCGTCTTGAGATCGCCGCCATCGGCCTGGACCGCCAACACGGTGCAGGACTTCACCGACATGCCGTTGAGATCGACCGTGCAGGCGCCGCAATGGCTGGTCTCGCAGCCGATATGGGTTCCGGTCAGGTTCAACTCCTCGCGCAGGAAATGAACCAGAAGCGTGCGCGGCTCGACCGAGGCCTCGATCTTCTTGCCGTTGACGCTCAGCGCAATTTTTTGCTTGGCCACGATCTCACCCTCCCTTGGCGCGTTTGAGAGCCTCGCGGATGGCCCGCCTCGTCATCTCGCCGGCCATGCGCGTCTTGTATTCGACCGGGCCGCGCAGGTCCGCGGTGGGCGCGCAGGCCGACATGGCCAGCTTGGCCGCTTCGCCGATCAGCGCCTCGTCGATCGCCTTGCCCACGAGCAGCGCCGCGGCGGCCTCGGCGTTGACGGCCGTCGGCCCGACGTTGGTGAGGGCGATGGCCGCGTGGCCGCAGCGTCCGTCCTTGATGCCGATGACCGCGGCGGCACCGGCGATGGCGAAGTCGCCGACCTTTCGCTTCAGCTTCTGGTACGAGGCTCCGGTCCCCGGCCGCAACGCCGGCACCCGGATCTCGACCAGCAGTTCATCGGCTTTCATCGCGGTCTCGAACAGCGCGCGATAGAAATCGCCGGCGGCGACCACGCGCTCGCCCTTGCCCCCGCGCAATACGAACGAGGCGCCCAGCGCCAGCATGATGGCGGGATGATCGTTGCCCGGATCGCCATGGGCGATGTCGCCGCCGATGGTGCCGCGGTTGCGCACCTGCGGGTCGGCGATCAAAGCGGCGGCCTCGGCGATGAGCGGGCAGTGACGACGAATGAGGTCCGACGCGATCAGCGCCGCCTCCGTCGCCATGGCGCCGATCTGAAGGACGCCGTCCTTCTCGCGGATGACCCGAAGCTCGGCGATGGCGCCGAGATCGATGAGACTCTTCGGCTCCGCCAGCCGCAGCTTCATCATGGGCAGGAGGCTGTGCCCTCCGGCCAGAACCTTCGCATCCTCGCCAAGCCGGCCCAGCAGCGCCGCGGCCTCATCCACGCTGCCGGGGCGGTGGTAGTCGAAATTGCCTGGAATCACCGTTCCCTCCCTGTGGGCAAGCGTGCCGCCCCGAGAACGAGGCGATACTCGGCCACTTGCCTCCGACGAAGTTTACGCCCTATTTCATGGATGTCCAACAGCCGGCTTCGGCGGGTTGCTCACCATTGGAATTCCATATCATGACCGACGGCGACAGCCTGACGACTTTCATCGCGCGCTGCCGCGAAATCCTGGATACCAAGACCGAGCCCGCCGAAATCGTGCGGCGCATCGCACCCGCCATGCTGGCGGTCGCCGCCGGGCACAAGGAGTTTCTTCGTCCCGAGCACCGGCGCTGCGATCCCACGCATTATGCGCGCAACTGCATCTATCTTTCGAACGATGGCAGTCTCTCCCTATTCGCGCTGGTCTGGCTTCCGGGGCAGTGGACGCCCGTGCACGATCACGGCAGCTGGGGCGTGGTGGGTGTTCTCGAAGGCATTCTCGAGGAGCGCAACTACATGTCCGTCGACGGCGAAATCAAGCGCGACAACGGTATCCGCCTGCGGCGCGGCGGGATGACGCTGCTGCCCGCCGGCGCGGTCACGACATTCGTCCCCAACCCCGACCACATCCATGTGACGGGCGTCGCGGCGGAGCGCGCCCCGACGCTCAGCCTGCATCTCTACGGCCGCAACATGAATTCGTTCCACATTTACGACGTGGAGAACGGCACGCGCCGGCTCATCGACGTGCCGCACCACCAGGCGCATTGATCACCCATAGAGCTTTCGCGCCCTTCCCTCGAAGGCGTGGACCATGCGGCGCACCGCTTCGTGGAACAACACGCCGATGATCCTGGACAGCAGGGCCGAACGGAACTCGAATTCGACGTGAAAATCGAGCTGGCAGTGTCCGTTGGCCGCCGGCTTGAATAGCCAACGATTGTCGAGGTGCTTGAACGGCCCCTCCTCGTAGATGACATCGATGCGATGGTTGGCCCGGTCGAGGGTGACACGGCTGGTGAACCTCTCGCGCACCATCTTGAACCCGATCAAGAGATCGGCCCAGAGCATGTCGCGCTCGCGCCTGGTGACGCGCGCGGCGAGGCACCAGGGCAGGAACTCCGGATAGCGCTCGACGTCGGCCACCAGATCGAACAACTGGTCGGGCGTGTAGGGCAGGACGCGCTGCTCGGCGTGGACGGGCATGCCTTGGCCGGCGATCGCTACGCCAGCGAAGCGCCGGCGGCCCGGGCCTGCCGAAGCCGCGCGAAATCGTCGCCCGCATGATAGGACGAGCGCGTGAGCGGCGAGGCCGACACCATCAGGAAGCCCTTGCCGAGGGCGATGCGGCGCAAGCCCTCGAACTCGTCCGGTGGCACGAAGCGCGCGATCGCGGCGTGTTTCGGCGTCGGTTGGAGGTACTGGCCGATGGTAAGGAAATCCACATCCGCCTCGCGCAGATCGTCCATGACCTGGTGGATTTCCTGGCGCTCCTCGCCGAGCCCGACCATGAGGCCGGACTTGGTGAACATCCTAGGATCGATCTCCTTCACCCGCTGCAACAGCCTGAGGCTCGCGAAGTAGCGGGCGCCCGGGCGGATGGTCGGATAGAGCCTCGGCACCGTCTCCAGATTGTGGTTGTAGACATCGGGGCGCGCCGCCACCACGGTCTCGACGGCGCCTGCTTTGCGCAGGAAGTCCGGCGTCAGCACCTCGATCGTGACGCCGGGCGCCGCCTCGCGCACGCGCCGGATCATCTCGGCGAAGTGCGCGGCGCCGCCGTCGTCGAGGTCGTCGCGATCGACCGAGGTGACGACGAGATGCGTGAGCTTCAACGCCGCCACCGCCTCGGCGACCCGCGCCGGCTCGTGCGGGTCGAGCTTGTCCGGCTTTCCCGTGGCGACGTTGCAGAACGCGCACGCCCGGGTGCAGACCGCGCCCAGAATCATCACCGTCGCATGACCATGCGTCCAGCACTCGCCGATATTCGGGCAGGCCGCTTCCTCGCACACGGTGTTGAGCTTGAGGCGGCGCATGAGCGCGCGAGTCTCGTGGTACTCCGGCGACATCGGCGCCTTCACGCGAATCCAATCGGGCTTGCGCAGGGCCGGACTGTCCGGCCGGTTCGCTTTCTCGGGGTGGCGCAACGAGGCGGGCGACTCGCTCATGGGCTAGAAGTGGATCGCGCGGCCATAGGCGTCAAGCACCGCCTCGTGCATGACCTCGGAAATGGTGGGATGCGGGAACACGGTCCGCATCAGTTCGGCCTCGGTGGTCTCGAGCGTGCGCGCGATGGCGAACCCCTGGATCAGCTCGGTCACCTCGGCGCCGATCATGTGCGCGCCGAGCAACTCGCCGGTCCTGGCGTCGAACACGGTCTTCACCATGCCCTCGGGCTCGCCCATGGCGATCGCCTTGCCGTTGCCGATGAACGGGAAAGTGCCGGCCTTGACCTCGTAACCGGCCTCCTTTGTATTCGCCTCGGTCAGCCCAACGCTCGCCACCTGCGGCCGGCAATAAGTGCAGCCGGGAATGTTGAGTACGTCC
>VFKA01000073.1 GCA_009885795.1 Rhodospirillales bacterium | reverse complement strand
GGGGGGGGGGGGGGGGGGGGACGGTCAGTCCGTACAGCTCGCCGGACGGCTCTTACCTCGGACCGGATTATTCGCCGAGGAACCAGGTGCAATACGATTCGCCGCCCGGCGTGTACGATCCTCTCTATCCGGATCCGGCCGGGGACCGATGATCCCCGCGCCGCGCCTTACGGCGCGGGGGCGTTGCTGTTGAATATGTCGGCCGCCACTTTCCAGTGTTCGTTCACCTTTTTCCAGACGACCACGTATTTGCCGGAATCCTTCACCGGTCCCTTGTCGGTGGTGAAAGACAAGGCGTAGGTGCCGATGTCGTAGGCGATGTCGCCGGATTGCGCGACGACCACTTGCGTGGGCGCGAAGGTCAGTTGGACGTTGCGAAGGGCAAGGAGCCCGCTCCAGAATTCGGCGACGGCCTGGGTGCCGCGCGCCTCGGGCCCGTTCGGCGGCAGGACGCTGCCGTCGGGCGCGTAAAACGCCGCCACGGCGGCGGCGTCCTTCCTGGCCACCGCCGCGACCCACTCATTGTCGAGCGTGCGTATGACCTGCTCCTCGTCCGTCTTGTCGAGGACGCGCGTCATACTGGCGCAGCCGCCCGCCATCAGCGCCGCCACGAGCGCCGCCGCCATCCATCGAACTCGGGTCTTCATGCCTCATCTCCTTCGGGTCGGGTCAGTCGTTCTTGGCGCCGCCCAGCGTCGAGGACGCCGAACCCGGTACCTCGCCGCCGACGGCGGCGATAAGTTCGTCGCGGGTCATGGTGCCGTCGCGGTCGAGGTCCGCTTCCTTGATGACGCGGATGCCGAAGCCGTTGAATTCGATACCGCTCACCGAGCCGCTTCGATCCGTGTCCGAGGCGGTGAATTGGGTCAGGTAGCGCTCGCGGTCGGAATCGGAGCCGCGAAAGCCGTCCAGGTATTCGATGGCGCTGAGCTCGCCATTCCGATCGGCGTCGGCGCGGATGAAGCGCTTCGACCCCAGCTTGCGGTATTCGCTGACCGTGAGCGCCCCGTCCTTGTCGCGGTCGAAGGTATCGAACCATTCCAGCACGGCGTCGAGGTCGGCCTCGGCGCGGGCGATGCCGGGGACGAGCGCGGCGATGGCCGCGACGGCGAATGCGTAAAGGAGGGGCGCGGGACGCTTTGTCATGACGGCGACATTAGAACAAAGTCGCGCCGACTGGAATCTCTCCTGTCGGAATCCTTCGAGCTGCGTAACCATGGGCCCCGGCTTTCGCCGGGGCGACAGGGGTGTTTTTTCAGCAATGGGGACTAAAAGGGTGCTTCCCCTTTAACCTCGGCGTACTCGATCACGGCCTCCGCCTGCTGGAGGGTTACGCCAGGGAACCAGTCCACGAACTCGCGGATGCTGGCGCCATCCTCGAGGTTCTCGAAGAGCGCCTTCACGGGTACGCGGGTTCCCTTGAACAGCCAAGCGCCGCTGACCTTGCCGGACACGCGCTCGACCGCGGGACATGTACTCCAATCCAGCATGGCGAGAGATTATGTCGGGCGCCGGCCGGCCGCAAGCGCGCCCACTTCCTTGGTACCGCGCTGCCTTGTAACCTCGTAGAGGGCGATGGCGGCGGCCGCCGATACGTTCACCTGGTCGATCGGGCCTTCGGTGGGCAGGCGGACCAGCAGGTCGCAGCGCTCGCGGGTGAGGCGCCTGAGGCCCTGGCCCTCGGCGCCCAGCAGGATGGCGACGCGGCCGGAGAGGTCGGCTTCGGCGATCGTCCGGCCGGCCTCGGCGGCCAAGCCGATGCACCAGAATTGGGTGTCCTTCAGGCGGTCCATCGCTTGCGCGAGGTTGACCACCCGGACCAGGGGCACGGCGTCGAGCGCGCCCGACGCCGCCTTGGCGAGAACGGCGGTCTCGGGCGCGGCGTGGCGCTCGGTCACGACCAACGCCGCCGCGCCGAAGGCGGCGGCCGAGCGCAATACCGCGCCGACATTGTGCGGGTCTGTTACCTGGTCGAGTACGACGAGCACCGCGCGCGCGGCCGCCTGGAGGCCGTCGAGGATGTCGTCGAGGTCGCGCTCCGGCAGCTTCGCCACCCTGGCGGCGATGCCTTGGTGCACGGAACCGGGCGGCAGAAGGCGCTCCAGGGCGTCGCGGGCGACGGACTTGGCCGGGATGCCCCGGGTCGAGGGCAACCTCGATTCGGCGACATGAACGACCTCATGGACCGTCCGAGCCGGGTTTTCGAGCGCCGCGCGTACCGCGTGGACGCCGTAGAGCCAGTAGTCGCCGGATTTGTCGGTACGGATGGCCTTGCGTTTCACTCCGACCTCACATATTATTAAAGACGAAATCGCCGGTTCCGACCGCACTCTCGCCTCCGGGGGCAGAAATCCAGGAGGGAGAGGGTGTGGTCTTGTGCTTTGACGTTGACATGACCTTCAGGAAAAGGATAGTCCGCGAACCCCCGCCGCGCTAATGGCAACGGCGTCGTGGAGGGGTGCCCGAGTGGCTAAAGGGGACGGGCTGTAAACCCGTTGGCTTACGCCTACGTAGGTTCGAATCCTACCCCCTCCACCATCGCCGGCGGCCTAGTGGTGGATGGAACGGGACGCCTGGCTCGAACTCGCGGGTGTAGCTCAATGGTAGAGTTCCAGCCTTCCAAGCTGGCTACACGGGTTCGATTCCCGTCACCCGCTCCAGGACAGTTTGTTTAGAGAGAAACCTCGAACCCGGGACGAATTACGATGGCGAAAGCGAAATTCCAGCGGACCAAGCCGCACTGCAACGTCGGCACGATCGGCCACGTCGATCACGGCAAGACGACTCTGACGGCGGCGATCACGAAGGTTCT
>VFKA01000039.1 GCA_009885795.1 Rhodospirillales bacterium | reverse complement strand
TTCAAGGACGCAGACAGCCTCAAAACCGTAATCGACGAAGAGATCAAAGCCATGAACGAAAGCCGAAAACCCCATCCGTTGGCCAATCAGCGAATCTCTGCTTAGAAGGAGCCACGTCATGGAACCGGTTGCGATCGTCACCGCGGCAAGCAAGGGCATCGGCGCGGGCGTGGCACGTGAGCTTAAGAAGCGCGGCTATCGACTGGCGTTGATGGCGCGGTCGGACAAGATCGTGGGCGTGGCGAAAGAGTTGGACGCGCTCGCCGTGAAAGGCTCGGTCGAAAAGCTCCAAGACCTGGAGCGGCTGGTCGCCGCGACGCTCGACCGCTATGGCCGGATCGACGCCGTCGTCAACAACACCGGGCATTCGGCCAAGGGCGAACTGCTCGCCATCGCCGATCCCGACTGGCACCAGGCGCTCGACCTTCTGCTGCTGAACGTCGTGCGCATGGCCCGGCTGGTGACGCCGGCGATGGAGCGCGGCGGTGGCGGCGCCATCGTCAACGTCTCGACTTATGCCGCGCGGGAGCCCGACGCGGCCTTTCCGTTGTCGAGCGTGCTGCGCGCCGGCTTGAGCTCGTTCACCAAGCTTTATGCCGACCGTTACGCCAAGTCAGGCATCCGCATGAACAGCGTGCTGCCCGGCTTCGTCGATTCCTACCCCGAGACGCCGGAACGGCTGGCGCAAATTCCGGCGCGGCGATTCGCGCGCGTGGGCGAGATCGCCGCGACCATCGCCTTTCTGCTCTCCACCGACGCCGGTTACATCACCGGGCAGAACATCGTCGTCGATGGCGGGCTGACGCGGGGGCCGTGAGATCAATGATGACAGCGACGGCGGCGCGCCAGGCGATCGCGGAACGCCGTCTGACCGCGGACGAGTATCTGCAAGAATGCCTCGAGCGCATCGCGGAGCGCGAAGAACCGATCGGCGCCTGGGAGTTTTTCGACGCCGCCTCCGCCCGGCGCCAAGCGCGAGCGATCGATGCCGCGACTCATCCGGGCAGGCTCGCCGGCATTCCCGTCGGCATCAAGGACATCATCGACACCGGCGACATGCCGACGGCCTATGGCTCGCCCATCTACGCCGGCCACCAGCCGGCTTGGGACGCGGCTTGCGTCGCGCTGCTTCGGGCGGCCGGCGCGGTGATACCGGGCAAGACCGTCACCACCGAGTTCGCCTATTTCAGTCCCGGCAAGACGCGCAATCCCCGCGCGCCCGAGTACACGCCCGGCGGATCGTCGAGCGGCTCGGCGGCGGCGGTCGCCGACGGCATGGTTCCGGTGGCATTGGGTACGCAGACGGCGGCCTCGGTCATCCGGCCCGCCGCTTTTTGCGGGATCGTCGGGTACAAGGCGACGTACGGTTCGTTCAGCCTCGCCGGCGTCAAGGCTTTCAGTCCGTCCCTCGATACACTCGGCATTCTCGCGCGCTCCGTGGACGATGTGGCGTTGGTGCGCCAGGCCCTGCTCGACGCCGACGAGGCGCTGCTCGAGATCGGCCCGCCGCGCTTCGGGCTCTGCCGCACGGCGCATTGGAGCGCCGCCGATGCCAGCACCCAACGCACCGTCGAGCAAACGGCGGAGCAATTGAAAGCGATGGGCGCCTCGATCGTGGTTCGCGATTGGCCGGCGGCCTTCGCCGATCTGACCGAGGCGCAGAAGGCAATCATGGCGTTCGAGGCGGCGCGTTCCTACGCCCATGAGCGCCTCGTCCATTCCGGCCGCCTCAGCGCCAAGCTCACCGAGTTGCTGGCATTGGGGCTGGCCTGTCCCCTGTCGCGATACCGCGAGGCGCTTGGCATCGCCGAAAAATGCCGTAGCGAGCTCGTGCGCTTCTTCGACGGCATCGACGCCGTGATCTGTCCGAGCGCGCCGGGCGAGGCCCCGAAGGGCCTCGCCGGCACCGGCGATCCCATTTTCAGCCGCGCCTGGACGCTTCTCCACGTGCCGTCGGTGACCTTGCCGCTGGCGACGGGAGACAACGGATTGCCCGTGGGCGTGCAGCTCGTTGCCGATCGCCATCGGGACGGCCGGCTGCTGGCGCTCGCCGCCTGGATCGAGCGGCGGTGGCCGGGGTATTCGAGCCCCCGGAATAATCCGCGGGTTTGACTGCCCCGGCGCTCGTGATAACGTTAGGAAGCCGTCGGGGGCGGCCTCCGGCGAGGAGGCCACCGGCAACAACCTTCGAGGGATGACATGGCGACCGTTTCGACGACCGAGCCGACGCTGATCTCGGCCATTTGGCCGGCGCGCGCCGCGACCGCGGCATTGCGCTGGATCGTCCTCATGATTGTCGGCAGCGCGCTGCTGGCGGTTTGCTCGCAGATCGCCGTGCCGCTCACGCCGGTGCCGATCACCATGCAGACCTTCGCGGTGCTCGTCATCGCCATGGCCTATGGCTGGCGACTGGGGGCGGCGACGGTGGCGCTCTATCTCGCCGAAGGGGCCGTTGGCTTGCCGGTCTATGCCGAGCTGTCGAGCGGGCCGGCGGCGTTGTTCGGGCCCACGGGCGGTTATCTGTTCGGCTTCCTGCTGGCCGCGGCCATTGTGGGCTACCTCGCCGAGCGCGGCTGGGACCGCGACATCCCGCGCACCGCGCTGGCGATGCTGGCCGGCAATATCGCGCTCTATGTGCCCGGGCTCATCTGGCTCTCGGGTTTTGTCGATGGCTTCGACAACGCCATCACCTACGGCCTGAAGCCGTTTCTGGGCGGCGATCTTCTGAAGCTGGGGCTGGCGGCCAGCCTGATGCCGCTGACTTGGGGTCTGGTCGGCCGCCCGCGTAGCTGAGCGACGAGTAAGGATAGGCTCTAAACGCTTTCTAATTTTACAACAGGGAGACGAAGCATGACAATCATGAGAAGGAGCGCGGTGGCGCTCGCAGCCGGAACGCTCGCCATCGCGATGGCGGCCGCGGCCGGCGCCGAGGAGAAGGCCTGGTACCCATTCCCGGTCCAAGTCTGGGATCCGGCGTTCGACATGGCGAGCCCCCGTACCAGCGTCGATTATTCGCCGGTCGAAAAGGCGGAGAAGAAGTGGGACATCTGCGTGTCCTTCCCGCACATGAAGGACGCCTACTGGATGGCGGTCGATTACGGCGTCGTCGCCGAAGCCCAGCGGACCGGCGTCAAGATGCTGCTGGTGGAGGCCGGGGGCTACGAGAACCTGGCCAAGCAGATCTCCCAGATCGAGGACTGCGTCGCCGGCGGCGCCGACGCCGTCATCATCGGCGCCATCTCCTATGACGGTCTCAATCAACTGGTGTCGGAGATCCGGGCCAAGGGCGTTCCGGTCATCGACGTCATCAATGGCATATCCTCGGCCGAGCTTTCGGCCAAGTCGCTCGTTTCGTTCGGCGAGATGGGGTACAAGGCGGGCGAGTACATCGCCAAAATGCACCCGAAGGGCAGTGGCAAGGTCAAGGTCGCATGGTTCCCCGGACCTCCGGGCGCCGGCTGGGTCGAGGCTGGAAACGTGGGCTTCCTCGACGCCATCAAGGACAGTGACCTCGAACTCGTCGACACCAAGTACGGCGACACCGGCAAGGAGGTCCAGCTGAAGCTGGTCGAGGACACCCTCCAGGCCTACCCTGACATCAACTATATCGTCGGCACCTCGCCGACCACGGAGGCGGCTGTCCAGGCGCTGCGCGATCGGGGCCTCGAGGACCAGATCAAGGTCCTCGCCTACTACTTCACGCCGGGCGTTTACGACAACATCAAGAAGGGCCGCGTGCTGGCCGCGCCGACCGATTCGGCCGTGATCCAGGGCCGTGTCGCCATCGACCAGGCGGTGCGTATTCTCGAAGGCAAGGACTATCAGAAGCACGTCGGTCCGGCCCTCTACGTGATCGACAAGTCCAACATCGACACCTTCGACTACCCGTCCTCGCTGGCGCCGGCCGACTTCAAGCCGACGTTCACTGTCGACTGATCCCCGTGGGGTCCGTTACGGGGGCGGACCGGAATAAGGGCGGAGCGGGCTCCGGCGGCGGCGCCGAGGGAGCCCCTCCCCTGCTTCGCCTGGAAGGGGTGTCGAAGCACTTTCCCGGCGTCGTCGCGCTCGACAAGGTCGACTTCGACCTCAAAGCCGGGGAGGTGCACGTCCTCTTCGGCGAGAACGGCGCCGGCAAATCAACGTTGATCTCGCTGGTGGCGGGCGCGCATCGCCCCAGCGCGGGGACGATCCACGTCCGCGGCCGGCCCGCGCAGATCGGCTCGGTCCACGAGGCCCGCGCCCTGGGCATCAGCGCGGTCTTCCAGGAGTTCTCGCTGGTGCCGCAATTGACGGTCGAGCAGAACCTTTTCCTCGGCGCCGAGGCCTTGAGTGGAGGCTTCCTCGCCAAGCGGCGGATGCACGAGAGCGCCGTCGAGATCCTGAACCGGCTGGGCTTTCCCCTCGATCCCGAGCGGCGCGTGACCTATCTGTCGCGGGCGCAACAACAGATGGTCGAGATCGCCAAGGCCTTTCGCTCGGATCTGTCGGTGTTGATTCTTGACGAGCCGACCGCGTCGCTTACCGAGCGCGAGACCGAGCGGCTGTTCGCGCTCATCGTACAGGCGAAGCGCCAGGGCGTCGGGATCATCTACATTACCCACCGTATCAACGAGATCAAACGCATCGGCGACCGTATCACGGTGCTGCGCGACGGGCGCTTCGTCGCGACCCTCGAAGTCGCACAAGCGAACGAAACCCGCCTGGTCGAACTCATGACCGGTCGCGTCATCACCCAGATCTTTCCGAAGGTGGACTACCGGCCTGGCGCGGTCGCGCTCGAGGTGAAGGACCTGACCACGGCAAGCCGCACGGTCCGTTCGGTATCGATCGCGGTCAGGGCGGGCGAGATCGTCGGCCTGGCCGGCCTCGTGGGGTCCGGCAAGTCCGAGGTCGCGCGCGCCTGCTTCGGCATCGAGCGGATCGCGGCGGGCCGCATCACCTTCGACGGACGGGACGTGACCGGCAAGAGCCCGGGCCAGCTCCTCGAGCGCGGTTTCTTCTACGTGCCCCCCGATCGGCGGGAAGAGGGGCTCGTCATGATGCGCGGCGCGCGCGAAAACATGTTCCTCGCCGCGCTCGGCCAGCCGGCGCTTTCAGGCCCGCTGTTCCTGAAGCGCGCGGGCGAGCGCGCGCGGGCGCTGGAACTGGCGAAGCAGCTCAACCTGCAGCCGCTCAATGTCGAGCGTTCGGTCGATCATTTCTCGGGCGGAAACCAACAGAAGGTCCTGCTGGCGAAGGCGCTGTCGCGCGAGGTCAAGATGTTCGTGTTCGACGAGCCCACGGTGGGCGTCGATGTAGGCACGCGCGTGGCGATCTACGAGTTCATCCGCGACCTCTGTCAGGCGGGGGCCGCGATCCTTCTCATCTCCTCCGATCTGCCCGAGATTCTGCACCTCACGAACCGCGCCTACATCATGTATCGGGGCGAGCTGCGAGCGGAACTCGCGGGAGCCGAGATCACCGAGGATCGCGTGTTAAGCCATTTCTTCGAACGGGAGGCCGCGTGATGGCCGAAGCAGGCAGTGACGGTCGCCGGTCGCGCTCGACGAGGGAATGGATGCAATACGCCTTCGTCCGTCTCGGCGTGCTGCCGTTCCTGCTGCTCATCGCGGTCGCGATCTTCGCCCTGCTGTCGGAAAATTACCTTACCTGGCGCAATCTCGTGGGCGTCGCGCGCCAGTCCACCTATCTCACCATGGTGGCGATGGGCCAGATGCTGGCGCTGCTGACGGGAGGGTTCGATCTCTCGGTCGGTACGATGCTGGCCGTCACCTCCGTCGTCGGCGCGTTGGCCATGACCAGCGTCGCCGCGGCGGCACCCGACGCGGTGGCGTTGGCGATCGGCGCCGGCATTCTGGCGGGCTTCGGCGCCGGCCTCTCCATCGGCATCGCCAACGGCATCGGCGTGGCGGTCTTCGGCGTGTCGCCGTTCATGATGACGCTTGGCATGGCCTCGGTCGGCTTCGGCATCGCGCTCTATCTCACCGGCGGCGTGCCGGTCTATGGCATGCCGGCTGAGTTCGGCGAGACCTTCGGGTTCGGCAGCTGGTTCGCCATCCCCGTGCCGATCTATGTCACCATCGCGCTCATGGCGATCCTCTACGTGCTGCTGAACTGGACGCGGACGGGCCGATATCTCTATGCGATCGGCGGCAACATCAAGGCCTCGGCCCTCTCGGGCATCAATACGCGGTTTAACCTGTTCATGGCCTATGTGCTGTGCGCGGCGCTGACGGCCATCGCCGGCATCATGCTGACGGCGCGCCTGGAGACGGGCGAGGCCAATATCGGCGCCTCCATGCCGCTCGAATCGATCGCGGCCTGCGTCATCGGCGGGGTCTCCTTGCGCGGCGGCACGGGCCGGGTCGGAAACGTGGTACTGGGCGCCATCTTCATCGGCCTGGTGCAGAACGGCATGAATCTGGCGCGCATCGAATCCTATCTGCAGATCGTCGTGATCGGCGTGCTGCTGATCGTCGCCGTGGTCGCCGACCAACTGCGCCAGCGGCTCATCGCGACCTTGCGGGATTGACGGCGGTGCTGCGGGCGGCATCCATCGGGCTTGGATGGTGGTCGGACGAGTTGGCGGCGTCCGTCCAAGGCATTTCCGACGCCTTGCGCATCGTCTCCTGCTATTCGCGCAACCCCTCCAAACGCGCGACCTTCGCCGGGAAGTTCGATACCCGGACCCATGACAGCTTCGAAGCTCTCCTTGCCGACGAAGCCATCGACGCCGTGATCTTGACGACGCCGCACTCCCAGCACGCGGCCCATGTGGCGGCGGCGGCCGGCGCCGGCAAGCACGTCTTCGTGGAGAAACCGTTCACGCTGACCGCAGCCTCGGCGCGCGCGGCGGCAGGGGCTTGCGCAAAGGCGGGCGTGGTGCTTGCGGTTGGGCACAACCGCCGGCACACGAACGTCGCGCGCCGCCTCAAGGCCATGCTGGCGGAAGACGCCTTCGGCACCGTTCTCCACGCCGAGGCGAATTTCTCGCTGCCCGGCGCACTCTCGTACACGCCGGAGCGCTGGCGCGCCACCCGGAGCGAAAGCCCCGGCGGCGCCATCGCCGGCCTCGGCATCCACATGATCGACCTGCTCTGCTGGCTCCTGGGACCGATCGCGCGAGTTTCAGCCCAGGCCGTGCGCCGCGCCGTACCGGTGGACATCGACGACACGACCTCGGCCCTCTTCGCCTTCGCCTCGGGAGCGACCGGGTATCTCGGCACGCTCTTCGCCTGCCCGCGGACGTGTCGCCTGTCGATCTATGGCACCAAGGCCAACGCCCATGCCGATATCGACGCGGAGTTACTGGACGTGCAGCCGGCGGGCGGCGAGACGATCCATGAGGCCCTGCCGAAGGCGGACACCCTCAAAGCCGAGCTCGAGGAGTTCGCCGCCGCCTGCGCCGGGCGCGCCGCGTTCGGCGTGCATCCGGACGAGGCGATTCATGGGGTTGCGGTCATGGAGGCCATGGTGGCGTCGGCCGACGCCGGCGGCGCGCCGATCGGCCTCTAAACGGGAAAAGGAGACAGCGACAATGGGACTGGCGATCAACTGCGACATGGGCGAGGGCTTCGGGCTCTACCGCATTGGCGACGACGCCGGCATCATGCCCTACATCACCTTGGCCAACGTGGCCTGCGGCTTCCACGCGTCGGACCCGATGGTCATGCGCAAGACCGTGCGCCTCGCCAAGCAGCACGGCGTCAAGGTGGGCGCCCACCCCTCGCTGCCCGACCTGCAGGGCTTCGGGCGTCGCGAGATGAAGATGCAGCCCGACGAGATCACCGCCGCGGTCCTCTACCAGGTGGGCGCGCTCAAGGCCTTCCTCGACGCCGAGGGCATGCCTCTCCATCACATCAAGCCGCACGGCGCCTTGTACGGCATGGCCGCGCGCTCGGAGGAGGTGGCCGATGCCATCGCCGACGCCGCCAAGGTCTTCGGCGTGCCGCTGATGGGCATGGCGCGCACCAAGCACGAGGAGGTCTATACAAGGCGGGGGATCGAGTTCCTGGCCGAGTACTACGTCGATCTCGATTACGACCAGACCGGCCGCCTCATCATCACGCGCGAGCACGAAGCGGTCGAGCCGAAGGCGGCGGTGGCGCGCACGCTGCGGGCGATCCGCGAGGGCAAGGTCAAATCCGTGGAGGGCCCGGACATCCCGATGCGCGCCGACTGCGTGTGCGTGCACTCCGATACGCCCGGCGCGGTCGAAGTTGCAAGGGCGGTGCACGTCGCCCTCAAGGAGTATCTGGGCTGAGACATGCGCAAGGTCCTGATCGCCAATCGCGGCGAGATCGCCTGCCGGGCGATCCGCGGCTGCAAGGCGCTGGGTCTGGGCACCGTCGCGGTCTATTCCGAGGCCGACAAGGACGCGCTCCACGTGGCGCTGGCCGATGAGGCCCATCCCGTGGGGCCGGCGCCGGCCAAGCAAAGCTACCTCGTCATCGACAACCTGATCGGGGCGGCGCGGACCTCGGGCGCGGACGCCGTCCATCCGGGCTACGGGTTCCTCAGCGAGAACGCCGACTTCGCCAAGGCCGTGATCGCCGCGGGCCTGCGCTGGATCGGCCCCGATCCCGATTCCATCGACGACATGGGCGACAAGGAGCGCGCCCGGCTGCTCGCCAGATCCGCCGGCATACCCATCCTGCCGGGCAGCGCGCGCTTTCACATGGGTGCGCTTGAAGGGCTCGACGCCGCGGCGGGCGAGGTCGGGTTTCCGCTGCTGGTCAAGGCCGCGGCCGGAGGCGGGGGCATCGGCATGCGCCGCGTCGATCAATTGCCCGAGCTCGCGAAGGTGGTCGAGGCGACGCAAAGCCTGGCGGAGAAGTCCTTCGGCGATGGCACGATCTATCTGGAGCGGCTGGTGGAGCGGGCGCGCCACGTGGAGATTCAGGTCTTCGGGTTCGGTGATGGCCGCGCCGTGCACATGTTCGAGCGCGAATGCTCGATTCAACGCCGGTTCCAGAAGATCGTCGAGGAAAGCCCGGCGCCCCATCTGCCCGCGACCACGCGAGCGCGAATGGCCGAGGCCGCCGTCGCCTTGTGCCGGCAGGAGCGCTATCGCGGCGCCGGGACGGTCGAATTCGTGGTCGATTCCGACAGTGGCGCGTTCTACTTCCTGGAGATGAACACGCGCATCCAGGTCGAGCATCCGGTGACGGAAATGAACACCGGGCTCGATCTCGTGGCCTTGCAAATTCGCCTGGCGCGCGGGGACGACCTCGGCGAATTGGCGCAAGATCGCATCCGCGCCGAGGGCCACGCCATCGAGGCGCGCATCTACGCCGAGAACCCGGCCAGGAATTTCCTGCCCTCGCCCGGCCTGCTGAAGCAGTTTCGCTTGCCAGACGCCGCGCCGTCCTTAAGAATTGACACCGGCGCGAGGCAGGGGGACCAAATCACCTTTCATTACGATCCGATGATCGCCAAGGTCATCGCCCATGGCCGGGACCGCGATCAAGCGATCGACCGGCTGCTGGCGGCGCTGGCTGAAGTGCGGGTCGAGGGGGTGGCGACGAACGTGCCGTTTCTTGCTCGCGTGCTTTCGCATCCGGCGTTTCGCGCGGGCGATGTGTTCACCGGGTTCGTCGCGCGCCACCAGACGGAGTTGATGCGCGGATTGGTTTAACGTCGGGGAAGAATCGATGATCTACGAACAACCCAAGTTCATGCCTGGCGGCGACCGATACGCCCTCATCGAGTTCGGCAACGAGATGAATCTCGAGCTGAACTTCATGGCGCAAGGCCTCGCCACCGCCATCGAGCAGAGCAAGACCAAGGGCGTCGTCGAAACGGCGCCCTGTTTCGCCTCGATGCTGGTGCATTACGATCCGGATGCCATCGATTTCGCCGATTTGAAGAAGGAGATGATGGCGCTCATTTCCTCGCTCGGCTCCTCCGACGACATCGAATTGGACAGCCGGCTCTTCTACTTCCCCACGGTCTATCTCGATCCCTGGACCAAGGAATGCATCGACGACTACTGCGCCAAGATCACGAAGAAGGAGTACGACCCCGCCTTCATCGCGCGCCTCAACGGGCTTGCCGACGCCAACCAATTCGCCCGGGTCCATTCCGGCACCGAATATTGGGTCTCCGCGCTCGGGTTCTGGCCGGGCCTGCCGTTCATGATGGCCTTGGATCCGCGCTGCGTGCTGACGGCGCCGAAGTATAACCCGCCGCGCACCTGGACACCGCAGGGCACGGTGGGCATGGGCGGCGCCTCCACCGCCATCTATCCGGTCGCCACGCCAGGCGGCTATCAGATCTTCGCTCGCATCCCGGTCCCGATCTGGGACACGGAGAAACGCTTCCCGCAATTCGAGAACAGCATCTGCCTGTTCAAGCCCGGCGACCGGGTGAAATTCGTGCCGGTCGGGGTCGAGGAATTCAACGACGTCGAGGCCAAAGTGAAGGCGGGCACCTACGTCTACAACGTGGTGGAGTACCAGCGCTTCTCGGTGCGCAACTACAAGAAATGGGTGAAGTCGCTCGACCTCAAGGCCAGATTCTAGAGGAGCACGTCATGCTCG
This sequence comes from Rhodospirillales bacterium, assembly GCA_009885795.1. Classification (GTDB taxonomy): domain Bacteria; phylum Pseudomonadota; class Alphaproteobacteria; order Dongiales; family Dongiaceae; genus VFKA01. The sequence continues at coordinate 60,832 of VFKA01000039.1, read as the reverse complement.
AAGTCATTCAACCCGGTCTCGAAACCTCGGTGCAGGATTATCCCGGCCGCATCGGCTTCTGGAATCAGGGCTTTCCGCCGTCGGGGCCGATGGACAGCTGGTCCTTCCGCCTGGCCAATCTCGCGGTCGGCAACCCGGCGGGTGCTGCCGGTCTCGAATGCCAGTACATGGGTCCGACGCTTAAATTCCTGCGCGACGGTGTCATCGCCGTCTGCGGCGCCGACATGCAGGCGAAGCTCGACGGCGAGGCGTTGGCGATGTGGGAAAGCATCGCGGTCAAGGCCGGCCAAACCCTGTCCATGTCCTCCGCCAAATCGGGGGTGCGGGCCTACATCGCCATTGCCGGCGGCATCGACACACCGCCCTGGCTGGGCTCGCGCTCGACCTTCCACAAGGCCGGCGTCGGCGGCATGGGGGGGAATGCGCTGAAGAAGGGACAGGTCGTCCCCGTCGCTCAAGCGAAGGGCACGCCCGGCCGCAAGGTGAAGGCCGATTCGCGCCCGGTCTTCTCGACCGACAAGACCTGGACCATCGAGGTGGTGCCCGGCCCCAACGACGATTGGGTGGACGCCGCCGGCCACAAGCAATTCCTCGCTACCAACTGGAAGCTTTCATCCAAGAGCGACCGCACCGGCTTTCGCCTGGATGGACCGCAATGGACCTTCGCCGAGAAGGCGCACAAGAAGGCGCCGGAGCATGGCGCCGAACCCTCCAACATCATCGACCAGGGTTATCCGTTGGGGGCCATCAATCTGGCGGGGCAGACGCCCATCATCCTGGTGAACGACGGGCCCAGCATGGGCGGGTTCATCAACCCCTACACCGTGCCTTCGGCAGCCTTCTGGAAGCTCGGGCAGTCGAAGCCGGGAGACCTCTATCGGTTCAAATCGGTGAGCGTGGACGAGGCGCAAGGCTTGCGCAAGAAACTCAACGCGATCTGCGCGCCGGCCAGCATCGCCTAGTTCCAGGGAGAAAATGACAATGGCGGAAAACATCGAAACCATGGTTCCGGGCAATGTCTGGAAGGTGCTGGTGAAGCCCGGCGACAAGGTGAAGGCCGGCGACGTCCTCTTCATCCTCGAAGTGATGAAGACCGAAGTGCCGCATGCGGCCGGCGCCGACGGCACCGTGAAGGCGGTGCATATCAAGGAGGGCCAGGAAGGCATCGACGCCGGGCTCCTCGCCGTCGAGATCGAGTGATCCGAGAGCGATCCGATGATTCTCTATAACAGCCCGACCAGCCCGTTCGGGCGCTTCGTCCGCGTGGTCGCCTTGGAGTTGGGCGTGAAGCACGAGGAAAAGCGCATCGAGGTCACGTCCGCCGAGTTCCTCGACGAGCTTAATCCCCTGCGCCTGATCCCGACGCTGGAGCTGGATGACGGCCGCGCCGTCTATGACAGCCGCGTCATCGCCGCCCATGTCGATTCGATTTCGGGACGGCCCACGCTTTATCCGCCAAGCGCCGGGGTGGATCTGCACGTGCGCCTGGCTCTCGCCATCGGCGTGATGGAAGCAGGCGTGCAGCGGCGCGGGGAGGTCACCCGCCCGGAACCCTTGAGAAACCTCGAATACATAGCCAAGCTCGAACAGCGCATCGGCCGGGCGATCGCGCGGCTCGAGATGCTGGCGCCCGTGATCGCCGCCGGCGATCTCCGTATCGATCAGATCGCGACCGCCGTGGCGCTGGAGTACACCGATTTCCGCTACACCCGCGATTGGCGGGCGAAGGCCCCGTTTCTTGCCGGCTGGCTGGCGCGATTCGCCGAGCGGCCTAGCTTCGTCGAAACCCGGCCGAGTTAGCAGGGCTGCCGAACCCCACGCACGGAACTCTCTCGGAGCCTTGATCTTGATCAAGGTGGGACTCCCCTTCGCCGGTCAATGCTGTTATCAATTGGGATGGCGAGCCGAGAATGACCCAGCGGTCTGATAGCGGATATCATCGTGCGCTTGGCGAGGGGCGGTCGTTATGGACCGTCTTCGTCCTTCTGCTGGCGGGGCTGTTTCTGGCCGCTACGGTTTCCTCTTCCGAACCGACGGGCGGGATCGATGGTGCGGTGTCGCTGCTTGCGGCGGCCGACGATGGCGGTAGTGTCGGCTTGAACCCCGATCATCCGGCGACTCCGGCCAACCATGCCTGCCCGCCGACCTTGGGCGGTTGTAGCGCCATGGCGTTGGCGCCCGTCACGACCTCCATCGATGCCGGGCGTTGCGCGCTCTCTCCGATGACCGCCACCAATTCCACTTCCGGTATCGGTTCCGCTCCCCAGTTCCATCCTCCCCGCGCCTTCATCGCCGCCTGACCGCGCCGGCGCGGCGACCGTCCGCGTCGGCCGCGGTTACCCGCAACCGATGGAAGGATGGAGGACGACATGAACTCGACGAAGCTTCTTCTGCTGGCGCTGCTTGCGGCGCCGCTTCTCGCCGGCCCGGCGCTGGCCGAGGACGCACACCACCCCGCGACCGCGGGGACGGCAGCCACCGCCGACGCCGCGCCCTCGGCGCCAACCGCGCAAGACGCGCCGCCCCCCCAAGCAACGGCTCCCGGCGCGCCGATGATGGGCATGATGGGTCAACCCATGATGATGATGCCGATGATGGGCATGATGCCCCAGGGCTGCCCCATGGCCTCGGCGGGTCAATCGATGATGGCGATGCCGATGATGGGCCAGCCCATGATGGCCATGCCCATGATGGGCATGATGGGATCCGGCGGCATGGGGCCTGGCGGAATGGGGCCTGGCGGAATGGGGCCTGGCGGAATGGGGCCTGGCGGCATCGGGCCGACCGGCATGGGGCCGATGGACCCGGCCGGCATGTTCGACCGCATCGAGGGGCGCATCGCCTTCCTGCGGGCTGAGCTGAGAATCAGCGACGAGCAAGCCAACGGCTTTGACGCCTTCGCGGAAGCGCTACGGTCGAACGCCAAACGCCTGGGCGAACTCCGCGCCGCCGAGGACGGCATGCCGGCCGAGGCGAGCGTAGCGGCGCGGTTCGAATGGCAGGGGCGCTGGCTGGGCGCCCGCGCGGAAGGCATCCAGGCCATCCGCGCCGCTTACCTGGAGTTGGAGAAGGTTCTGTCCGCCGAGCAACAGAAGACCGCGGCGGACCTGTTTTCACCGCGGCCGGGCCGGATGGGGTCCATGTAACCGTTCGACCCTAGGCAACCGCGCGAAGGCAATCAATCAAGGAGGACGCCCTCATGTCGACCTCGATGACCTCGGCCGCCGGCGGCTATCGCCGCATCCCGATCGCGGCTTTCGGCCTCAGCCTCGGGCTGTTCTTCGTCATCACCTATCTCCTGTGCATCATCGGGTACCTCGTGGCCCCCGGCCTGCCCATTGCGCACAACATGCTGAACATGCTGTTGCCGGGGTTCGAGCTTCTGACGCTACCGAGCTTCTTCCTCGGCCTCGGCGAGAGCTTTGGCTTCGCCTGGTACATCGCCCTCGTCTTCGGGCCGCTTTACAACGCCGTCGCGGCGCGGATCGGCTGAGGAGAATCCCATGGCCGTCGATCCGGTCTGCGGCATGAATGTGGACGAGGCGACCGCGCTTCGGTTCGCGACGGATTCGGGAACCAACTATTATTTCTGCTCCGAGCAATGTCGCGCTCGGTTCGCCGCCGATCCGAACGCCTGGATCGGCGGCCGGCCAGGGGCGCCGCGGGCCCCCGCCCCAATGCCGTCGCGCGGGGCTCGTGCCGGGGGAACAGGGCTCGCCAAGGATCCGATCTGCGGCATGATGGTGGACAAGGCCACCGCGCTGTCCACCGAGCGCGGCGGCCGCGCCTATTACTTCTGCTCTCCGCAATGCCAGAAGACCTTCGAAAACCCGGAACGGGAGCTGAAGGCCATGCGGACGCGGGTCGCCATCGCGCTCACCGGCGTCCTCGCCTTGGCGATCTTGCGCGCCGGCGCCTTCCTTGCCCTTGCCGCCGGGGCCACGATCGTCACTTGGGCGCCCATTCCGGCGCTTCCCTGGTTCACCTGGGGCATGTGGCTGTTCATCCTGGTGACGCCCGTCCAGTTCATCGGCGGCTGGGGTTTTTACCGGGGCACATGGGCCGCGATCCGGACCCGGTCCATCAACATGGACACGCTGATCGCGCTGGGGACAACCACGGCCTACCTCTACAGCGTGGCGGTGATTTTTTTCCCGCAGGTGCTCCCGATCCGCGTCGAGGAACGCGACGTCTATTTCGAGGTATCGGCGGTCATCATCGCCTTCGTCCTCCTCGGCAAGTACATGGAGGAGATTATCAAGAAGCGGTCCTCGGCGGCGGTGCGCAAGCTGCTGGATCTGCGCCCGGCGACCGCCCGGGTCTTGCGCCAAGGGACCGAAATGGAGGTGCCGGCCGAGACGCTGATGGTCGACGAGGTCTTCGTCGTCCGGCCCGGCGAGAAGTTCGCCACCGACGGAAGCGTGGAGGAGGGCGCCTCGGCGGCCGACGAATCGATGCTGACCGGCGAGTCCATGCCGGTCGAGAAAGGGCCCGGCACAAGAGTGATCGGCGGCACGCTCAACCGCACCGGCCTGCTCCGTGTCCGGGCGACGCGCATCGGCGCGGACACCGCCCTCGCGCAGATCGTCAAGCTGGTCGAAGACGCGCAGGCGAGCACGGCGCCGGTGCAGCGGCTGGCCGACCAGGTAACGCGCGTCTTCGTGCCGGTGGTGGTGGTTACCGCCTTCGGCGCCTTCGCCGTGTGGTGGCTGGCCGGCGATTTCCCGCAAGGGCTCCTTGCCTTCATCGCCGTCCTCATCATCGCCTGCCCGTGCGCGCTTGGCATCGCGACTCCGGCGGCGCTGATGGTGGGCGTCGGCAAGGGCGCCGAGGCCGGCATCCTCATCCGCGGCGCGGAGGTGCTGGAGCGGGCGCGCCAACTGACGACGGTGGTCTTCGACAAGACCGGCACCCTCACGCGGGGCGAGCCCAATGTGACCGAAGTGATCGTGTTTGGCGCGCTGGACGAAGAAGCCGTGCTTCGATTGGCGGCTTCGGTCGAGGTCGGTTCGGAGCATCCGCTTGGAGAGGGGATCGTTCGCGCGGCGACGCACCGCAAGCTGAATTTGCCGGCGGTGAAGAACTTCGAGGCGATCCCCGGCCACGGCATCCGGGGCGTGGTGGACGGCCGCAAGGTTCTCCTGGGCAACCGCCGCCTGTTCGCGCGCGACGGCGTGGATACGGCCGCGGCGGAGGAGGCGATGCGGAACCTCGAATCCGAAGGCAAGACCGCGATGCTCGTCGCCGTGGACGGCGTTCTTGGCGGAGTCGTCGCGGTCGCCGACACCCTGAAGCCCGAGGCGAAGCAAGCCGTGGCCGAACTCAAGCGCGAAAAGGTGGAGGTGATCCTGCTATCGGGTGACAACCGCAGGACCGCCGAGGCGATTGCCCGCGAGCTCGGAATCGACACCGTCATGGCGGAGGTCCTGCCGGGCGACAAGGCCAAGGTCGTGCAAGACCTGCAGCGGCAAGGCAAGGTCGTTGCGATGGTGGGCGACGGCGTCAACGATGCGCCCGCGCTGGCCGTGGCCGATGTGGGAATCGCGATCGGGTCCGGTTCCGACGTGGCGAAGGAGACCGGCGGAATCATCCTGGTGCGCGACGACGTACGCGCCGTGGTGGCTAGCATCCGTCTGTCGCGGGCGACGCTGCGCAAGATCAAGCAGAACCTGTTCTGGGCCTTTATTTACAACGCCGTCGGCATCCCCATCGCCGCGCTCGGGTTCCTCAACCCGATCATCGCCGCCGCGGCCATGGCGCTAAGCTCGCTCTCGGTCATCGCGAATTCCGCCCTGCTCAAACGCGCGCGCTTGGAAAACCTATGACCCGCCCGGAAGCGCATTCGAGCCTTCGCCAAGACACGGGGCCCGACGAAAAGGCGACGGCCTGGTTGTCGCGGTTCATCTGGTTGTGTCCTTTCCTTGCCATCGTGTTGGCGACGGGAGTTCTTCTCGCGTTCGGCCTGTCTTTCTTTACGGCGGTGATCGTTGCCCTCCTTCTTGTGTGCCCCGCCCTGCTTGTCTGGGGGGCGTTTACCGTGCGGCGCCGGCCAAACGAAACTTCGCGGAAAGGGGAAATCCAATGAATGAACAACACAAGCGCCGGGGCGGCGGTTTCCTTGGCTCGCCCACCGGCTACGTCTTCATCGCGTTCATCGCGATCGGCGGGTACTTCCTGTGGACGGAGCACCGGGCGCATCTGTCGAGCATCCTTCCGTTCCTGATCCTTCTCCTCTGCCCGCTCATGCATTTGTTCCATGGGCACGGGAACCACGGCCAGGGGCGTGGCGACGGGCATGCGGGGCACGGGGATGGCGGCAAGCCTAGGGGGGAGCCCCGGACATGAACGCGGAACAACCCGCCTACGGGCTTTGGCTCTTGGTCATCGTCAACTCGGCGATTTTCATCGGCTTCGCGCTGAGCTTCGCCAAGCCGCAATCGACGCGCGACTGGAGATCGTTCGGCGCCTTCAGCGCCTTTCTTGTCGCCCTGTTCGCCGAGATGTACGGCTTTCCGCTGACCATCTATCTCCTTTCGGGTTGGCTGCAGAGCCGCTTTCCCGAGGTCAACTGGCTCTCCCACGACGCCGGCCACCTACTCGAAATGATACTGGGCTGGAAAGCGAGCCCGCATCTGGGGCCGTTCCACGTCCTGAGCTACGTCTTCATCGGGGGCGGCTTCTGGCTGCTGTCCGCCGCGTGGAACGTCCTCTACCAGGCGCAGCGCAACCATGCCCTGGCCGCGACCGGGCCCTACGCGCGGGTTCGCCACCCGCAATATGTGGGATTCGTCGCCATCATGTTCGGGTTCCTGGTGCAGTGGCCGACCATCCTGACGCTCGCCATGTTCCCGATCCTCGTCGTCATGTACGTGCTCCTGGCGCTGCGCGAGGAGCGCGAGGCGCTGGCGACATTCGGCGACGACTACCGCCGCTACATGGCGCGGGTGCCGCGGTTCGTGCCATCCGTGTTGAGTGGGCGCGATAGGGTGAAGGCGAGCTGATCGATGTTCGTGACGTTTCTCGGTGGCGCCGGGACCGTGACCGGGTCGAAATACCTCGTGGATCTGGGACGGTCCAGCGTCCTCGTCGATTGCGGCCTGTTCCAGGGTTTCAAGAATCTGAGGCTGCGCAACTGGGCGCCGTTTCCCGTCGATTGCGCCGGGCTCGGCGCCGTCATTCTGACGCACGCCCATCTCGACCATTCGGGCTACCTGCCGCTGCTCGTCCGCAACGGCTTCAGGGGTGCGATACTCTGCACCGCGGCCACCAGGGATCTGTGCGCCATTCTGCTGCCCGACAGCGGTTATCTGCAGGAGCGGGAAGCCGAACGGGCGAACCGTTACGGCTATACGAAGCACAAGCCGGCGCTCCCGCTCTACACGGAGCGGGATGCGGAAAATTGCCTTCGATACTTCCGTCCCGTTTCATTCGACGATCCGCGGCCCGTCGGCAATGGGGCGACCGTCCGCTTCCTGGTGGCCGGCCATATTCTCGGCGCCGCGATCGTCCAGATCGAGTGCGCCGGCATGACGCTCGTCTTTTCGGGCGATCTCGGCCGGCCGGGCAGCCCGACGATGCCCGACCCGGCGCCGGTTCGGAAGGCCGATCATCTGTTCGTGGAATCGACCTACGGCAACCGCCGGCACGACCCGACGGACCCCGAGAATGCCCTGGCCGAGATCGTGAACCGAACCGTCGGGCGCGGCGGGACCGTCCTCGTTCCGGCCTTCGCCGTGGGCCGGGTTCAATCGGTGCTTTATCATCTGCTGCGCCTCAAGACGGACGGCCGCATTCCCGACGTGCCCGTGTTCCTCGACAGCCCGATGGCGATCGACGCGAGCCGCGTATTCTGCGACCACTTTGGCGAGCACCGGCTGACCGAGGCGGAGTGCATCGCGGCGTGCAACGTCGCCACCTACGTCCGAAGCGTCGGCGAATCGAAGGCGCTCGGCGAATCCGCCGTGCCGAAGATCATCGTGTCGGCGAGCGGCATGGCGACCGGAGGCCGAGTCCTGCACCACCTCAAGCGCTACGCGCCGGACCGGCGCAACACCATCCTGTTCACCGGCTTTCAGGCCGGCGGGACGCGGGGCGCGGCAATGATCGCCGGCGCCGACAACGTCAAGATTCACGGCGCCGACGTTCCGATCCTGGCCGAGGTCGAAAACCTCCACATGCTCTCTGCCCATGCCGACGCGGACGAGATCATCGGCTGGCTGCGGAATTTCGAGGCGCCGCCGCGGATGACGTTCATCACCCATGGCGAGCCCGAGGCTTCGGATGCGTTGCGCAAAAGGATCGAGGGGGAATTGGGCTGGCCGTGCACGGTCCCCGAACACGGCGAGCGGGCGCAACTGTCATGAACGGCGGCGTTTCCCGTTCGCAGGGCACCCATGATCGCCGTCACGGCTTGCGGCTCAGACGGCTCGGCATCGATACGCACCAGGAGCCCGTCATCTATATGCGGAGCGACTGCCATGTCTGCCGCGCGGAGGGCTTCACCTCACATGCCCGCGTCCAGGTAACGAGCGCCGGGTATTCGATCATCGCCACCTTGAACCAGATCAATTCCGACCTGCTGAAGGACGGCGAAGCGAGCCTATCCGAATCCGGCTGGCGGCTCCTCGGCGCAGGCGAGGGCGATCCAATCGCGGTCAACCATCCCCCTCCTGTCCTTTCTCTCGGACGCCTGCGCGCCAAGGTCTTCGGCCAACGATTCAAGGACCACGAACTGGCGGAAATCGTGCGCGACATCGTCGCCGGTCGCTATACGGATATCGAACTTTCCTCGTTCGTTACGGTGTGCGCGGCGCGCGATCTCGACCGGGACGAGACGACAGGCCTGACACGGGCGATGATCGACGCCGGCGAGTCGCTGCGTTGGGACCGGTCGCCGGTAGTGGACAAGCACAGCGTCGGAGGCCTGCCCGGTAACAGGACGACGCCCATCGTGGTCGCAATCGCCGCCGCGTGCGGCTTGACCATGCCGAAGACATCCTCGCGCGCCATCACCTCGCCGGCCGGCACGGCCGACACCATGGAAACGATGGCCCCGGTCGATCTGGATATTCAGTCGATGCGCCGGGTCGTCGAGCGCGAGGGCGGCTGCGTTGTCTGGGGCGGCGCGGTTCGTTTGAGCCCGGCGGATGACGTGCTGATTCGAATCGAACGGGCACTCGACATCGACAGCGAGGGACAGTTGGTCGCCTCGGTTATCTCGAAAAAGGTCGCCGCCGGATCGACCCACATCATCTTGGATATTCCGGTGGGACCCACGGCAAAGGTGCGGGGTCAGGAAGCAGCCGAGGGACTCGCGCGCTCGCTTGTCGAAACGGCCGCCGCGTTCGGCGTACACGCGCGGGTCATGGCGACGGACGGCCGCCAACCCGTCGGCCGCGGCATAGGACCGGCGCTCGAGGCCCGGGACGTCCTCGCCGTTCTCCAGGTCGCGCCCGGCGCTCCTCAAGACCTTCGCGAGCGTGCCACGCTGCTCGCGGGCGCCCTGCTCGAATTGGCCGGCGCGGCCGGGGCGGGCGCCGGCCAGGCCGTCGCCGCCGAGGCCCTTGCCGAAGGTCGGGCCTGGGCGAAGTTCCAACGCATTTGCGAGGCCCAGGGAGGCATGCGCGAGCCGCCCGTGGCGGCCCACTGCCGACCGGTCATTGCGCTAAGGACAGGACAGGTCGCCGCCATCGACAACCGCCGGCTCGCCAAAGTGGCGAAGCTCGCCGGCGCGCCGATTGCCAAGGCCGCGGGGGTCGAACTCCATGCCCGCCTGGGCGCACGGGTCGAAGCGGGAGATCGCCTGTTCACGGTGCACGCCGAATCGCCGGGCGAACTCGCCTATAGCCTCGACTACGTAGCAGTGAACAAGGATATCCTGGAACTGGCCGAGCCTTGATGCGCCCCCTGCTCGTTGCGTTGCGAACAAACGATGGTCTGTCGGAGAAGCTGGCCGAGGCCGCTGGCGCGGAGCTTGCGCGCGTCAAAATCCGCCGCTTTCCGGACCGCGAGACCTACCTTCGGTACGACACATCGCCGGTCGGCCGGGCGGTGGTGGTGCTGTGCTCGCTCGATCGCCCCGACGGCAAGTTCTTGCCGCTCCTGTTCGCCGCCGCCGCGGCTCGCGACCTCGGCGCGGCGTCGGTCGGTCTGGTTAGTCCCTACCTCGCCTATATGCGGCAGGACCGGCGGTTCCAGCCGGGCGAAGCTGTCACTTCCACCTATTTCGCGCGGACGCTGGCCCGCGAAATCGACTGGATCGTGACCGTCGACCCGCATCTCCACCGCCGGACCTCGCTATCGGAAATTTACTCGGTGCCGAATGTAGCGCTTCATGCCACGCCAATGATCGCCGACTGGATCCGGGGAAACGTCGATCGACCCCTCATCGTCGGTCCTGACGAAGAAAGCCGGCAATGGGTGGCGGCGGTCGCATCGAACGCGGGCGCGCCCAGCGTTGTATTGCGGAAAATCCGGCGCGGCGACCGCGACGTCGAAGTGTCCGTTCCCGACATCGAGCTATGGCGCGGGCACACGCCCGTCATCGTGGACGATATCGTGTCGACGGCGCGCACCATGATCGAAACGGTCGGCCATCTTACGCGTGTTGGCATGCGGCCGCCCGTCTGCATTGCCGTCCACGGGCTCTTCGAGGGCCGCGCCTATCGCAGCTTGCTGAAAGCCGGGGCATCGCGTGTGGTGACATCGAATACCATCCCCCATGAGAGCAACGCTATCGACGTGACCGATCTGTTGGCTCATGCGGTCGGAAACATGATCGGTGGCGCGGCGGTAGCGACGGAGGCCATGCATACCCGATAAGCCAATGCGTGGCGAGAGGTCGGCAATGGGCCATCTGGCTTGCATCCGCGGACCGCGACTTCCAGTGGCGGCTACCAGGTCATCACTCGGAAAGTGCCGTTATCGTGCCGTAATAGGCCTCCACCGGCTCGCCCGTCTGGTCATTGTCGGTGAACAACGCCACCGCCTCGACGAGGTCCGGCGGCTCCCGCCCGAAGGCCTTGCGAAAGTCGTCGGCGACATTGCGCCGCTCTTGTACCCATTTCCCAAGGCTATCCGTACCGCTGCGGACCACGATGTCGTTCAACGAATCGGGATGATGGGGGCTACGGACCAACGTGCCTTCTTGGACACGATCGCTCGTCCAGACATAGGCCAGCGTGGGCACGTCCCGATTGAGCATGGAGGGGCGGCCGAATATGAGAAAAATCGCGGCCCCGAAATCCTCGCGATCCTTCACACGGATATCGGCGGTTCGCTGCAACTGGTCCACCCGCCAGAACCACTCCAGCCAGGGAAAGTCGGCGATACGGTAGCTGATATCCCGGTAGAGGCCGGACGCGGAATCGCGGCCGATCGCGCGGATCGCCGCCACGCCGTCAAGCAGGGTTGTCTCGTATTCGGTCGCGCCAGTGAAGCGCCGATGTGTCCACGCTTCCGAAAGCGGCGCCGTCGGGTCGGCAAGCACGATCGACTCCGCGGCCATCGCCGGGATCATGGACGACAAGCCCATTATGGCGCCGCCAAGCAGCCGGAAAAACGCCGAGGGACTTAACCGGGGTCTCAACGAGAACTCTCCTTCGAGCCGACAGGCACCGTCCACGGCGCCGGCCCGAATCGAAGCGCCGGATCCGGTCGCCGTTTATCCGATCCATGATGTAATTGGCGCACCCGGCGAGATTCGAACTCACGACCTCTGCCTTCGGAGGGCAGCGCTCTATCCAGCTGAGCTACGGGTGCTTAGGCCACGGGCGACCTTAGCGCATCGGCGCCCGTCCGGCCAAGTCCGATCGGACTATCGCCGCCCCGGCGACGACGACGCCTCGAGCGTCAGGCCGTCCTCGTCCTCCAGCGCCAGGATTTTCCGCGCGACCTCGTCGGCGCCCGAGGGCAGCCTGGCGCTCGCATCCCCGATCCAGGCCCGGACGTCGTCCCGCGCCACGTCCGCTTGGAGATCGCGCAGCAGCATGTGGTAGCCCTCGCGATAGATGGCGATGCGCGGCGCCGGCCGGCCGTCATCGCCGCCGGGTTCGCGCGGCAGGCGTTCCAGCATGGCGCGGGCGGCCTTTGGGGGAATCACCTCTTCGCGGCTGCCGTAGAGAACGAGCATCGGACCTTCGAGGCGCGGCGCCGCCGCATAGGCCATATCCATGAGAGTCACCAGGCCATAAACGGTGTCCACCCGCGCCTTCTTGATGACCAGCGGATCGCGCCCGAGCGCGCGCAGCATCTCGATATTGTCCGACGGCGTGATGTCCAGGCCCTCGCCGCTGAAGCGCATCCACGGCACGGTATGGGCGCCGAGCCACAGGAACAGGTTGCTAAGCGGCCCTTGCGCCTCGCGCCCCCACACCGCCGGCGCCACCAGGATCAGGCCGTCGGCTTCGGGCGGGTCGGGCGCCGCCGCGCTCGCCATGATGAGCGCGCCACCCATGCTATCGCCCAGCAGGTAGAACGGCGCGCCGGGGTGCCGCTCGCGCACCAGCCTCGCGGCCGCGCGCAAGTCGCGCATCATGCGTTCCTCGCCGGCCCACAGGCCCCGGTGCGGCGTCGCGCCGAAGCCGCGTTGATCGTAGGCATAGGTGGCGATTCCGGAATCGGCCCAGGCCTTCGCCGGCTCGTCGAACGCGTTCGAATAGTCGTTGAACCCGTGAAGGGCGAGAATGACCGCCTTTGGCGGCCCCTCCGGCAGCCAGCGCCGCAAGGGGAGTTCGACGCCGTCGGTCATGACCAGGCGATCGTCCTCTATCGCCGGCGCCCTCGCGTCCGGCTCCAACGGCTGCAGCCGCGGCGCGCACGCGCCGAGCAGGATCGCGATCGCCGCCGCCGCCGCGCGAGAGCAAGATCGTTTCATGGCGATCCGCGCGTCAGCTCCAGGAAGATATCCTCGAGATCGCCTTCGAGCGTCGTCATGTCGGCGATCTCGATGCCCGCCTCCTGCACCGCCGCCAGGATGCCGCCGATCTCGGTGCGGCTCGGCTGGTAACGCAGGGACAGGCGCCGCGGCCCCTGCATCACCGCTCCGAACCGAACCAGCGGCGCCGGCACGGCGGCAAGATCCTGGGCCAGCACGAACACGATCTCCTTGCGGTCGAGCCGGCGCAGAAGTGTCGGCGTCGGCTCGCAAGCGATGATGCGCCCATGGTTGATGATGGCGATGCGCTCGCACAGCTCCTCGGCTTCCTCGAGATAATGGGTCGTCAGCAGGACCGTGGTGCCGGCGCGCGCGAGCGCCCGCACATAGGCCCAGAGCTGCCGGCGAATCTCGACGTCGACGCCGGCGGTGGGCTCGTCCAGCACCAGGACCGGCGGGTTATGCACCAGGGCCTTGGCCACCATCAAGCGCCGGCGCATGCCGCCCGACAGCGTGCGCGCATAGGCCTCGGCCTTGTCGGCCAGGCCGACGGCGGCGAGGATTTCATCGGTCCGTCGCTCTTTCTTCGGCACGCCATAGAGCCCGGCTTGCAAATCCAGAAGCTCGCGCGGTGTGAAGAACGGGTCGATATTCAGTTCCTGCGGCACCACGCCGATCGCCGCCGCGCATTGGCGGGGCTCGGTGTCAAGATCATGGCCCCAGATGACGACACCGCCGGACGACTTGATGACGAGCTGCGCCATGATGCCGATGAGCGTCGATTTCCCCGCGCCGTTCGGCCCGAGAAGCCCAAACAGGCTGCCGCGCGGAATCGAAAGATCGACGTCGATCAGCGCCGCCTTGCCCTGCCCTCGGCCGGGATAGGTCTTGTTGAGACCCCGGATGACGATCGCATCGTCGGGCAGCGGCGGGGTTTCGGGGTCGCGGGTGCGGGACGCGGACATCTCGATCTGGAATGGCGGCGCGGTTGATTGCCGGCGCCGGCCATGCGTATCATCGCGACGCGCCGAGGGTCAACCGCCCGAGGCTGCCTGAAGGTCTTTCATGCCCATCCAGCCCGCCGAGATCATCGAGGTCGAAGAGACATCCGTAGCCTGCGACGGCGGCGGCGGCGCGGGTGGCCACCCGCGGGTCTTTCTCGCCCTCGACCGGGGCGGCGCCATCGACTGCCCCTATTGCGGGCGGCGCTTTGTGCGCAAAGTCGCCGCTGCCGCGGCCCGAAACCGCAATCCGTGACGATCGTCGTCCGGCAGGGAACCGCCGACGACATCGCGCGCCTCGCGCCGCTCTCCGACGCGCTTCGCGGCCAGCAGGGCGATCCGCCCGGCCATTTCGGGCCGGACGCGATCCGGCGCGACGGGTTCGCCGACCCGCAGTTCGAGATCATCGTCGCCGAGCGCGAGGGCGCTCTCGTCGGTTACGCCATCTTCCACGACGCCTATGAGACCGGGTATGGAGCGCGCGGAGTCTATCTCTGCGATCTCTACGTCGATCCGGCCGGGCGCCGGCATCATGTCGGGCGCGCGCTCATGGCCCGTGTCGCGCGCGACGCCAAGGCGCGCGGGCGCTCTTACGTCTGGTGGATGACGAAGGCCTGGAACACCAGCGCGCACGCCTTCTACCGCTCGCTCGGCGCCTCGGAGGAGCCTGTGATCGCCCACGCGCTCGCCTTCGACGCCTTCGATGCGTTGTGCGCCGAGGCCGAAGAATCGGGGAAGCGGTAGAGGATCGAGTCCGACACCTGCCTCCCACTGTTGTCATGCCCGCGCTTGACGCGGGCATCCATCCTTGCCGTTGCGCCATGGATCGCCGGGTCAATGCCCGGCGATGACAATGGAAGTGAAACGAGTGGCACTTCTCGGATTGTAGCCTCTAAGCCTCCGGCAGCGGCACGTCGGGAACCCAGACATAGCCGTCGGGATCGGCGATGTAGGCTTCGCGCAGGCCGTGCGGCTTGTCGGCCGCGCCGGCAAGGACGGTATAGCCAAGCCTGACGGCATGGGCGGCGGCGCGGTCGGGATCGCAACCATGAACGCGAAGCTCGATGCCGACGCCGCGCAACGCGCCGTCGCCGGTCAGCGCCAGCAGCGGGTGATCGCCATAGGTGTGATCGGCGTGCAGCATCCACTGCGCGCCGCCCTTGGTTCCTTGGTGGCGCAGCACCGCGAAATCGGCGTCGGCGTAGACGGCCTCCGCGCCGAGGACGCCGCGGGCGAATTCGATCGAGCGGGCGACGTCGCGCACCAGCAGGTTGACCGATAACCCAGTGAGTGAACGGCCATAAGCCGGCGCCGGCATCCAAGGCGGCCGGTCGGGATCGCGCTTGCTGACCATGGTCTTCGTCTCCAAGATTGATGGAGCATCATTCTTGCGCATTGCCGCGCAAGCTGGCAAATGCCGTTTCTCATGCGCCCGGCCAACTCTCTTGCCGTCACTATCCTCCTGACCGCGCTCGTGGCGCTCGGGCCGATCTCGACCGATCTCTACCTGCCTTCGCTGCCGGGCATGGCGCGGGCCTTCGGCGGCGATGTCGACCAAGTGCAATTGACGCTGAGCCTGTTCCTGGCGGGGTTCGCCGTGGGCCAGCTCGTCTATGGGCCGCTGTCGGATCGGTTCGGGCGCCGGCCGGTGCTGTTGGCGGGCGTCGCCCTCTTCGTCATCGCCACCGCGGTATGCGCGCTGGCTCCCTCGTTGCCGATGCTGATCGCATCGCGCTTCGTGCAAGCGCTCGGCGCCTGCGCCGGCCCGGTGATCGGGCGGGCGGTCGTGCGCGACGTGTACGGACGCGAGGGCGCGGCGCGGGTGCTTGCCTACATGTCGGCCGCGATCGCGCTCGCCCCCGCGATAGGCCCGATCATCGGCGGGTTCCTTGAAATCTGGTTCGGCTGGCGCGCCAATTTCGTGGCCCTGCTGGTGTTCGGCATCGCCGGTCTCGCCGGCGCCTATGCGATCCTGCCGGAGACGAACCGCGATCCCGACCCGCGCGCGGCCATGCCGGTGGCGATCCTTTCGACCTTCGGCATGCTGCTGCGCAACCGCGCCTTCCTCGGCTACATGCTGTGCTACACGGCCGGCTATGGGACTCTTTTCGCCTTCATCTCCGGCTCGTCCTTCGTATTCATCGAAGCCGTGGGCCTGGCGCCCGAGCAGTTCGGCTTCTGCTTCGCCTTCATGGTCGTGGGCTACATCGCTGGCGCGGTGCTGTCGGGCCGGCTCATCCGCAAGCAAGGGCTCGACCGCCTGATCGCGGCCGGCGGCATCATCGCCGCCGCCGCCGGCGCGGCTCTGGCTGGCATCGGTTGGAGCGGCATGGCGCTCGAGGGCTTGGAGGGCGCGATGCTCCTGCTGGTGCCGGCGGCCATTGTCGCGTTCGGGATCGGCCTGGTCATGGCCAACGCGATGGTGGGCGCCATTTCGCCGTTCCCGAGGGCGGCGGGATCGGCCGCCGCGCTCGTCGGCTTCGTGCAGATGTCGGGTGCGGCGCTTCTGGGATTGGCCGTCGGCTATTTCTACGACGGCACGCCCCGGGCGATGACCGGCGCCATGGCGCTCGCGACCTTCGCGATCCCGCTCGCCGTCATCCTTTTGCGCGCCAACGCGGGGGCAGGCCGCTCGGCAGCAGGTTGACGGCGACAATGCGCCACACGCCATCGGGCGCCTCGGCGCCGGCAGCATGGGCGCCATCGATGTGATCGATGCGGGTCAAGGCACAATTGTCAATGGCGATGGCGAGCGCGCGCTCCGCCTCGAGCCCAAGCGCCAGCGCCAGCGCCGCGCGAATCGAGCCGCCATGGGCCACCGCCACGATGTCGCGCCCGCGATGCTCAAGCGTGAGGCGCGCCACCGCGCGGGCCACGCGATCCACCACGGTCTCGAAGCTTTCGCCGCCGGGCGGCGTCTCGTGCGCCGGCGCCAGCCAGAACCGGTGCCAGGCGCCGTCGCGGGCGGCGTCGAGCTCGGCATTGCTGAGGCCCTGCCAGGCGCCGAAATGCTGCTCGGCGAGGTCGGGATCGACGATCGGTGACGAGGCCCCGAGCGCCGCCGCCGTCTGATGCGTGCGCTTGAGGTGGGACGCGACCCATACCGGGTCCGCCGGCAATTGCGCGGCCATCCCATCGAACAGCGCGCGGTCCGTGCAATCGGCGTCGAGATCGTCGTGGCCGTAGATCCGCCCGTGACTGCCGATGACGGGGGCATGGCGAATCCACCACCACCGCGTGACTTCGCTCATGCCAGCGCCGAGGCCACGACCAGCACCGCGATCTCGGTTACCTGCTGCACGGCGCCCAGCACATCGCCGGTGATGCCGCCGATCTGGCGCTGGGCCGGCACCAGCAGCGCGGCCCCGGCAAGCGCGCCAAGAACGACGGCGGCGATGGCCCCGAGCGGCCCCAGCGCCATCAGGCCGATGGCCAAGGCGATGGCAAGCGCCCAGGCCAGGGTGGCATCGCTCGGCCGTCCGGCGCCGGCGGCAAGACCATCGGACCGGGCCGGGGCCAAGCGGTTCATCGCGGCGACGATGGCGCCGCGCGACAGGACATGGGCGGCGATCAGCGCGCCGGCGACCGCATCGGGCGTCGCGATAGCGGAGATCGCCGCGACCTTGACCACGATCGCCAGCACCAGGACGAGGACGCCATAGGCCCCGATTCGCGAATCGCGCATGATCTCGAGCTTGCCGTCACGCCCGTCGCCGCCGCCCAGACCGTCCACGGTGTCGGCGAGTCCGTCTTCATGCAAGGCCCCGGTCGCCAGCGCCAACGCCCCCACCGCCAGGGCCGCCGCGACCCAGACCGGAACCGACAGCGAGAGAAGCACGCCATAGACGATGGCGCCGGCCACCCCGAGCGCCAGGCCGACGAGCGGAAAGGCGCGCGCGGCGCGGCCGAGATCGCCGACAGCGCCAGCGCCGATGGGCAAAATCGTCAGGAAGCCGAAGGCGCGCACGAGGTCCTCCGGCCACCCTCGCCCATTTCCGTCTTGTTGGTTGCTCATGGCGCTTTCCACTGGTTTGACGCGAGAGGTTATAGGACAGTCGGCGGAAAGGTGGAACCGGCAAGCAAGCGAGTGCGAATGTCCACGGCGCCAGCCTCCCTCGACGAAATCCGCCGCATCGCCAAGGAATGGCGCGCCGGCGACACGGGCGCGGGCGCCGAGGCCCGCGCGCGCCAGGCGACGCTCACCAAGCCGCCCGGATCGCTCGGCCGGCTGGAGCAGATCGCCGAGTGGCTCTCGGTCTGGCAGGGCCGGCATCCGCCGCGGCTGGACCGCCCGCGCGTCGTCGTCTTCGCCGGCAATCACGGTGTGGCGGCGCGGGGCGTCTCCGCCTATCCCGCCACGGTCACCAAGCAGATGGTCGCGAACTTCATCGCCGGCGGCGCCGCCGTGAATCAATTGTGCAAGGCAGCGGATGCCGATTTGCGCGTCTATGAAATGTCGCTCGACGAGCCCACCGCCGACTTCACCTTAGAACCTGCGATGAGCGACGGCGAATGCGCCCGCGCCATCGCCTACGGCATGATGGCGGTCGAGCCGGGGCTCGATCTCCTCTGCCTCGGCGAGATGGGCATCGCCAACACCACCAGCGCCGCGGCGCTCTGCCTCGCCTTGTTCGGCGGCAAGGCTTCGGACTGGACCGGCCCCGGCACCGGCGTCCTAGGGCCGGCGCTCGCGGCCAAGATCGCCGCGGTCGAGGCCGGTGTCGCGCGCCACCGCGGCGCCATGACCGATCCCTTCGAGACCTTGCGCCACGTCGGAGGCCGCGAACTCGCCGCCATCGTGGGCGCGGTCATCGCCGCGCGGCTGGCGCGAACGCCCGTGCTGCTCGACGGCTTCGCGTCAACGGCCGCGGCGGCCGTTCTCTTCGCCGCCGACAAAGTGGCACTCGATCATTGTCTGGTCGCGCATCTCTCGGCCGAACCGGGCCATCGGCGTTTGCTAAGCGCGATCGGCCAGGCGCCGCTGCTCGATCTCGGAATGCGGCTCGGCGAGGCATCGGGCGCCGCCCTTGCCATCCCGCTGCTAAAGGCCGCGGTCGCGTGCCATGCCGGCATGGCGACGTTCGCCGAGGCCGGCGTCAGCGGCAAGAGCGGGTGATGCGCCAAATTCGCGCCGCCGAGCTTCGCGCCTTCGTTCTCGACCGTCTCGGACTCCTCGGGCCGCTCTGGCGCGAAGGCGAGGCGAAGGGGAAGGCGGTGGCACTCGGCGCCTGGCAGATCGATTCCATCCGCGTCACGGGATTGCGCAACCAGGAGCTGGCCTGGGCGGCGCGCGCCGAATCGCCGCCGGCCGCGTTCCATGACCTCGTTTATGGCGAGCGCGCGCTCGTGGAGCATCACTATCCGCTGTTCGCCGTCCGGCGCGAGTGGCTGCCGCTGCTGCTGACGGCGACCACCCATCGCACGGAGCGGCACGACAAGGAGCGACGCGCGCTTGCCCCGGTCATGCGCGCGGTGTTGAAGCGCATCGCCGATTCGGGCCCGGCCTCGCCGGCCGACTTCGAATCCCGGCGCATCGTCGGCGGTTTCAACACCGTGAAGGCGACGACCCGCGCGCTCGAGCTGCTTCACTACCAGCGCCGATTGCAGATCGCCGGGCGCTCGGCGAACTTCCACCGGCTGTTCGACCTGACCGAGCGCACCGTGCCGGAGCTCGGCAAATGGCGGCGGCCGGGCAAGGCCGAGTACGAGACGTTCCTTGCCATGTCGGCGCTGGGCGTCCTCAAGGCCGCGACCATGGACCAGATCGCGCGCCGGATGTACCTCCATTTCGGACAGTGGCGCGGCGCCCGAATAGAACATTTTCGGGCACTCGCGGAGCGACTGGTGCCGCGCATCGCGCTTCCGGTCCAGGCCGGCGACCTGCCGGACCGGCCGATCTACTGGCACGCGCCCGAGGACGAAGACGGATGGGAGCAGGCCGCCGCGCACAAGGATTCGCCGGTGCGCCTGGTGCCGCCGCTCGACCACCTGCTCTATTCGCGCCAGCGCTTCGCCGAGCTTTTCGGCCATGCATACAAATTCGAGGCCTACACCCCCGAAGCCAAGCGCCGGTTCTATTTCGCCATGCCGATCGTTCACGGCGGCAATGTCGTGGGGCTCATCGACGCGGCGCTGGGCGGCGGCGCCTGGCGGATCAGCGGTCTCGACCTCTGGCACAACGTACCGGCCGAGGCGCTGCGCGAGACCGCGCACCGCATTGCCCTCATCGCCGGCGCGAGCCGCGTCACCGCCGGACGGAAACTCGAGCCCGAGTGGCGGCGGGCCTTGAGCGGAAAGATCGCCCTGTCTTAGGTCTACTCTCCCACATGCAGCAGCAGGCCGCGCTCGCGGGCGATGCGGAAGGCGAACAAGAAGGCCGCCGCGCCGATGGCGATATAGACGAGGTTGAGGACGATGGCGCCGAGCAGGAGATCGACGCGGAACACCTGCTCCAGCATCAACGTACGCATGCCTTCGAAGACGTAGGTCGCGGGCAGAGTCCAGGCGACGGCCTGGAGCCATTCGGGAAGCACCGTCACCGGGTAATAGACCGACACCACCGGCGCCAGCATGAAGACCAGGAACCAGGCGAGGTTCTCGGCGGAAACGCCGTAGCGCAGGATGAGCGCGGTCACGAACATGCCGGTGGCCCAGCCCATGACCAGCAGGTTGGTGAAGAAGGCGATCAGCGGCAGCCCCAGATCGAAGATCGAGTACTGGTAGAGCGGGATGGCGAGCAATGCCGCCGGGATGACGCCGATGAGGGTGCGGATGAGGCTCATGGCCATGAGCGAGGCGAGATGCTCGTAAGGGCGCAAGGGCGTCACGTAGAGGTTGCCGAGATTGCGCGACCACATCTCCTCGAGGAAGGAGAGGGTGAAGCCGAGCTGGCCGCGAAACAGCACGTCCCATAGCATGACCGCGCCCAGCAGCACGCCGAAGGCCTGGCCGATCCAGGTGCTGTTGGTGGCGAGGAAAACCGACAACGTCCCCCAGACGAGAATCTGCATGATCGGCCAGTAGACGAGCTCGATGAGCCGGGGCCAGGAGCCGCGCAGCACATAGACGTGCCGCAGGATCATCGCGCCGACGCGCCGGGGCGACATCGCGAAATCGCTCATGGCCCGGCCCCCCGCGCGATGGCGAGGAAGACCTCTTCCAAATTGCGGCGGCCGTAGCGGCGGATGAGATCGGCGGGCGCGCCCCGGTCGACGATGCGCCCGGCGCGCATCATCAGCACGTCGCCGCATAGGCGCTCGACCTCGCCCATGTTGTGCGACGCAAGGAGGATGGCGCAGCCGGTTTGGCGCCGGTAGGAGTCGAGATAGCCGCGCACCCAATCGCCGGTGTCGGGGTCGAGCGAGGCCGTGGGTTCGTCGAGCAGCAGGACCTCGGGCCGGTTAAGGAGCGCCTTCGCCAGCGCCACCCGCGTCTTCTGCCCGGACGAGAGCTGGCCCACGGGCCGGTCGAGCAGGGGCGCGATGTCGAGGTCGCGGGCAAGCTCGGCGATGCGCTGCTTGACACCGGCAAGCGAGTAGAGGTGGCCGTAGACGACGAGGTTCTGGCGCGCGGTCAGGCGGCGCGGCAGGTCGACATAGGGCGAGGAAAAATTCATGCGCCCGAGCACGCGGTAGCGGTGCGTGGCCATGTCCTCGCCAAGGACGCGGACGGCGCCCGAGGTCGGCAGCAGGAGGCCGAGCAGCATCGAGAGCGTCGTCGTCTTGCCGGCGCCGTTGCCGCCGAGCAACGCCACTGCGGCGCCGGCCGGCACGGCGAAGTCGATGCCGTCGACGGCGACGACCTTGCCGAACTTCTTGGAGAGCCCCTCGACGGCGATGACGGATTTCATGGCGGGGGAGGTTATGGCCGGATTCGCGGGGCTGGGCCAGCGGGCTTCCCCCGCTTGGGAGGGGCCGAGGGGGCGATTTTCGAGCGATGCACCCCATGTCCAGCGGGAATTGCCGCTTGGCGGAGGCGGTCAGCCGTCAGCCATCGGCGGTCAGCCGTCGGTTGTCGGTTTTCGGCCGGGAAGGGATATACCCCAGGGCAAAAAAATCGGAGGTTCAATTGGGGCGGGGTGGCGAGGGGATATCCCCCACCCGATTCTCGAGGAACAAATATTCTTCGCGCCGGGCCGGCAAAGCCGCCCAATTCCAAGACAAATTGCCCTCGTGCCCTTCCCCGCGACGCGCGAAAGGGTTCAAGGCGGACCTATTCACGATGTCAAAGAACTGTACCAGTCCCCAACAAAATGGGGCCAGGAAATCGATAGGCTTATAATCAAGAAAAGTCAAGAAAATTCGAAAAGGAAATCGCGTGTGGGCCATGACCGGCGACCGACCGATCCCGGTTGCGGTCGCTGATTCCAAGGACTAACCTTTGATCAACACTACGGGTGTTCTGAATGGAGTCAGGTCTTGCTTCTTGACTATCGAACAAGAGGCTAGAACTAGTCCCCTCACCTTGAGGCGGAGCCTGATTTCAATGCCGCAGATAGACAACAGAAGAGGTGCCACTTGAGGACGAGAACCGGCACCATCCGGGGCCTCGGAAGGCCATGATCAAGGCTGTTGGCGGCAAGTCCAAGCACATACCGTCCCGCATCGCGCTCAAAATTGCCTGGGTCGGCCCTGACGGTTACTATGTTGCCAGAAATCGTGGTTCATTTGGGGAATGTCGGGTAAGTAGTGCCATACGATGAAGGAGCGCGTTGGCAAAGTCAGTTCACATGTAAAAGGAAAGATTGCCCCGCAGACTAGACAGAAGATTGGCCTAAGGCATCTCGACAGAGTCATTCGGGCCGCAAGCGGAAAACCAGTGAGGGTAATAGCGCGGCGGTATGGTTTGTCTTATGATGATATGCTTACCAACTTGCAGCCATTGATAGCTCAGGGGCGAATTATCATCGATAGGGAATCGCGAATCCATCATCGAGAACCTGACAGGGAGCCCATCGTTGCTACTCAGATCCCTGACAGGAACCGAAGAGCCACTGGCCTCAAAATTTCGTTGCCCCATAGTCGAATTGATAATGAACGCACGGAGCGTAAGAGGCGGATTGGCAATAATCGACGAGCGTGGGTGGAGGACGTCAATAAGGCTTGGCTTGCTTTAGCAAGCGGTCCCGAGGAATGGAGAGGAAAGCATCGGGTTCATCTTCGTCACATCAAGATCGATATTCTTCCAGCTACAGATCACTATCTGGGGCGTAGCGAGGTGTCACCCAAGACAAAAACCAAGGCGCAGAATGTGGTTGCAGTTTATGAGGCCGTTACAACGAGCGAAGCGACAGGTATCCGTTTAGCTCCAAGAGCCTTCTTGCCATTCAAATGGCCGAGCACTCAGATTCACGAACTAGAAGGCCAGTTGCATAATAGTCAGCAACACGTAGACGGCCATGTTCTCGCAAGTAATGGTTATCGCGTGGGTCGAAATGGACTGCCTGAAGATCAAAGACGGGGTTGCCTTGAGCATATGCTTGGTGACACCACGGCGCGTGAATTGGAAGGCTTGCCGCCGCATTCATGTGGCAGATTGTGGCGCGTCGCATACGCCATCGCGTATGTGGTTCGTCAGGCGAAGAAGAGAACCAAGGCAGATATGTCAGAAGCTATCGCGCAATGGGAGGTCGACCTGCGTTGGATGAAATCCAATTTCTACGTCGGTAAGTGCGATACCGGTTATGATGATTGGCCAACGACTTGAATATAAATCAATAACCCTTAAGCGCAATCATTCCGAATGCTTGACTAGGCGAGACTTGCCTCGGTCAGTCCGAGTGTACAGATACGGTAATCGGCTGACAAGCCTCCCACCCTTGCCTATGCCCTGACGAACCCGTCTGATGTCGGCCATGAGTGATTCCGCCAAAACGACTCCCGACCCCTTTTCCGCGACCCCTTTTCCGAGACGTGTCGCCATGGGCCCCGGCTTTCGCCGGGGCGACAGGATTGATTTTGGGTGGATGCGAGAAACGACTCCCGACCCCTTTTCCGACCCCTTTTCCACCGCGTTGACCTCACCCTTCGACAGGCTCAGGGTGAGGTCGAATCATCGAGATTGTTCACTTTCACACTTAGTTCCGTGACCTTGCCCGATCCGAAATCCCCGCCTCCGCGCAAGCGCCCGCTCGACGAGGGCGATCCGGCGCCGCCGGTCGGCGCCGTCGACCAGACGGGAACGCCGGTCTTCTCCAACGCCGATCTGGTGACGGGGAAACCCGTGGTGCTTATATTTCGCGGGCAGGCCGAGGCGCTCGCCGGTTTTCGCGATCTACGCCCGAGCTTTGGAAAATGGAACGCGACCCTGATGGCGATCAGCCTCGAAGGCGTGACCGCGAACGCCTCGCTGCACCATCGCCTCGGCCTCGATTTTCAGATCCTGGCCGACGAGGATGGTAAAATCCACGGCGCCTACGGCGTCCTAGCCGATGCGCCCGAGCCTACCGTTTTCTTGCTCGACCCCGCGCACCGAGTCGCGCGCAAGATCGCCGGCGTGGCGCCAAGCGAACTTGCCGGGAAGGCGCTCCAGGAACTCGAAGCGCTGTTCGGCGGGGTCGCGTCGCACCGCCTCGGCGCGCACGCGCCGGTGTTGCTGCTGCCGCGGCTGATGGGCGAGGCCGATTGCGAGGCGCTCGTCGCGCGCTGGCATCGGCCGGTCGGCGAATGGCCGTCGAGCCAATCGGCGTCCGAGGGCCACAAGGTCGAGGCGGGCGACTTCAAGGTCGTGCATGACGGCTCCTACGGCCGCGCCACCGAGCATGTGATCCAGGATCCGGAACTGGAGCGCCATCTCGACCGCATCATGCGCCGGCGCCTCTTCCCCGAACTGAAGAAGGCCTTTCAGACCGCCGTGTCGCAGCGCGAGCGCTATCGCATATCGGCCTATGACGCGGCCGCCGCCGGTTTCCTCTATCCGCACCGCGACAATCCCATTCCCGCCATCGCCCACCGGCGCTTCACCGTCTCGGTCAACCTCAACGCCGGCGATTACGAGGGCGGGGCTTTACGCTTTCGCGAGTACGGCGAGGATCTTTATGACGTCGGGCGCGGCACCGCGATCGTCTGGTCGGCGGCGCTGCTGCACGAGGTGCTGCCGGTCACCAGCGGCCGCCGGTTCATCCTGGGCACGCATCTCTTCGGCGGTTAGCAAACGGAATTACGGGAGCATTACGAATTTGGGGGCGCCGCGCGGTCGAGGTGGCGGCCCTGGAACATGACCATGCCGGCGTCGCGGCCGGCCTTGACCGCGCTTTCCTCGCCGCAGCGCGAGAAGATGATCCGGTCGCAGCCGATGGCCGCCACCGCCGAGCGCAGACCCGCGGCGCCTTGGGCGGAGAGCGGACCGGGAGAGAGAACCTTCACCAAATCGTAGCCGAGGCGGGCGCGATCCATGAGCGCCAACGCCGAGGCATCGACGCCATCGAGGCACAGGCGGTAACCCCGGTCATGGAGCACGCCGCGGGCGAATCGATAGGCGTCGAGGTCGGCGAAGACATCGACCTGCTGCAGCTCGATGGTGATGGACTGACTCGTTCGCAGGCGGATGGCGGCGTCGAAGGCGAGAAACTCCGGCGACAACACGCTGTCGACATGAAGATTGAGGCTGAACGCGGTCCGCGGGCTCGGGCCATTCGGGCGCTGCATCAGGGCCATGACGCGCCGGTCGAGGTGCCTCGTCAGGTGCATGAAGAGCCAGCGGTTGGAAGAGAGGTCGTAACCCGGCAGCACCGCGTCGCGCAGATGAGAAATGGCGACATGAGTCTCCTCGAATAGCGGCCGAGGGTCCACACCGGGTGCTACCAGATAGGCCCATTGATGGCGCAGCAGGCTGGACAGGTCGGCGGTGGCGACGACGCGTTCGACCTCCGCCAGGCTCTTGGCATCGAGTTGGCGCGACGGCGCTTGTGTGACCGGCGGCGCGCCGGCCGGGGCCGGCGATGGCGCGTGGCGATGCGCCGCGAAATGGCGCGCCAGATCGCGCAAGGCCGGGTAATCCCGTTCGAGGTCGAACCAGGCGCAGAAGCCGTCGCCGTCGTCCGGACCGCCCCCCGAACCGTCATTCACCGCCGGGTCGTCGCTGAACAGGAAACGCAGGCGCAGAACGGTATCGTCGAGGTCGCCGACGCTCGCCCCCTTGGCAAGAAACACGAAGTTGCCATTGCTCATGCGGAAGAGCGCGCCGTCATGCTTTTTGATCGCCCGATCGAAGACCGAGGTGGCGATCGCCAAGCGATTCTCGCGCCGGTTCGGCGCCGACAGGCGCGACATGCGGATATGGACCGCGCGGCGCCCCTCGCGGTAGCGGTCGAGGCGCTCCACGTAATCGAGCAGGATGCTCTCGTGGTCGCTACCGGGTTCGGAATTTCGCAAGGGCATGGCGGGCGGAAACCTATCAAGGCATGGTTAACGCCTCGTTAGGGTCCGCTTCCGCCATTCACGGTTGGTGCAACCACCAGCCGTCTTCGTTGATGGAGTAGATCGGCCTGTAGTGGCGGATACTGTCCGCGCCGACAACCCGCTTGATCTGATTGTCGAGGATCATGATCCGGCCGTCGAGATAGACCGCCAGCACCGCGTGCCCCAGATCGAGATTCATGTCCTGAAGCACGACGATGCGCATGGTGCCCAGGTCGAGGCCGAGCGCGCGCAGCGCCAGGTATTTCGAGATCGCGTAATCCTCGCAATCGCCGTCGCGGCGCAGGAACTCGAACGGCGTTTCCCAGTAATCGGGGACGCCCCAGTTGACCGGATCCTCGATATAGGGGTGGCGGTTCATCTCGGCGTTGACGGCGTCGAGCTGGGCCGCCGGCCCGGCGCCGCGCAAGCCATCGATGAAGCGCTGCCAGGCCGCCTTGTCGCAGATGGAGGATTGGCAGCCCTCGACCTCGCCCTGGTAGCGCGACAGGGTGCCGGTCCATTTGGTGAAGAGCGTGAGCTTCGCCGAGAAGCTTTCGCGGGTTCCGAACAGCAACGGTTCGGTCTGCCCGAGGGCCGTGCCGCCAAGGGCAAGCAGGCAAAGGCCCGCCAGCAGCGCGCGCAACCTGAAACGGTCCATGGTTTGGCCAAGGCCTTTCGCGATCGGGAGTTGGGCTAAGGTCGAGAGTAGAAAACGCGAATTAACAGGGCCTTAACCGGCGCCGATGGGGCAGGAGACTGGACACGGAGCGCGGGCAAGATTATTGACGGACACCGATAGGGGTTCACTCACGAAAAGCAGGCCGGCGTGGACGATGATCGCGCGCTCGATAAAAAAGCCGCCAACCGCGCCGCGCGCCGCTTCGCGGCGACGATCGTTCTTTTGCTTCTTGCCGGCGCGGTCGGCGTCTATCTGACTTTGCGATTCGTCGAGGACGAGCGCCAGCGCGATCTCCATGCTTGGCAAGTGCGCCTTGGCATCGTCGCCGACAGCCGCTTCGCCGCGGTCAATTCCTGGCTCGCCGACCAGCAGGGCGAGATGGTGGCGTTGGCCGAAAACGCGTCCTTGCAGCTCTACATGTCGCAGCTCGTCGCCGCCGCGACGGATTCGGAACGGCAATTCCTGATCGACACGCAAGGCCAGTTCCTGCGCAACCTGTTGATCGTCACCGCCGAGCGCGCCGGATTCTCACCGACCGCCACGGCAAGCGAGGTGCCGGCCAATGTCGACCGCGTCGGCGTCGCCGGCCTCGGCCTCGTCGATCGCGCCGGGCGGGCCATCGCGGCGACACCCGGCATGCCGGTGGTCGAGGGCGGCCTCGCCGACTTCCTCGCCCGGCTCGAGCCCGGGCGTACCGGAATCATGGATCTCTTCCAGAATGGCGCCGGACAGCCGGCCATGGCGTTCGCGGCACCGGTGTTCGCGGTTCAGGAGGACCCGGACCAGGCCTCGCAGATCGGCTATGTGCTCGGCGTCAAGGAGGTCGGCGGCGAACTCTTCCCGCTGCTGCGCCAGCCCGGCGAGACCGTGGTCAGCGCCGAGGCGGTGCTGGTCCGGCGCGCCGGGGCGGCGGTCGAGTACCTGTCGCCGCTCGGCGACGGCACGCAGGCGTTGGCGCTGAAACTGTCGGCCGATACGCCGGAGCTGGACGCGGCTTATGCCCTCGATAATCCGGGCGGCTTTGCCGCCCGCGTCGATTATCGGGGCCATGGCGTGCTGCTGGTGGCGCGCGGCTTCACCAACGTCCCCTGGACGCTCCTCTACAAGGCCGACCGCGCCGAGGCGCTGGCCGACAGCGACGCCAGGCGCACGCGGCTGCTGAGCGTGCTTCTGCTCGGCCTCGCGGCGGCCGGGATCCTGGTCCTGGCGGTCTGGCGTCACGGCTCTTCGCGCCGCGCGAGCGAGGCGGCGCGGCGCTATCAAGCGCTGGCGCGGCGCTTCGAATCGCAACGCAACCTTCTCGGCCTCGTCACCGACAGCCAGCCAACGAGCATCTACATTCTCGACCGGGACGGGCACTACCGTTTCGCCAACATCCAGGTGGCGCGCGCCGCCGGGGTCGAGACGGAGGATCTCATCGGCAAGTCCATGACCGCGGTGATGGGACAAGACGCCGCCAAGCGCGCGCTCGAGCTCAACATGCGGGCGCTCGAGCGCGGCCATCGGGTGACCGAGGTGGCGCGGATCGAGATCGAAGGCAAGACGAAGATCGTGCAGTCGGACCATATTCCCGTCGGCGCCGAAAGCGGCATGCCGCCCGGCGTGCTGGTGGTCGAAAGCGACATCACCGAGGCGGTGACCGAGCGCGAGCGGCGCGCGCGCATCCTCCAGCAGCTCGTCGGCACGCTCGTCGCCGTCGTCGACCGGCGCGATCCGTTCGCGGCCGATCATTCGCTGCGCGTTGCCGAGGCGGCGCGCGCCATCGCGCTTGAAATGGGCATGAACGCCGGCGACATCGATACCGCGGAAACCGCCGGCAGGCTGCTCAATCTCGGCAAGATCCTGGTGCCGGCGGACATGCTGACGAGGAACGCCCCGTTGAGCGCCGACGAGCGGCGCCAGGTGCGCGCCGGCATCGAGGCCAGCGCCGAGCTGCTGCGCGACGTCGAGTTCGATGGACCGGTGGTCGAGACCTTGCGCCAGGCAATGCTGCGTTGGGACGGCGCCGGCTCGCCAGCCGGGTCGCCTGGGGGCGTTGCCGGCGAGGCGATTCTGCCCACCGCGCGCGTGGTCGCCGTCGCCAACGCCTTCGTCGGCATGGCGAGCCGGCGCGCCCATCGCCAGGCGCTCGATCTCGACGAGGCCGTGGCCGCCCTGCTCCAGGAATCGGGGCGGGCCTATGACCGGCGCGCGGTCGTGGCGCTGGTCAACTACTTGGATAATCGCGGCGGGCGCCAGCTTTGGTCGGAGATCCGGCGCGCGGGCGCCGTTTGAGGCGCGGTTCGGTGGAACGGGACAATCGTCCTAGAGCTCCCGACGACACCATCGTCTACGCCATCGGCGACATTCATGGGCGCGGCGATCTGTTGGCCGAGCTGCATCGCCTGATCGAGATCGACGCGCGCGCCCGGCCCGTGGAGCGGCGGGTCATCGTCCATTTGGGCGACTATGTGGATCGCGGGCCCGATTCCAGGGGCGTGCTCGACCGTCTCATCGGCGCGCCGCTCGCCGGATTCCAGTCCGTTCACCTCAAGGGCAATCACGAGGATCTGCTGCTGCGTTTCCTCGACGGCGGCGCCGGAGGAATTTGGCTCATGAATGACGGGGACGCGACGCTTCGAAGCTATGGCGTGGCGGCGGACGATGTCGATCCCGGCAAGGCGCAACGCGCGTTCGGCAAGCGCCTGCCCCCTGCGCACCGTGCGTTCCTCGAAGGTCTCGCCCTCGAGCATCGGGAAGGCGATTATCTCTTCGTGCACGCCGGGATCAGGCCGGGGGTGCCTCTCGACCGTCAGGCGCCCGCGGATCTCTTATGGATCCGCGAGCCGTTCCTGGGCTGGACCGGCGATCATGGCGCGGTCGTGGTGCACGGCCATACGCCGGTGCCCGAGCCGGAGATGCGCGCGAACCGCATCGGCATCGACACCGGGGCGTTTTATTCCGGGCGCCTCACCTGCCTGGTCCTGGAGGGCGGGGGGCGCCGGTTTCTTTCGACCGGCGGATAAGGCCGCCTTCAGGTCATGACCGCGCCGCCATTGGGGCCGAGGCACTGGCCGGTGATGTAGCTGGCGCCGGGACCGGCGAGGAAGAGGGCCGTGGACGCGATCTCCCCAGGCTTTCCGACACGGCGCAGCGGAATGTCGGTCTCCCTGGCGATCCACTCGGCGCTCATGACGGCGAGGCTCAGCATGTCGGTGTCGATCGGTCCGGGCGCGATCGAATTCACCAGGATGTCCGGCCCGAATTCGCGCGCCCAGGCGCGGGTCAGCGCGATGACTCCGCCCTTCGAGGCGCAATAGGCCGAAAAGCCGGCGCGCCCGAGAATGCCAAGCTCGGAGGCGATGTTGATCACCCGGCCGCTCTTGGCCCGCGCCATCGGACGAATGGCCTCGCGCCCGACGAGGAAGACGGCGCGCAGGTTTACGCCCACGACCCGGTCGAAATCGGCGGACGTGGTTTCGAACAACGGGCGCTCCAGCATCACGCCGGCGTTGTTGACGAGGATGTCGAGGCCGCCGAGGCGCGAGACCGCCTCCTCGACCATGCGCTCGATCTGGGCTTCGTCCAGGAGGTCCGCCTCGACCGTGAGGGCCTTGCCACCGATCGCCGCCGCCGCATCCTTGGCCTGCCGTTGCTGTTCGGGGTGGTGATGGATCGCGACCATGGCGCCTTCGGCGGCGAAGAGCGTGGCGATCGCCTTGCCGATGCCGCGCGAGGCTCCCGTGACCAGCGCGCGCCGGCCTTCGAGTTGTCCGGTCATGTCGGGTTCCTCAGCCGTAGCGGTGAAGCGACGGCCCGCTCTGGAGCAGCCAGCCGCGCGAGGATTCCATGTGGCGCGTCAGCGTGTCGGTCAGCTTCCAGAACCGTCCGCCGTGATTGAGCTCCTTCAGATGCGCCACTTCATGCGCGACCACGTAATCGATGACCGGGCGCGGCGCCATGATGAGCCGCCAGGAGAACGACAGCACGCCTTCGGGGGTGCAGCTGCCCCAGCGGCTGCGCGGATCGCGCAGCGTCAAGCCGGTGATGGTCCGGTCGATGCGCATGGCCTTCACCTGGGCGCGGCGCTCGAGTTCGCGGCGCGCCTCGCGCTTCAGCCAGTTCTCGACGCGCTTGGACACCTGTTCGCGCGGGCCGCCGACGTGGATCGTGTTGTCTTCGCGCCAGATGCCCGGCACGGCGCGAGGGCGGTGGCGGATGCGATGTTCGACCCCCATGAACGGGATGACGGCCCCGTGGCGGAAGCGCTCGCGCGGGGGCATGAGCTCGAGGCGCTCGCGAATCCAGCCCTTGTTCTGGAGCAGGAAGCGGTGGCCCTCTTTGCGCGTGGCGCGCGTGGGCAGCACCACCACGATGCGGGCCTTGCCGTGGTCGAGCCGCAGAATGATGCGCCGCGCCCGCTTGTTCTGGAGAAAGACCAGCGGCAGGCGCCGGTCGGCCACTTCCAGATGGTCGTTGGCGATCACGCGCCCGCCGCCCGCCTCCAGGCTAACCTGTTGACGAGGCTCGATCTTTTTCTTGACGATCGGATCGGCGCGGCGGCGGAGGACGGGTTTGCGGGGGGCGGCCATGACGACTGACTAACCATACCGCGCGGCCCCCGGCAAGAGACCTTCACGGCGCCCGGGAACCGGCCGCCGCAGCCCTCGGCTTATGCATTTTTTCCTTACCCAGAATGGCCGATTTCACGTCGCCGCCCCAGCGATAGCCGCCGGTCCCGCCGGTTTGGGGCAGCGCGCGATGACAGGGGACCACGAGCGCGACCGGGTTGGCGGCGCAGGCGCCCCCGACGGCGCGGGCAGCGCCGGGATTGCCCAGCGCGCGCGCGATGTCGCCATAGCTGCGCGTCTCGCCCGGCGGAATTCGCGCCAGCGTCTGCCACACCTGGCGCTGGAACGCGGTGGCGCGGATGTCGAGCGGCAGATCCACATGCGGCGTCTTGCCGTCGAGATGCGCGAGGATCGCATTGACCGCGCCGCCGAGCGCCGAATCGTCCTCGGTCATGGCGTCGGCGGCGGGGAATTCCTGAATAAGTTCCTTCACCAGCTTGGCGTCGTCGCGGCCGATGGCGACGAAGCACACGCCGCGAGGGGTCGCCGCCACCAGCAGCCGGCCGAGTTCGCTATCGGCGATCGAATAGGCGATGCGGGCGCCCTTGCCGCCCTTGGCATAGGTGGCCGGGGTCATGCCGAGCAGCGGGCCGGCGCGCTCATAGACGCGGCTCGACGAGCCGAAGCCGGCGCCATAGGTGGCCGCCGCCACGCCTTCGCCTTCCTGCAGCCCCGCGCGCAGGCGTTGGAGGCGCCGCGCATCGGCATATTGGCGGGGCGTCACGCCCATGACGCGCTTGAACAGGCGCTGGAGATGAAAGGGGCTCATGGCGCAGTGGCGCCCGAGCTCGGCCAGGCTCACCGGGCCGTCCTCGCCATCCTCGCCCGTCCGCGCCTCGATGTAGCGGCACGCCTCGGCGACGATGGCGATGTCGCGGTCGGCGCGGGCGGTGGGCTTGGATCGGGGCATGGCTTCGAGGGACATCATGGCGCGGGCGCTCCTTAGTTCAAGAACGTTCGATGCGGCATTGGAAGCAGTTGTTGAGGGCGGAGCGCGCATGGACGTAAGCAACGCCGGCGCGCTCCAGGATCGAGGCGGCCGCCTCGGCGACGTCCGCCGAAGCGACGATCCGCCCGGTTCCGTAGACGATCCGGTCGTTCCGGCCGTAGCCCTTGACGAGGTAGCGTTCGCGCGAGAGGAACATGGGCGGCACGGCGCCGGTCGGCGGATAGCGCGGGCAGGGTTCCGCGTGCAGGAATATCGGCCCAATCTCGGCGTAGGGCTGCGCCCGGGGAAACGGCCGGTAGGCGAGGATGAGATAGGGCGCGCCCGCCGCGACATCGGCCTGGCAATGCCGGCAGGGGACGCCGCCGCCGTCCGAGACGTGGCGCTCCGGCGCCTGGCCGTTCGCGTCCCCGGCGCCGGCCTGGAACGCCAGCGCCTCGTCGGTCGGCATGGAGACGAATTGGATCGGCGGCATGGTGCGGCGGGCCTTTCGCGGGTACGTTGTCAGGACAGGCAATTTGGCGCGGCGGCGCCCGGCGGGCTATCCGGTTCTTGCGCTAAAGATTGATCGTCATGCAGTCTTGGCACTGCCTCGGTTTCAGGCATGTCCGCTCAATGCCAGGAGCGGAGAATCCCATCGCGCAATGAGTCTTGACCTATCCGTAACAGCCCAGTTCAAGCTAGGAGTGCCGGAAGGGCTTTACTTCTTGTCGTGACCACTGCGCGCTCCCGTGTGGCAGTGGAATTTCAGTCGTTTCCGTCTCGACTCGGAAATGGCGATTCTTCTCAATGAAGCCAGGGACCCACGAGTGATCGTCTCGAAAGAACACTGTGTCCTCTGCCGACCGGACCAAGAGTCGGTTGACACTGACCGCTTCGTGACGTTTCACATTCCGCCGCTTGGAAGAGAAGTGGCGAAATTCAAAATTGGCGTCATCACGATTAAGTTCGATATTCGGTTGGATGCGGATTGCGATTGTCGGTGTAAGAGGAACAATACGATTCAATACGCGACCGCAAGGCGATTGTTCATTGCCCACGGGAAAATCGCTCGTGAAGAAGGGGCAATCCTCGTGTTCGTTGATGAGAATGTCCCATTTGAAATTGCCGAACATCGCGACCCGATGAAGAATGCTCGAAATGCCAACCGCCTGCGGATATTTAGGGTCGATTCTAAACATGACCTTGCCCGACTCCAGAAGCTCGGTGAAGTCCTTGCCACCAAGGGCTGGCGGCGGCGGAGGTATGGCTCCCATCGCTTCCAGAAGCTTTGCGGTTGCCTCTAAGTTGGCCTTCAATGGCCCTGAATTGATTCGCATAGCAGCCGGCGAACAGGTCAGGACATAGCTCACGAAGCCGGCCACGACATAGATGGCTTCCTGATCGGGTTGCCCCGATTCAAGTGCGGAAACCGCAGCGTTATAGCGGCTCTCAACGGGTATTAGAAATTCCTCTATGGCGCGAAGTTGGTCTAGATATTCATTGGTATTGCCTTCGTTGATGCAGCAAACAGCTTTGGCGTTCGGCGTGAACCGTTTAAGGTCACTCTTGCGCATGGCGTACATAAGGCCGTCCAGGGCGGGAGAGTAGAACCGCCTAAGATGGACCTGGGAGATGTAGTGATCGAGCGCCATGGGAGTCAGCTAATGCGGGTCTTAGGCGGCTATGAATATCACTCTTCCATCGCAAGACTTGTGCTTTCGGGGTCCGGTGCGAACGAAGTCGTCATTTGCGGGGGAGCAGATTGAGCGTCAATCGATCAATCCTGACACCGATGCGATCTTTCAGAGGAAAGCGGAGGCCTTTGTCACAATGCGCCTGGTCAATCTTTTTTTCGGCGACTTAGCTTATGACACGTATGGGAAGCCGAATGCAGTTTGCTCGCGAGTTGATTCGCCTGCAACCATCTCTGTCCTCGACCGGCATAGATGCGCTTCCAGATGTACCGATCACATTAGAAACTCCAATTACTTATAGCCTTGCGAATAGTAAGGCCATCGCAGCAAGCTTAGCGGGCGTGCTTGCCCATGTTAGATCAATCACTGGCGTGCGACCATGCCTCGTCACAACGCTCTTCAAGAACCTCACACAAGAATCCACAGCGTCTGGCTACCTGGCACAACTGCAAGGTTACGGCTGGCTAATCGATCAAGGGACTTCTTTTGAACCTGAAGTGGCGCACGCAGCCACACTGCGCGGGCGCGAGATCGATCTTGATGGCCGCATCGACGTTCTGGCTCACCCCGTCTTCTTCGAAATCAAGTCCTTCGGTTTTGAACCCGATCTGCGTGCGACCTTCGCGCGTCGGCTGGAATCGAAGTTTCCGGGATACACTTTCACGATCGACGGATCGGGCAATCATGGTCCAGACGCCGTAAATGCCGAAGCCTTCGTTCCCTTGAGACACCACCTAGTGACGCTAGCAAGTGCTGAACAGCTTGACATTCCAGCGCTCCAGTGGACCGTCAGAAAGCGTAAGAAAGGCCCTGGCGCCCGGTTTGCCGAGCATGAATACGATCCGGTCGCTCTCGCCCATGAGAACAGGTGGGTTCCTCTTCAATACGCGTCGCAATTTGCTACCGACGCTACTTACATCCTCATTTTCGTCCTTCCAGATGGGATTGGTTCCTCGCTCCTAAAAATCAATATATTTGGCAGTCTTCGAGACCTCGCAAACCGAATCGCGACACACCTTTTTGAGACAGAGGTAACGAACGCTGCTCAGGCATCGACCTTTGACAACTCGCTACCGCCCACAGTGACCGTCACGCAGGCCATTGCTCATCTGTCAGGGATCGCTTTCATAAGCCCTCAGGCCGGTTTTGCTGCCTTACATCTCAACAGGCAAGCCGCACATCCTCTATCAATCGAAGAAGCATGCCGGCTGGCGCGGGGATGGGAGATTGCTCTTCATGGGACTCCGCGTGCAAAGGGCTGAGAATGGTTAAGGGGTATCAGTGCTCTGACTCTGGCAACTATGGTAGGTGGCGACCGTGACTCGAACCCAAATGAAACAGCATCTGCTGGTCGGATTGGGTCTTCTGGTGGATCCAACCCGTCGATTAGTCAGCGAAGGTGGTGATATGCAGCGTCATATGCCGTACGTGCGGGCGCAATTCAACAGGGACGTCAGTCAGTATCATAACGAACTCAGTCGGTTCTGCGAATTGCCCGGCCTACGCCTGGAAGCCGAATACACTCGGTCACGAAGAGCTGTGAATAGATTTGGAGCAATTTTTCAGCAGGTTGAACAGGGTGCAAGTGGTCAGCATTTGCTCACAACTTTTCAAGAGTTGATCCTTCACTGCACCGAGGCGATCCAAGCGATTCCGGCCGACGATCCGGACGTCATCGTTCCTGGCGGCTCCCCGTTCTCCGCTTACTTGCAGCTGCGTGCTCTGTGTGCCTCCGCTCGTAGCGGTATCCATCTTTTCGATCCATACCTCAATAGCGATGTCTTTTATCGTTACTTATGTGAAGTTCCCCCGTCAGCCGAAATCGTACTCCTGACGAGAAAGAGCCTACTTGAGCCGCCCAAAAGTGACGCCAGTGGCATTCTCCGACGAGATCGTGTGGTCTCCGTTTCTTCTCTGCTCGCACGGGAAAGGCCGGAGACCTACCGTCTTCTAGCCGCAGCCGATGTGCACGACCGGTATCTCCAGGTCGATGGTCGAACCTATCACCTTGGCGGTTCGGTCAAGGATGCAGCGATAGCGGCACCGTATACGCTGGTCGAGATGGACACATCACCGGCGGTACAGACGAGCCTTGACGAACTCTTAGCGAACGCGGAACGGTGGTTTCCGGATTCAAACGGTCAGCACCGCCTTACTTAGCGCAGGACCGTTGCCGCCCAACCTTCCTGTCGACTCCGAGACTGTGCAATCAACCTGCCGCCTGGACAGCGTCAGATGCATTTGACATTACGCGGTACAAATTTTCAGGTGCGGGACGTGCAAGTACCCTGATGCAATGATCCCGCTCTCCTGAGAACGTCCGCAATGAGTCGACCTCAGAGATTATCAGCATCCCTTTCCCCCCGCTTGCGTTTCCCCGGCCCCGTCGCTATAACCCGGCCTCTCCGAAGGCGCTCGGGCCATGGGCTAAACGGGCATGCCCCAAGCCGGCGCCTCATGAAACCGGCCATGACCGGCCCAGATCAAGGACTTATGAAATGCCCAAGATGAAGACCAAGAGCGGCGCCAAGAAGCGCTTCTCGCTCACCGGCACCGGCAAGGTGCGGATGAACCCGTCGCGCAAGCGCCACGGCCTCGTCAACCGCCCGCAGAAGATGAAGCGCCAGCACCGCGGCTCGGAAATCATGTCCGAGCGCGACGCCAAGGTGGTTAAGAAAAGCTTCCTGCCCAACGGTTGAAGGAGAAACGGCCATGGCACGCGTCAAGCGCGGGACGACATCGCACGCCCGCCACAAGAAGATCATCGACATGGCCGCTGGGTATCGCGGCCGGTCCTCGACCAACTATCGCATCGCGCTGCAAAAGGTCGAGAAGGGCCTGCGCTACGCCTATCGCGACCGGCGGCGCAAGAAGCGCGACTTCCGCGGGCTTTGGATCCAGCGCATCAACGCCGGCGCGAGGCTGAACGGGCTCACCTATTCCCAATTCATCGCCGGCATCAAGCTCGCGGGCATCCTGCTCGACCGCAAGGTCATGTCCGACCTGGCATCGCTCGAACCCGATTCCTTCAAGGCGCTGGTCGAGCGGGCCAAGGGAGCGCTCGCCGGATAGCGATTCGAGAGGTGCTTTTCGCGCTTGCTCTTGGATCGAGTCTGACGTTTGCCTCCTTCGTTGTCATGCCCGCGCTTGACGCGGGCATCCAGCAAGGCGCTCAATGAGCGCGTGAATACTGGATCGCCGGGTCAAGCCCGGCGATGACAATGACCTTGGAACGGGAGTGTTTCGCGGAATTGCATTCATTAGGCTGGCTCGCCCGCGCGGTTCTTTTGGCCGGCCTCGCCGCCGGGCTCGGCTCTTGCGCCGACTATTCCGCCGACATCGACGCGGTGAAGCGCGCCCAATCGGTGCCCGGCACCAGCAACGAGGAACTCGTCAAGCAGATCGCCGGCACGCGCGGCACCGTCCTATGGGACGCCCGGCCTTTCGCCGAGGACAGTGACGACATCATCCTCGTCACCGGCACCATCGACCGCCTGACGCGGACCGGCCAGAAACGGCGCATCATCTTCGAATTCCTGAACGATAGGCGAACGAGCCGGGTCGCGCTCGAACGCATGCTGGTCGATGGCCGCCCGCAGACCCTATTGACCAGCGCCCTCAATCTGATGCTCATGGAACTCGAATAGGATTAGGAGGGGCCGAGCCGATTTCGGCCCCTTTCCATTGTTTCCAGCGGATGAGACCCCATGCAGGATTTGGAAAGCCTCAAGCGGAAATGGACCGCGGCCATCGGCGCCGCCGACTCAGGTGCGGCGCTCGATGCGGTCCGGGTCGAGGCGCTGGGGCGAAAGGGCGAGATCACGCTGCTGCTGAAATCCGTGGCGGAACTCGCCCACGAGGAGAGGCGCGAGGAAGGTACGCGGCGCAACGCGCTTAAACTCGAGATCGCGGCCGCGATCGAAGCGCGCGCCTTGGCGCTTACCGACGCGGAGCTCGATTCCCGGCTCGCCGCCGACCGCATCGATGTCACCCTGCCGGCGCGGCCCGAACGCGAGGGGCGGCTCCATCCCATCACCCAGACGCTGGACGAGATCGTCGCCATCTTCGGCGAGATGGGTTTCAGCGTCGCCGAGGGCCCGGACATCGAGGACGATTTTCATAACTTCACCGCCCTCAACATTCCGCCCGAGCATCCGGCCCGGCAGATGCACGATACTTTTTACGTTGACGCCGCGAGCATCGGCCGCCCCGCCAACCCCGATGCCCGCGGCGGAGCAAGCGGTCCCCTCGACGCTGGGGAAAGCAACATCACGCGCGTGCTGCGCACGCACACCTCGCCGGTGCAGATCCGCGCCATGCAGTCGACGAAGCCGCCGTTGCGCATCATCGCGCCGGGGCGCACCTATCGCAGCGATTCGGACATGACCCACACGCCCATGTTCCACCAGGTCGAGGGGCTGGTCGTGGACGAGACCACCCATATGGGGCACCTCAAGGGCTGTCTCACCGATTTCTGCCGCGCCTATTTCGGGGTAGCCGATCTCAAATTGCGCTTCCGGCCGAGCTTCTTCCCGTTCACCGAGCCCTCGGCGGAGGTCGATATCGGCTGCTCGCGCAAAGGCGGCGAGTTGAAGATCGGCGCCGGCGACGATTGGCTGGAGATTCTCGGCTGCGGCATGGTGCACCCGAAGGTTCTCGCCATCTGCGGCATCGACCCCACGCGCTACCAGGGCTTCGCCTTCGGCATGGGCATCGAGCGCATCGCCATGCTGAAATACGGCATCCCCGACCTGCGCACGTTCTTCGAAGGCGATCTGCGCTGGCTGCGGCATTACGGG
Source organism: Rhodospirillales bacterium (assembly GCA_009885795.1). Classification (GTDB taxonomy): domain Bacteria; phylum Pseudomonadota; class Alphaproteobacteria; order Dongiales; family Dongiaceae; genus VFKA01. The sequence continues at coordinate 21,849 of VFKA01000039.1, read as the reverse complement.
TTCGCAGGCTTCGACGTGCCCACGCTCACCGGCGGGCTGGCGCGATGAAGTTCACGCTCTCCTGGCTGAAGGATCATCTCGAAACCGGCGCCACGGCCGACGAGATCGCAAGGGCGCTCACCATGCTGGGGCTCGAGGTCGAACGCATCGACGACCGGGCGAAAGCGCTGGCCCCCTTCACCGTCGCCTACGTGACCGAGGCCAAACGCCACCCCAACGCCGACAAGCTCAGCCTCTGCGTCGTCGAAACGATCCACGGCACGGTCCAGGTCGTGTGCGGCGCCCCGAATGCCCGCACCGGCATGAAGGCGGTGTTCGCGCCGGTCGGCAGCCGCATTCCGGGCACGAACATGGAATTGAGGAAGGGCGTGATCCGGGGCGTGGAATCGAACGGCATGCTGTGTTCGATGCGCGAGATGGGTTTGGGCGACGAGCATGACGGCATCATCGAGTTGCCGGCCGACGCGGCCGTCGGCACGCCCTTCGCCGCGATCCTCGGCCTGGACGATCCGGTGTTCGACGCGAAGGTGACCCCCAACCGCGCCGATTGCCTGGGGCTGGCCGGCATCGCCCGCGACCTGGCCGCCGCCGGCGTGGGCCGGCTTCGGACCCGCGACCTGTCGCCGGTTCCAGGCAGCTTCGAAAGCCCGCTCAAGTGGCACCGCGATTTCCCGCACGGGGAAGGCGATTCCTGCCCCTATGTCGTCGGGCGCTATTTCCGCGGCGTCAAGAATGGGCCGAGCCCGAAATGGATGCAGGACCGCCTGACGGCCATCGGTCTGCGGCCGATCTCGGCGCTGGTCGACATCACCAACTACGCGACCCATGACCTCGGCCGGCCGCTGCACGTGTTCGACGCCAAGAAGCTCGCCGGCGATCTCACCATGCGCTTCGCGCGCGCGGGCGAGGCCGTGGCGGCGCTCGACGGCAAGATCTACATTCTCGATCCCGACATGGCGGTCATCGCCGATGCGGCCGGCGTGCAGGGCATCGGCGGCGTCATGGGCGGGGCGCTTAGCGGCTGCGCGCCCGAAACCACCGAGGTCTTCCTCGAAGTGGCGCTGTTCGATCCGCGCCGCGTGGCCTCGGCGGGACGTCGGCTCGGCATCGAGAGCGACGCGCGCTACCGCTTCGAGCGCGGCGTCGATCCGGTGTCGGCGGATTGGGGCGCCGAGGTCGCGGCGCGCCTCATCCATGAGATTTGCGGCGGCGAGGCGAGCCACCCGGTCAGCGCCGGCGCCATGCCGGAATGGCGGCGCCTCGTCACCTTGCGCAACGGTCGCGCGGCCGGGCTCGGCGGCCTCGACATGGCCGAAGCCGAACAGGCGCGCATCCTGGAAGCGCTCGGTTTCACCGTCGCGCGCGAGGGCGACGGGCTTCTTGCCTGCGGCGTGCCGTCCTGGCGCGCCGACGTCGAAGGCGAAGCCGATTTGGTCGAGGAAGTGCTGCGGGTAAAGGGGTTCGACGAGATTCGGCCGCTGTCGCTGCCGCGGGCCGGCGCCTTGCCGGCGCCGGCGCTGACACGGGCGCAGGCCCGCGCCGGGCTGGTGAAGCGCATCCTCGCGGGGCGCGGCCTGGTGGAGGCGGTCACCTATTCCTTCATGTCGTCGGTGAAGGCGGCGCCGTTCGAGGATGGGCGCCCGTCCGTCAGGCTGGTCAATCCCATCAGCGCCGAGCTCGATGTCATGCGGCCCTCGATCCTGCCCAACCTGATCGACGCGGCCTTGCGCAACGCCCAGCGCGGGATGGAAGACGCGGCGCTGTTCGAGGTCGGGCCGCAATACGCCGACCCGACGGCCGAAGGCCAGGCGCTGGTCGCCGCCGGGATTCGTTGCGGCAAGACGGGCCCCCGCCACTGGGCCGAGAAGCCGCGGGTCGTGGACGCATTCCACGCCAAGGCCGACGCGCTGGCGATTTTGGCCGGCTGCGGCATCGGCGCCGACGCGGTGCAGACCGAATCGCGGGCGCCGTCCTGGTATCATCCGGGCCGTTCGGGCACGCTCAAGCAGGGGCCGGCGATTCTCGGCTGTTTCGGCGAGCTGCATCCGCGCCTGCTCAAGACATTCGGCCTCGATGGGACGGCGGCCGCCTTCGAGATCGTCCTCGGCCGGGTGCCCGGCCCACGCGGCAAGGGCGCGCAGCGTCCGCTGTTGAAGGCGTCGCCGTTCCAGCCGGTGGAGCGCGATTTCGCCTTCGTGGTCGATGACTCGGTGCCGGCCGAGAAACTGCTGCGGGCGGTCAGGCAGGCCGACAAGGCGCTCGTTGCCGGCGCCCTCCTCTTCGACGTCTATACCGGGCCCGGCGTGCCCGAGGGCAAGAAGTCCGTGGCCATCGCGGTCACGCTCCAGGCGGGCGACCGGACCATGACCGAGGCGGAAATCGAGGCCGTCGGCCAAGCCATCATCGCCGCCGCGGCCAAGGCGACCGGCGCTGCCTTGCGAAGCTAGCAGAGTTGCCCCTCGATTTTGCCTGGACAGATCGCTATCGGCCTCTTTACAAGAAGTAGCGTTTTATCGCATGTTGGGCTACTATCTCTAGGTTCAGTGACGACTCGGGCGCGCCGGTCGAACGCCCGGTCGGGTAGGCCAAGCGACATTCGAATCATTCGCCAGTCAATCAGGGGACATGAAAATGGCAGACACGGCAAAGGCACCAAAAGTTAACACCGTTACGCTTCGCGCCATCACCGCCAGCTTGGCGGAAAAGCACGAGCTGACGAAGAAGCAGTCGACCGAAGTGATCGAAGGCTTCATCGCCGCGATCGGCAAGCACTTGAAAAAAGGCGACAAGATCCGCCTTCCGGGCCTCGGCATCTTCCAGGTGCGCAAGCGCCAGGCGCGCATGGGCCGCAATCCGGCCACCGGCGAGCCGATCAAGATCAAGGCCTCGAAGAAGGTCGCTTTCCGCGCCTCGAAGGAACTGAAAGAGTCCGTCTAACCCGATTTTCGCGACCCCGCTGCTCGCCTCGTCCAATCCGCGAGGCGGAGCGGCGGGTCCGGGACTCCGCGCGACCCATCGGCCCGGCGGCGGCCGGCGCCAAGCCAAGACCCGCGGCGGGATCGTATCCGGTTGAATTGCGGCGATCTTCCGATAAGGTCCGCCGGCATCCATGACCGACCTTTCCCACATCCGCAACTTCGCGATCATCGCCCATATCGACCATGGCAAGTCGACGCTGGCCGACCGCCTGATCCAGCTTTGCGGGGGCCTGAGCGCCCGCGAGATGCGCGACCAGGTGCTCGACACCATGGAGATCGAGCGCGAGCGCGGCATCACCATCAAGGCGCAGACCGTGCGCCTCGCCTACCGCGCCAAGAACGGCCGGAGCTACGAACTCAACCTGATGGACACGCCGGGGCACGTCGATTTCTCGTATGAAGTCAGCCGCAGCCTCGCCGCCTGCGAAGGCTCGCTGCTCGTCGTCGACGCGACCCAAGGGGTCGAGGCGCAGACGCTCGCCAACGTCTATCAGGCGATCGACAACAACCACGAGATCATCGTCGTCCTCAACAAGATCGACCTGCCGGCGGCCGAGCCGGAACGGGTGAAGCAGCAGATCCAGGACGTGATCGGCCTCGACGCTTCCGGCGCGGTTGCGATCTCGGCCAAGACCGGGCTTCATGTCGATCAAGTTCTCGAAGCGCTGGTCGAGCGCCTGCCGGCGCCCAAAGGCGACGGCAACGCGCCCTTGAAGGCGTTGCTGGTGGATAGCTGGTATGACGCCTATCTCGGCGTCGTGATCCTGTTGCGCGTCAAGGATGGGCACGTCAAGGCCGGCACGAAGATACGCCTCATGTCCACCGGCGCCGCCCATGAGGTGGATCGGGTCGGCTTCTTCACCCCCAAGCCGGAAACGGCGGCCGAGCTGGGGCCCGGCCAGGTCGGATTCCTGACCGCCGGCATCAAGGAGGTGGCCGACTGCAAGATCGGCGACACCATCACCGAGGACCGGCGTCCTATGGCGGAGGCGCTGCCGGGGTTCAAGCCCTCGGTGCCGGTGGTCTTTTGCGGCTTGTTTCCGGTCGATGCCGCCGAGTACGGGCAGCTGCGCGAGAGCCTGGCGAAATTGCGCCTCAACGACGCCAGCTTTCAATTCGAGCCCGAGACATCCGCCGCGCTGGGCTTCGGGTTCCGCTGCGGGTTTCTCGGCCTGCTTCATCTCGAGATCGTGCAGGAGCGCTTGCGGCGCGAGTTCAACCTGGAGCTCATCACCACCGCGCCCAGTGTCGTCTACCGCGTCCATCTCACCAACGGCGATATTCTCGAACTGCACAATCCCGCCGATTTGCCCGATCCGGTGCGCATCGACCATATCGAGGAGCCGTGGATCAAGGCCACCATCCTGGTGCCGTCGGACTATCTCGGTCCCATCCTCAAGCTCTGCGAGGACCGCCGCGGCGTGCAGCTCGACCGCACCTATGCCGGCAGCCGCGCCATGCTGACCTATCGGCTGCCCTTGAACGAAGTGGTGTTCGACTTCCACGACCGCTTGAAATCGGTGTCGCGCGGCTATGCCAGCTTCGACTACCAGCTGGACTCCTACCAGGAGGGGCAACTGGTCAAGCTCACGATCCTGGTCAACGCCGAGGCGGTCGATGCGCTGTCCTGCATCGTCCACGGCCATGTCGCCGAATCGCGGGGCCGCGCGCTCTGCGTGCGGCTCAAGGAATTGATCCCGCGGCAGCTGTTCAAGATCGCGGTCCAGGCGGCGATCGGCGGGCGCGTCATCGCCCGCGAGACCATCAGCGCGATGCGCAAGGACGTGACCGCCAAATGCTATGGCGGCGACGTGTCGCGCAAGCGCAAGCTGCTCGACAAGCAGAAAGAGGGCAAGAAGCGGATGCGCCAGTACGGCAATGTCGAAATTCCGCAATCGGCCTTCATCGCCGCGCTCAAGATCGGCGATGACTGATCGATTGGTCGGCGGTTAGCCCGCGCAGTTCGGGGGATGCGGACGTCTCGCGAAAGCTCGCACTCAGAGACGTCTGGATCTGTTCGAGCACCTCGACGGCTCGGCCCGTATCGCGCGCCGTGTCGGCGGCCGCTTGGACCAATTGCCCCTGCCCAACCAGGAACAGACCGCCGACTGCCAGTCCGAGTGCCAGCGGCAGGCCCATAGCCCCCATCATGGGCCCAACCCCACCCATTCGACCCAGCCCCAACATCGCCAGAGCCGCTAACCCGACAGCCAGAACAATTGCGATCCAGCCGATGGCGGCGATCAACTTTCCAATGCTTCTTGCCGTGCGATATTGGTGCGTCTGCATGGATCGTCCTTCGATCTAAGACTTGAAGATACGCCGCCGCCTTGCGCCGGGCAAAAGGGCGAGCAGGATCCCCGGAACGCCGAGTACCGCCCAGGCCGGCCATTGCAGGACCGTGAACAGGATCGGATTCCACAGGAACGGCCAGAGGTGACGCTCGATCGCCGGCTGGATCAGCTGCAGGCTGCCCTTGTGCAGATCGAACCACAGCTTGCCGGCCGGCACGAACTTCCAGCTGCCGGTCTCCAGCCAGGCCCAGCCCTCGCGGACCGCAACAAGAAACGCCGCCGCGACCAGAATCCAGCCTACGGCCTGCACCAGCCATCGCAGAAAGCGCATCCGAGATCTCCTTTGCGTCAATACGATACCAGATTAACCGGATTGTCCGCTGGCGCAACCAGCCGGCCGCGAAGTCAGTTTCCAGGTGAAACCTGGTCCACTTTAGTATATCGATATGAAGACGAAAGTAAGGGAGCTTCCCATGCGCATGCCCCGAAGCCCGGTCGGATGCCCGATGGATTCGCTGTTGCGACTCATGATGGGTCCCTGGACGAGCTACATCATCTGGGTGTTGTGCGGTAACGGGCCGACGCGGTTCGGCGATTTGAAGCGGCGCGTGCCGGGCATTTCCGCGAAGGTCCTCACCGGACGGCTGCGGACGCTGGCGGCGGCCGGGGTCATCTACCGCGACTACGAAGCGACGATCCCGCCACGGGTGACCTATGGCATGACGGCCCGTGGCCAGGAACTGCGCCAAGCGCTCGACGCCCTCAACGACGTGGCGCGCCGGTGGGCCGCCGAAGAGCAGGAAGCCGCCCCGGCGCGATCCTACGCCAGGGCCGGCGAATAGCGCGGGAGCCGTCGCCAGTCTACAATCGGATCATGTAGTGTCGCGCGAGAGCGGAGGGGTGGCCGAGCGGTCTAAGGCGCACGCCTGGAGTGCGTGTATAGGTCAAAAGCCTATCGAGGGTTCGAATCCCTCCCCCTCCGCCAGCCTTCGCTAAAGCTTCGGCTGGCTTACGCCGTGGGTGTAAGCCGGCAAACAAAAACGCGAAGGCTGCCCTCCGCAGCTTTAGCAAAGGAGGGCCGGTGAAGGAGACATCACATGCAATATGTCTATCTTATCCGGAGCGAGGCATTTCCCGAACAACGATACATCGGTTTTACCGCAGATCCGCGAAAACGCATCGTCGCGCACAACACGGGTGGTTCCGTTCATACATCAAAATACAAACCGTGGAAGCTGGTCGGCTATCACGCTTTTGCCGAGAAACGCCGCGCACGGGAGTTTGAACATTACCTGAAGACCGGTTCCGGCCATGCCTTTGCGAACAAGCGGTTATGGTAAGATTGGAGTTTATCGTCGGCATTGGGCAGGAAGACGACGAAGGACTCCATCACGATAGTCTCGAACTCGGCGGCAGCGCATTAAACGGCCTGCAAGGCTTTTTGGACTGCCTTGGGCGCGCGTTCGATGACGAGAAGGTAAGCCCGCGCCGGCCCCTCCGGCTGGCGCGAACCCTGTTCCCAATGACGCAGCGTGTTGACGCTGAACCCGAACCGGCCCGCGAACTCTTCCTGCGTCATGTCTAAACTGGCCCGGATTGCCTTCACGTCGATCTTCACGGGCACATGGACGCGATAGGCGCTCTCGTCCACCTTCCGCTCGGCATAGGTCACCGCTTCCCGAAGGCCCCGTCGGATACTGTCGGCAACCTTGCTCATGGCTTTCTCCTCTTGAATCTCCCGACCAGCAACGCCGTAAGCCGCCGGAAGTCATTGCGATCCTGCTGGCTCAAATCGGCCCGCTCGTTCTTGGCGTAGGCGGTGAGCCTCGCTCACCCCCGGTCTTCAAGACCAAGGAGGTATCGGTCTCCCGCCCGCCACCGCCGCCGGCATTTTACCGCCAACGGCGATTCGATGAGATACAAGGCGGACCGGTGAAGCAAATATTATGGAGGGCCGCGGACCCGAGATATACACTCCGGGTTGGGAGGATGGCACCATGACCGCCGGCATCGTCAAGCTGACCGGGCAACAATTTTACGCCTTCGTGGAAGACAGGCTCGACGGCAACGGCCCATGCCGGATACGGGACGATCTGCCGTTTGCCGCTCTTGCCGGCACCACGGTGCTGCCCAATGCCCGCATCCTGATGACGGAACTGGAGGGCAATGACACGAAGCTGACCGCGAGGGGAAACCTGAATCGCAAGCTCGTCGAAACGCTGATGGAGCGTTTCAGGTGGGACGGCTACGATGCCGACAGATTCTCCTCTGTCCGCAAGGCGGTCAACGAAAGCGACTTTCCTCCCGCCATGTATCTGCATGCCGTACTCAAGCTCGCGGGGCTCGCGCGCGGCGAAAAAGAGTTTTTCAAGCTGACCAAGAAAGGCCGGGCGCTTCTGTCGGAGCAAGAGGCCGGCCGCCTGCAGGCCGTTCTGTTCCGCGCCACCTTTGCCCGGTACAATCCGGCCTATCTCGATCGCTTCAACTTGCCGGAAGTCTTCGCGCCGCAGATGTCCCTGATCCTCTATCTGATCGGGCGGTTTTGCACCGATTGGCGTCCGGCCGGAGCGCTCATGCGCAGCGTTACCATTCCGACGAAGGATCTGACGGAACCCAAGTATCCAGAATTGCTCGTATCGGCATTCGAAGTGCGTGTTCTTCGATATCTTTGCTGGTTCGGCCTGCTGGAGAAAACACGGCCCACGGCCAACGACGACTGGCGGCAACCGATGTTCTACCGCAAGACGGCGCTCTACGACCGTCTATTGCTGTTCACGGTACTACAATAGCCCGCGCACCATCGCGAAGAGAGCGGCAGCTGGTTGGCATAGCGCACCGGGCGCCGCGAGCGGTCGCTCAGGGCTTCCAGCCCATGGTCCTTGTAACGGTCGAAAATCTTGTATCCGGTTTTGCGCGATATGCCGAACTCGCGGCACAGCGGGCTCATCTGCTCGCCCTCCAAAAGGCGGGTCACAAAGCACAGGCGCTCGTCCATCGCCGAACTCTCTTTCCACGGCATCACCACCTCCCGCATGCAGTCGCAGGCGAAAAGTGTTACCCATGTGTCCGGTACGAACTGTCACCTATGTCTCAGGCCGGGCACTAGAGCGCGACGCCGTATCCGATCACTGCCACGTGCCGGCGTCGGCCTTTTTGCCGGAATGTGATCTGCGCTGCGGCGGCACGAGGTCTGTTCATGGAAATTGTTTCGTACGAGTGTGTTATGGTTTGCTCCGAGGGTGTGGAAACCGTGAAGGGCGGCATTTTGCGAAGTGAGAAGCCCTACGTCCTATGCGTCGATGTCGGGGGACCGAAAAAAATTGGATGGGCGGACGATGAAGGACGCGATGGCACCGGCGCTAACCTCGGCGAGGCGCTCGATAGGCTAGCTGCGCTGCTACTCGCTGGGCGCCGGGTCGCGCTCGGTTTCGAGGCACCGATTTGGACGCCAGTACGCGGGGAACTCGCCCGGATCACCAGAAGCCGTGGGGGCGTTGAGACGACTTACAACCGCGCCTGGTCGGCCGCCGCCGGTACCGGAGCGCTTGGGGCCGCCCTGGCGTTGATGCCATGGTGCCTGACGCGGATCGCTAAAGGCTCTGGGCCCGTTGCCACGACCGTAGACCTACAGCGATTCCATGAACGCGGTGGCCTTTTTCTATGGGAGGCATTCGTCAGCGGGGCGATGAAGGTTGTTGGCACGACCCACCATGACGATGCACGGCTCGCGTGCGAGGCATTCGTCGCCCGGTGGCCCGACCTCCTCTCCGACGTTCCTCCAGAACCGGCGATGAATCATGCGGTGTCGTCTGCGATGGCTGCCGGCCTGTCAATCGACCGGAATGAGCTGGTGATACCGGCTCTCGTCGTCGGTGTTACCGCGAAAACCACAGTTGAGCCGGTCACCATTTGAAATCCCGTGCGGATTGACCGACGAGTAGAGCCGCAGAGGGTTAGGTCTCTTCATCATAGCGCTATGGCGTAGACATAGTGCTCATCATCGTCGGCCATGGCCCGCCAAATTTACGCCAGGGCGCGTCCCGATATCCGCCGCCAGCTTGTCATCGGTCGCCATCCTACTTGCCGGCGCTGGTAGGGCCGAACGCTTGCATTCGGTTCGGCATTGATATTGACATCAAATGATGATACATTCGTGCCTTCATTGGAGGATCGGTCGATGCGCACGACGCTTGCACTCGATGAAGAACTTGTCGCGAAGGCGCAAAATTTTACCGGCATAACCGAGAAGGCCAGCTTGGTTCGCGAGGCGCTCAGGGCGCTGATCGAGCGCGAAAGCGCACGACGTCTAGCGCGCCTGGGCGGCAGCGAACCCGGTCTGAAGGCGCCGCCGCCGCGGCGCCGGCCGACACCGGCGTGATCCTGGTCGATACATCGGTCTGGATCGACCACTTACGCGCGGGCGACAAGGCGCTCGCCAGCCTGCTCGATACCGGATCGGTTCTTGCGCACCCCTTCGTCATTGGTGAACTTGCCCTGGGCAATCTGCGTCAGCGGGTGCTTATCCTGGACACGCTGTCGGACCTGCCCCTGGCTGGCGTCGCCACGGACGCGGAAGTTCTGCATTTCATCGATCGGCACGCATTGTTCGGGCGCGGTATCGGGTACGTCGATTGTCATCTGCTCGCCGCGGTTCGACTGACCGAGGGAGCGGCGCTGTGGACGCGTGACCAACGACTGCACGGCGTCGCCGGCTATTTGGGTTTGGCGATGGCGCTTCCAGAGCGCTGAGGATCGCGGCCGCCTTGGCGTTGCCTATTCGGACACCGCCGCTTTCGCGCGCTTGGCGCGAGCGGGTTTTTTCGGCGCGGCGGGAATCTTCGCTTCGTCGGCGTCCCTGGCCAGGCGCAGCGCGCGCAGCCGCGCGATCTTGGCCACGTCCGCATCGCGCCGCTGCTGCTGAAAGGCCTTAACCTCGGCATCGCGGCGAACGACCTTGGTGAACCGATCCTCGGCCTGGCGCCGGACATCGGAGCGCTTCGCGCTTGATACGATCATGGTGGCGTTACTCCTTGTTGCCGCTGGGATCCGCGGGCGCGATGCCGCTCAGATCCCGAAAGCGGACCATCCGCATGGTATCTTCGTTCCACAACGATAACCGGGCGCAGCGCAGGCTCTCGAGCAGGGTCACCCGGCGCACCCGCGCCAGCGCCGGATTTTCATCCAGGCACTCCTGCAGGCGATAATTCGGTATCCGGCTGCACAGATGATGGATGTGATGCAGGCCGATGCTGGCGGTCACCCATTGCAGCAGCCGCGGCAGGCGGTAATAGGAACTGCCCAGCATGGCCGCCTGGGCGAAGCTCCAATTGCCGTCGCGCTGCCAGTACGATTCCTCGAACTGGTGCTGGACGTAGAACAGCCAGATTCCCGCCGACGACGCCAACAGCACGACCGGCAACTGCAATTGCAGCAGCTCGATCGGACCGACGAGCATGGCGAGGCCCACGAGCAGGGCGGCGATGCCCGCGTTGGTCGCGAGCAGGTTGCGCCAGACGCCGCTGCGCAGCGGCATGTCCAGCGGCAGGCGATGCTTGAGGATGAAGACGTAGATGGGGCCGATGCCGAAGAGCACCACCGGGTGCCGGTACAATCGATAGGCGAACCGGCGCCACCGCGGCAGCGCGAGATATTCCCGCACCGTCAGCGTGGTGATGTCGCCGACGCCGCGGCGGTCGAGATTGCCGGAGGTCGCGTGATGCGCGGCATGGGTGCGCCGCCAATAGTCATAGGGCGTCAGCGTGAAAACGCCCATGATGCGCCCGGCCCAGTCGTTGGCGAGTCGCGAGCGAAACAGCGAGCCGTGGCCGCAATCGTGCTGGAGTACGAACAGCCGGACGACGAATCCCGCGGCCGGCACGGCCAACAGCAACGTGATCCAGTATTCGTATCCGAGTTCGATGGAGCCCCACATGGCCAACCACAGAACCGCCAGCGACGCGGCGGTGATGAGCAGCTGCGCGATACTGCGCCACGCCTTGGGCTGCCCGTAGGCCTGCAAACGAGTGAGAAGCCCGCGCGCTTCGCCATCGGCCGAGGTTCGATTGCCGGTGGCGGCGTCTTCCCGATCGCTGGCTATGGTCTCGCTGGCGATGTGGTGGAAACTCTAATAAATGGGTTGAAGCCGGAAAGACGAAGAGGGCGGCGCGGCTCTCGCCACGCCGCCCCGGTCGCTTTAGGCGGCCTTCAGGTTGACGGCCGAGACCTTGCCTTGCTGGCCCTTTTCGAGCTCAAAGCTGATCTTCTGGCCTTCGCTGAGCGAGCCCAACTCCGAGCGCTCGACGGCCGAGATATGGACGAAAACGTCCTTGGTGCCATCGACCGGCGTGATGAAGCCGAAGCCTTTGGCGGGATTGAACCATTTGACAGTACCGGTTTGCATTACATTCTCCAAACCAAGTGGTGCCGCGGCGCGACGATCGCGCCCCGGATCGAACTTTTCAGGGAAGGTCACTTGGTCCGGCTTGGTAAAGCGGGAAGCGAGCGGCCCGTAGGAGTCTGACTCGTCTAATATAAGCGCCTAGACGCCGTTTTTCAAGGCAAGCCAAGCCGTTGGTTTGGTTCGTTTAAGTAGTGGCGTCTCGGGTACCAGGCGCGGCGTCGCCCTGCCGCGGTTGCGACAAGACGGTGCCCAGGAGAAGACCCAACATCAAATCGTCTTCCTGCCCGAAGGCATGGCGGACGAGGAATCCGTCGCGGTCGATGACGATGGTCGTGGGCGTGCCTCGCATGGCATAGGTCGCCATCGTGCGCGGGATCGGACCGTCGGCCGAGGGGCGATCGATCGCCACCGGGAAGGTCACCCGGTACTCGTGCAGGAAGGCTTCGAGGGCAATCGCGGTCATGGCCTCGTGGTGCTCGAACACGGTGTGGAGGCCGAGTACGGCAAGATCGAGATTGCGCGCCAGCTCATGGAGCCGAATCGCCTGCGGTATGGCATGGCTGACGCATCCGGGACACAGCATCTGAAAGGCGTGGATGACGACCACCTTGCCCCGGAGCCGCGCGAGCGACAGCGGCTCGGGTGTGTTCAGCCAGCGATCGATGTCCAGCTCGGGTGCCGCCAGGCGACGCTCCATGGGCGGGGTCCTGTCCGTGATTGCCATATTGATAGCGACTCGCTACTATTGTCCCGGCACCGTCGGCGCTTGTCAATTGGTCATAGCGAGTCGATATCATAACGATCATCCCCGACGCCTTGGAAGCGGCCTGGCTGATCGGCCGGCTGGAGCGGATCGCCCGCGCGGGCGCGGGTGCCCTCAACCCGGCGCAGTGGGAGGCGCTGCGCTATCTCGGCCGCGCCAACCGGTTTTCGCGCACGCCCGCCGCGCTCGCCGATTACCTGACCTCGACTCGCGGCACGGTGTCGCAAACACTGATCGCGCTCGATGCCAAGGGCTATGTCGTGCGCGAGCGCAGCGCCCGCGACCGGCGTTCCATCCACATCCGGCTGACGCCACGAGGCGAAAAAGCGCTGGCGCGCGATCCATTGCTGGCGCTTGCCCGGGACATTGGGCTGGGCATGGGTTCGGGCGCGAGGAATCTGGTCGGCGATCTGCGCCGGGCCCTTGGGGCGACGATCGCGCGGAATGAGGGGCGACCCTTCGGCCTTTGTCATGATTGCCGCCACTTCCGGCGAGCCGTTCGAGTACTGGGCCGCCAGCCGCATCACTGCGCGCTTCTCGATGAGAAGCTGTCGGAGGCGGAGTCGGAATCGATCTGCGTCGAACAAGAGCCGGCGGCGTTGACTTGAGCCTGGGCCACGCCGCATCTTGCCTCCGCGCCAAGGCCAGATGAGCATCGCCCCCATGACCGCACCCTCCTCCCCCGCCGGCGGCGCCGGATCGGCCAAGGATCCCCTGCTTCGCCCCTTTACCATCGGGCGTCTCAAGCTCAAGAACCGGGTCTTCAGTTCGAGCCACGAGCCCGCCTACTCCGTGGACGGCATGCCGGCGGAGCGCTACCGCCTCTATCACGAGGAGAAGGCCAAGGGCGGCCTCGCGCTTACCATGATCGGCGGCTCGTCCATCGTCGCCATCGACTCGCCGCCGGCCTTCGGCAATCTGCACCTCTACGACGACGCCATCGTTCCGCATCTGGCGGCGCTGGCCGAAACCGTGCACCGGCATGGTACGGCGGTCATGTGCCAGATCACCCATCTCGGGCGGCGCAGCGGCTGGAACAAGAGCGACTGGCTGCCGGTGGTGTGGCCCTCGCCCGTGCGCGAGCCGGCGCATCGCGGATTCCCGAAGGAGATGGAGCACTGGGACATAAGGCGCATCGTCAAGGATTATGGCGCCGGGGCAAGGCGCTGTCTCGAGGCCGGCCTCGACGGCATCGAGATCGAAGCCTATGGCCACCTGTTCGATTCGTTCTGGTCGCCGGCCTGGAACCGGCGCACCGATGAATATGGCGGCAGCCTCGACAACCGGCTGCGCTTCGGCTTCGAGGCGCTCGAAAGCATGCGAGAAAGCACCGGCGGCAAGCTTCTCATCGGCGTGCGCATGGCTCTGGACGAGGATTTCGCCGAAGGCTTCGGGCGCGACCGGGGATTCGAGATCGGCCGGCGCCTCGCCGCCTCGGGCCTGGTCGATTTCATCAACGTGACCAAGGGCCACATCGAATCGGACGAGGCCCTCTCCCACGTCATTCCCGGCATGGGCACGCCGGCGGCGCCATACCTGGCGCTGGCCGGCGAGTTCAAGCGCGAGATCGGATTGCCGCTGCTGCACGCGACGCGGATCAACGACGTGGCGACCGCGCGCCATGCCATCGCCGAAGGGCTGATCGACATGGTCGGCATGACCCGGGCGCACATGGCCGACCCGCATATCGTCGCCAAGATCCTGCGCGGCGAGGAGGCGCGCATCCGGCCTTGTGTCGGCGCCAGTTACTGCATCGACCGCATCTACGAAGGCGGCGAGGCGCTCTGCATCCACAACGCCGCGACCGGGCGCGAGGGGAGTTTGCCCCATGAAGTGCGCCGCTCGGACGGACCCCGGCGCAAGGTCGTCGTCGTGGGCGCGGGCCCGGCCGGGCTCGAGGCCGCGCGCGTCTCGGCGGAGCGCGGGCACGACGTGGTGCTGTTCGAGGCCGCCGACAGTCATGGCGGACAGATACGCCTGGCGGCGGCGCTCGACCGCCGGCGCGAGATCGTGGGTATCGTCGACTGGTTATTTGCGGAAGGAGAGCGCCTCGGCGTGCGGTTTCGTTTCGGCGTCCTGGCCGAGGCCGCGGACGTACTCGCCGAGACGCCCGACTTCGTCGTGATCGCGACCGGTGGCGTGCCGAACACGGTCTTCCTCGGGGCATCCGAAAAGCTCGCCACCACGAGTTGGGACATTCTCTCGGGGCAGGTGGCGCCCGGCCATGACGTGTTGATGTTCGATGACAACGGCGCTCATGCCGGCCTCGCTTGCGCCGAATATCTGGCGCGCAACGGCGCCAAGGTGCAGTTCGTGACACCCGAGCGCATCCTTGCCCCCGATGTCGGCGGCACCAACTATCCGGCCTATGTGAAGGCGTTCAACGAAAACGGCGTCACCATCACACTCATGCGCCGGCTGAAGGCGATCCGGCGCGAAGGCAACAAGCTCGCCGCCGTGTTGTGGGACGAGTTCGCGCGGCGCACCGAGGAGCGCCTGGTCGACCAGGTCGTGGTCGAGCACGGCACGGTGCCGGCCGCCGACATTTACTTCGACCTGCGCGCCGACTCGTCGAATGGCGGCGAACTCGACATCGAAGCCTTCACCGCCGTGAAGCCGCAAGCGGTGACGAACAATCCGGGCGGCAAGTACCGCTTGTTCCGCATCGGCGACGCGGTGGCCAGCCGCAACATCCACGCCGCCATCTATGACGGCCTCAGGCTGTGCGTGACGTTCTAGGAATTTTCGCCGCTACCACCTTCCCTTGCGGCGGTTCCAGTCATAGAGCGCCCGCGCGAAGCCGTCATAGAGCCAGCGCGCCGGCGCGCGGAACACGGGCAACGCCAGCAGCCGGCCGAGCCAGCGCTGCCGCGGCGTGCGCCGCCAGATCTCGGTGAAGGCGGCGGCACCGCGATGGAGCCGCCCGTCTTCACCGATCAGGTAAAGGTATCGGCGCACGTCATCGAGGCCGACGCCCTTGGGCGCGAGCGCGTCGGGCTCCTTGGTCATGTCGCGGTACTCGACCCTGCAATTCGCGTCGGTCGCCTGGCGCTGTTGCCATAGGATTCCGGCCGAACAGACCGGGCAGGCGCTGTTGTAATAGACGACGAGACGCGTCTTTGCGTTCAAAGCCAGCGGCGCACGCGGGCCCGGTAGCGGTCGTACTCCGCGCCGAATTTGGCCGCGAGATAGCGCTCCTCGCGCGCGATGACGCCGTAGTGCACGACGACGAGCGCCGGCACGACGAGCAAGACCGCCCAGGGGCTGGCCGCCGCAAGAGCGAGGCCGACCTGCGCGGCGCCAAGCGCCAAATAGATGGGATTGCGCGAGTAGCGGAAGAGGCCGCCGGTGACGATGGCCGTGGTCGGTCGGTAGGGATGAATGTCGGTCTTGGCGCGGCGGAACTGGCCGAAGGAGACGATGACGACGGCAAGTCCGGAGAGGAAGAGGAGAGCCGCCAGCACATAGCGCCATCCATCCGCCATGAGATCGCGCGCGTCGGCGAAGGGCACGATCCAGTCGAGCGCGATCCCGGCGAGCAGGAACGCCAGGAAGATCAGCGGCGGCGGAGCGATGACGCCGGCGGTATCGTTGGCAGGGAGAGTCATGATCGGCGTCCTTCAGTTGCGGTTGGCGAGCAGCCCCATTGGCGAGGACCTGCGCCTGGACTTCGGCGCTGCCCTCGAAGATGTTGAGGGTGGGCGCATCACGGAGCACGCGGCCCACCGGCGGCGTTCGATTCGCGCGGGATACCGGTTGAAGGCGTATCAACCGTTGCCGGACCCGGCCTCATAGCAATCGCAAGAACTCATCGACATCGAGCCCCGCCTGCTTGACGATCGCGTGGAGCGTGCCTTTTTTCAAATCCTTGTTGTGATAGGGAACGGTAGCCCTGCGGGCGGCATCGGTTACGTGCGTCATCTGGTAGTGGCTGCCGGTGATACGGCGCATGACGAACCCGGCGCGTTCGAGAGCTCGCACGACGCGAGCGGGCCTCACCGCCGGCAGGCGCGTCATGCCGTCTTCAGCTTGATGCGCACGGCCTCGCGGATGACACCCTCGGGCGCCTCGATGGGAATTGGGCGACCGTCCTCTCGAAGAACCTCCAGGTAACCCCTGATGGCGTCGGCCACCATGACACGCGCTTCCTCAAGGGTGTCGCCTTCGGTGACGACGCCGGCCAAGGCTGGAACCGTCACGACATAACCGCCTTCCGGCGCCGGGTCGAAGACGGCCGTATACACGTACTCCGTCGTCCGAATGGTCTCTCGTCGGGTCATGGCGCCGCAATCCTACCAGAGTGGCGACCGTCTTCAAACCGATCCCGAGGCTAGTTGCGCCCCCCCAGCAGCCCCTTGGCGACGACTTGCGCTTGAATTTCGGCGGCGCCCTCGAAGATGTTGAGGATGCGCGCGTCGCACAGCACGCGGCTCACCGGGTATTCCAGCGCATAGCCGTTGCCGCCATGGACCTGGAGCGCGTTGTCGGCATTGGCCCAGGCGATTCGCGCGGCGAGCAGCTTGGCCATCCCGGCCTCGATGTCGCAGCGCTTGCCGCTGTCCTTCCGCCGGGCCGCGAACCAGGTGAGCTGGCGCGCCACCATGGTCTCGACCGCCATCATGGCGAGCTTGCCGGCGACGCGCGGGAAGTCATGGATGGGCCGGCCGAACTGCACCCGCGAACGGGCGTAGGCGAGGCCGAGCTCCATGGCATCTTGCGCCACGCCCACGGCGCGCGACGCGGTCTGGATGCGCGCCGATTCGAAGGTCGCCATGAGCTGCTTGAAGCCCTGGCCCTCGACCCCGCCCAGCAGATTTTCCGCCGGCACCGCGAAGCCGTCGAAGGCCAGTTCGTATTCCTTCATGCCGCGATAGCCGAGCACCGGAATCTCGCCGCCGCTAAGGCCCGGCACCGGGAAGGGATCGGCGTCGTGCCCGCGCGGTTTTTCGGCGATGAACATGCTGAGGCCGCGATAGCCGGGTTCGTTCGGGTCGGTGCGCGCCAGCAGCATCATGATGTCGCTGCGCGCGGCGTGGGTGATCCAGGTCTTGTTGCCGGTGATACGATAGACGCCGCCCTCGCGCACCGCGCGGGTTTTAAGCGCGCCCAAATCGGAACCGGTGCCGGGCTCGGTGAAGACGGCGGTGGGCAGGATCCGGCCGGCGGCGATGCCGGGAAGCCAGCGGCGCCGCTGCTCCGGCGTGCCGCCCAAGCCGATGAGTTCGGCGGCGATTTCCGAGCGCGTGCCAAGCGAGCCCAGGCCCAGATAGCCGCGCGAGAGCTCCTCGGTCACAACGCAAAGGGCGAGCTTGCCGAGGCCGAGGCCGCCATGCTCCTCGGGCACGGTGAGGCCGAAGACGCCAAGCCCGGCCAATTTTTCGATCACCGACAAGGGAATGAGGTCGTCCTTGCGGTGCCATTCGTGCGCGGCATCGCGATGCGCGTCGGCGAATCGGCGGAAGGGCTCGCCCACCTGGACCAGCGTATCGTCGCCGATGGCGGCATTCCCGAAATTGCCATGCTCGATCAGCTTGGCGAGGCGCAGGCGAGCAGGCGTTCCGCCGGCGCGGATCAGCGCGGCGACGGCGGGAACGGCGCCGAACGCGGCCGCCGCCTCCTCGATCCCGAAATCGGAGGGCCGCGCCATCTCGCCCTGGCTCATCGGCAGGCCCCCGGCCAATTGGGCGAGATACTCGCCGAACGCGATCTCCAAGATCAGCGCCTCGGTCTCGCCCAAGCCTCCCTCGGCGTCGAGGCGCCGCGCCCAGGCCAGCATCTGTTCGAGCGCGGTCGTATAGGTGGACATCCAGGCAAAGCCGTGCGCCGCCATTTGCTCGCGATCGAAGGCATCGCCCTCGGCGCGGCCCCCGATCCGCGCTTCGACGCTTCGGCGCGCCGCCTCGACCAGAAGCAGCGCCGCCCCATGCGCCTCGGCGCAGCGCGCCGGCAGATCGGCCATCGCCGCCTTCGAATCGCTCCCGGTGGCGTCCTTGCGCATGGGCGCGACCATAACGATTCCGCCACCGCTTGTCGCCAGCGGGCGTTTGGTATTGAGTGTTGGCCGGAAAACCGGAGCGGGACACGATGGTGGATTTGAAGCTTGTCATCGGCAGCAAGAATACCTCGTCTTGGTCGCTGCGACCCTGGCTGGCGCTGAAGCACGCGGGGGCGTCCTTCGAGGAAATCGTCATTCCGCTCGATCGGCCGGACACGAAAGCGGAGATCGCCCGTCATTCGCCATCGGGGCGGGTGCCTGTTTTGAGGCACGGCCAGGCGAAAATCTGGGATTCGCTCGCCATCTGCGAATACGTGGCCGAGATGTTTCCAAAGGCGCGGCTGTGGCCGGCGGATCGAGGGCACCGCGCCCATGCGCGATCGATCGCGGCCGAGATGCATGGCGGGTTCGCGGCGATGCGCGCGGCCTTGCCCATGAACATCCGGTTGCGGCGCCCGGCGGGAGCGCTCGATGCCGCTACCCAGGCCGAAATCGACCGCGTCATCGCGATCTGGCGCGAGTGCCGGACAAAACACAACCGCGTGGGGCCGTACCTGTTCGGGACATTCTCGATCGCCGACGCCATGTACGCGCCCGTGGCGACGCGATTTCGCACTTACGAAATCGCACTCGAAGGCGCGCCTGCCGCCTATGTCGAAACGATGGCGGCGATGGCGGCGATGCAGGAATGGGCGGCCGCCGCGGCGCTGGAGCCTTCCTAGGGTGCGGAGCGGCGGCCTTTCCGCGCGCGCCAGGGCGCTGGCGCCCGTCATCCCCGCATGGTCGCTGTCGGCGTGGACTTATCCGCTTTGGTTGGCGGTCGTGGCTGGCGGATTGCTCGCGCGCCCGCCGCTGGAGCCGGAAGCGGCGCTGCTGTCGGCGGCCTGGTGGCAGTGGGTGGGTGTGGCCGACGCGCCCGGTCCGACGCTGCCTGTCCTGCTGATTCACCTCGGCTGGTGGGCGTTTGGCGTCAGCGAATGGTGGGCGCGGCTGGCGATGCCGCTCTTCGGTCTTGGCGCGTTGCTCATGATCGGCCCGACCGCGCGCGCGCTGTGGCCCGGACACAAACGCGTGTCGGGCCTGGCCACCATCCTGCTGTTCGGATGCGGCGCCTTCATCGCCAACGCCGGCCTTGCCGTCGGCTCGCTCGTGACGCTGTTCGCGGCGGTGCTGGCGATCCATGCGACGGCGCTTGCCTATCGCGGCCGCCGCTATGCGGGCTTCGGCCTGCTCGGCGTCGCGCTCGGCCTTGGCATCGCGACGACGGGATTGAGCGGTTTGTTGCTGGCGGCGCCGGCGGCGCTGGCGCCGCTGTGGCATGGGGATCGCCCGGCGCGCCGGACCCCGTGGTATGCCGGAACCGCGCTGGCGCTGGCGGCGGCGCTGGCGGTGACGGCGCCATGGGTCGACCTCGCCGCCCCGGGGCAGCCCGGCCGGCCGCTTGTCTGGATGCCGATCGTACTCATCATTCTGCTCTATCCCTGGATTCTATGGCCGGCGCTGCGCCGGTCGGTGGCGCGGCGGCTGCGGCGCTTGGATGAACCCGGGCCGCGGCTTTGCGGAGCGGCGGCGCTGGGCGCCGTTGCCATGATCGTTGCCGGCGGGCATGCCGATGGCGAGGCGGTGTTGGTGCTGGTGCCGCCGCTGGCGCTGGTGGCGGCGCGGTTGATCGCGGCCCAGGATCCAAAGCCGCGCGATTTTCACGCGACACTGCCCGGTGTGCCGGCGCTGTTCCTGGGGCTGGTGCTTTTCCTGTTGAACATCATACCGGTGGCCCATGTGGACGCGCTGTGGCAGCGGCTGGCCGGCGGCGATTCGGCGCTGCCCATCTGGTTCGGCGGTTCCAGCCTGTTCGGAGGCTTCGCGCTGTTGGGCGGCGGTTTCGTGCTGGCTCAACTGGCGCCGCGGGACTTGCTGGCGCGCGCGCTGCAGGTGGCGCTGCTGCCGGTGCTGCTCGCGGCGACGCTCAATCTCGAATTCGTCGTATCGCTTCGGCGCTTCTTCGACGTCGAGCCCCTCGCCCTGCGGATTCAGGCGGCGCAGGCCGAGGGCCGGGCCGTTGCCGTCCTTGGCGAGTATGGCGGCGAATTCGATTTCGCCGGCCGGCTGAGGGAGCGCCCGACGATACTCGCCGATGCGACGGCCGCGCTCGCATGGTCGGGAGAACGGCGCGACGGCGTCATCGTCACGAGGCTACAGGGAAGCCTCTTGCATCTGCCGGCGCGCCCGCTCCATATCGGGCCCGCCGGCGATGATTGGGCGGCGCTGTGGTCGGCATCGACGGTGCTGGAGACAGGTGGCGCGGTCTTACGTCGTCGATTCTGACAACGCGGCATCCGCGCCACCCCCTAATGCCGGCGGGTCAGGCGGCGCGCACGGCTTCGAGGAACTTCGTCACCTCCCCGCGCAAGGTCTCCGATTGCGTGGCCAGTTCTTCGGCCGCCGTCAGCACCTGACCCGCCACCTGGCCGGTCTCGCCGACCGCCTGGGTGACGCCGGTGATGTTGGACGAGACTTCCTGGGTGCCGGAAGCCGCCTGCTGCACGTTGCGGGCGATCTCCTGAGTCGCGGCACCCTGCTCCTCCACAGCGCTCGCGATCGCGGTCGCGATCTCGTTGATCTGTCCGATGGTGGCCCCGATCGAGCGGATGGCCTCGACCGCTTCGCCCGTCACCACCTGCATGGCATTGATCTGGCCGGCGATCTCCTCGGTCGCCTTGCCCGTCTGATTGGCGAGATTCTTCACTTCCGAAGCGACCACGGCAAAGCCCTTGCCGGCCTCGCCCGCCCGCGCCGCCTCGATCGTGGCGTTGAGGGCGAGCAGGTTCGTCTGGCTGGCGATGTCGTTGATGAGTTCGACCACCTTGCCGATCTTCTGCGCGGTCTCGGCCAGGCCTTGCACGGTGGCATCGGTCTTCTTGGCATCTTCCGCCGCCTGGCCCGCGACCTTCGCCGCCTGGCCCACCTGCCGGCTGATCTCGCCGATCGAGGCCGATAGCTCTTCCGCGGCGCTCGACACTGTCTGCACGTTGGTCGAGGCCTCCTCCGAGGCCGCCGCGACGGCGGTGGATTGACGCGCCGATTCCTCGGCGGTGGCGGTCATGGATTGGGCCGACGCCCGCATTTCGATCGCCGCCGACGACACGATTTCGACAATGCCCCCGACGCTGGACTGGAAGTCGTCGGCGAGTTTCAGCATTGCTTGACGCCGGTCGGCGGCGGCTTTCTCCTTCAACTCTTCTTGTTGCCGGGTCAAATGCTCGGCCTCGATGGCGGTGTCCTTGAACACCTGGACTGCTTCGGCCATGATGCCGATCTCGTCCTTGCGGCCGATGGCCGGGATTTCGACCGCCTTGTTGCCCGCCGCCAGTTCCTTCATGGCGCCGGTCATGCCGATGACCGAGTTCGCGATGCCGCGC
>VFKA01000042.1 GCA_009885795.1 Rhodospirillales bacterium | reverse complement strand
CAGCGTCTTGTGATCGAGCGTTCGGCCATCGCGCTTCATGGGGCATTCTTACACCAGATCGCGTCCAGACGCAAGTCAATGTAGCCTATATTATTGACTGATTAGTAATGGCGGCCGAAAAACTATATACCGTCACCAATTAAAGGAGGTCGCGCAGGGCGGCGATGAGGGGCTTGTCGGCCGGCGGCATGGGATAGTCCGGCAAACGGCTGGGCCGGACCCAGGCCAGTTCCTGGCCCTCGCGAGGGGTGGCCGTGCCGTTCCAGCGCCGGCACACATAGAGCGGCATCAGCAGATGGAAATCCTCGTAGCGGTGCGAGGCGAAGGTGAGCGGCGCCAGGCAGCTTGCGCTGACATCAAGGCCAAGCTCCTCATCGAGCTCGCGCAGGAGCGCGCTCTCGGGGCTCTCGCCCTCGTGAACCTTGCCGCCGGGAAACTCCCACAGCCCCGCCATCGCCTTGCCGGCCGGCCGGCGCGCCAGTAGCACGCGCCCATCGGCATCGACGAGCGCCGCCGCCACCACCAGAACCACTGGCGGGACGACCGGCGACCGCGTCTTGGCGGTCCGATCCAGCGCATAGATATCGACGTCCAGCCGGCGACCGCGCGCCGGCGCATCGATGGTCTCCAAACCGGCGGCGCGAAATCCGGCCTTGCCCAGCGTCCGCGCCGAGGCGTGGTTTTCCGGCACGACCGAGGCGGTCAGACGGTGGAGTCCGAGCCGGCCGAAGGCCAAGCCCACCAGCGCGCCGATGGCCTCGGTGGCGTAGCCCTGGCCCCAATACGGCCGGCCGATCCAATAGCCGATCGACGCCTCGCCTTCATCCGCGTCCCGCTCGAATCCGATGCAGCCGATGAGCGCGCCGGAATCGCGAAGCTCGATGGCGAGCGTCACGTCGCCGCGCCAGCCGCGCTCCACGGCCAATGAATCGATCCAGGCCTCGGCCGTGCCGTTCTCGTAAGGATGCGGGATCTGGGCCGTGTAGCGGGCCACTTCCCAGGCACCGGCCAATCGCTGGATGGCGGCGGCGTCGGCCCGGACCGGCGGCCGCAGGATGAGCCGCGCCGTTTCGACCCGCTCCGCCGGCGCCTCAACTGCGGTAGTCGGCATTGATGTCGATGTAGCCATGCGTCAGGTCGCAGGTCCAAACGGTGGCGCGGGCCCGGCCGACGGCCACGTCCACGTCGATCCCGATCTCGCGCCCGCGCATGTGGCGCGCGACCGGGGCCTCGTCATAGCCGGATACGCGCTCGCCCTTGGCGACGATGACGGTACCGCCGATGGCGATGGAGAGACGCCGCGGGTCGATCTTCTCGCCGGCCTTGCCGATGGCCATGACGATGCGCCCCCAATTGGCATCGGCGCCGGCGATGGCCGTCTTCACCAGGGGCGAATTGGCGATGGCGAGCGCGATCCGTCTCGCGGCGCGGCGCGACGCGGCGCCGGCGACGTTGACGGTGATGAATTTCTGGGCGCCTTCGCCGTCGCGCACCACCTGGCAGGCGAGGTCGATCATCAATTCATCGAGCTTGGCGCGAAAATCGCGTAAAGCGGGATCGCCGGCACTCCGCGGCACCGCGTGGCGGGGGCCACGCCCAGTCGCGCAGAGCAGCAACGTGTCATTGGTCGAGGTGTCCCCGTCCACGGTGGTGGCGTTGAAGGAGCGGTCCGCCGCCCGGCGCAGCAGGGCTTGCAGGATCGCGGCCGGAATCTTGGCGTCGGTGACGGCGAAGGCGAGCAGGGTCGCCATATTGGGGGCGATCATGCCCGAGCCCTTGGCGATGCCGTTCAGGGTGACGGTGGCATCGCCGATCCTGGCCCGGCGGGTCGCCAGCTTGGGAAAGGTATCCGTGGTCATGATCGCCGCCGCCGCCGCCCGCCACCCCATGGGCGCAAGGCCGCGTACCAGCTCGGGCAACTTCGCCGCGATCTTCTCGTCTTGCAGCGGTTCCCCGATGACGCCCGTCGAGGCGATGAACACCTCGCGCCGGCGGCAACCCAGCGCCGCCGCAGCCGCCGTGGCGGAACGCTCGACCGAGGCCACGCCGCGCCGGCCGGTGAAGGCATTGGCGTTGCCGGCGTTCACCAGGATGGCGCGGGCGCGGCCGCCTTTCAGGTTGGCGCGGCAGAACGCAACCGGCGCCGCCGCGGTCGATGAGCGGGTGAAGACCCCGGCCACGGCGGTTCCAGGCTCGAAGGCTAGGAGGCAGAGATCGTCGCGGCCGCGATACTTGATGGCGCTTGCCGCGGTGGCGAGGCGCGCACCGGCGACGGCGGGAAGATCCGTCGGGGTATGGGGTGCCAGCGGCGAGCGGGGCGGCATCGGGTGGATCTCTCTAGGGCGCCGGCGCCGGCGCCGCCGGTTCCGGGGTATCGGCGGCCGGAACGAAGGGCGTGCCGTCCGGATTGAATTTCTCGATTTTCGCCTTGCCGCGAAGCTCGGTCAGCACCTGGCTGACCAATTCTTGCGACAGCTGTTCCTCGAGCTGGGGCCGGGCCTGCTCGAAGGTCGGCCGCTTAACATCGCGGCGCTCCTCGACCTCGATCACGTGCCAGCCGAAGCGGGTCTTGACCGGATTCTTGGTGTAGTGCCCGTCCTCGAGCGTGAACGCCGCCTCGGAAAACTCGGGCACCATCTGGTCGGCGGTGAAGAAGCCGAGGTCGCCGCCCTTGGCCGCGGCGGCGGTATCGATGGTCTGCGCGGCCGCGAGCTCGGCGAATTCGGCGCCCTCGTCCAGCTGCTTGATGACGGCCTTGGCCGCGTCCTCGCTCTCGACCAGGATATGGCGGGCGCGAACCTCGATCTGGGGCGGGGTCTCGGCGAGGAAGCGCTTGTAGCGCGCCGTCAAGGCGGCGTCGGTCGCCTTCTCCGCGATCTGGCGCTCGAGGAAGGCCTGGCGGATGGCAAGATCCTCGAACTCCGCCACCGATTTCTTGACCGCGGGATCGTCCTGCAGATTCAGCTGGCGCCCCTCCTTGACCAGGAGCGTGAGGTCGATCAGCCGCTCGACCAGCGCTGGGAAAAGCTCGTCGATCTGTTGCCGGTAGGCCTCGGGCAACGACGACGCCGAAGCGACGACGTCCGAATGGCGCAACTCAACGCCATCAACGATCGCGACGATCCGATCGGACTCCGCGGGCTTGGCGGGCGTATCCTGCGCCCGGGCGATCGCGGGGAAGAACGCGGCGGCAAGCGCCACCGCGACCAAGGATTGACGCCAAAGCATGATCTAAGTCCCCGAGGTTCCGGCTTGGGCGGCGAATATGCCGGCGGCGCCCGTTCAAGACAAGGCCCTCTCGTGGTATGGTCCCGACAAATGGCTCCCGAAGGGGAGCCTTTTGTCGGAAGCTGAATACCACGAGCATTCTTATGCTTGTGGGCCGATTCACCTGGCGGAAAGCACCGCCGCGACGGTGCTTTCCGGCAGGATCGGACCACGGCCGGCGTTGACAGTAGGGATGGGGCGTCCTATCTGTTCTGTCTCACCCGCGTCCCCCGATCGGCACGTTCCCAGTCCCCGCCAGCTCCGAGGTCCGGATGTTTGCCTCGCTTGCCAAGCGGTTGTTCGGCTCCGCCAATGACCGCTACATCAAGACGTTCGACAAGACCGTCGCGGCCGTCAACGCGCTCGAACCCGGGCTGCCGACGCTCACCGACGAGGGTTTACGCGCGCGCACCGATTGGCTGCGCCAGCGCCTCGCCGCGGGCGAGGATCTCGACGACCTCCTGCCCGACGCCTTCGCCACCGTGCGCGAGGCCGCCAAGCGCACGCTCGGCCAGCGCCATTACGACGTTCAGCTCATGGGCGGCATCGTGCTTCACCGCGGCATGATCGCCGAAATGAAAACCGGCGAGGGCAAGACGCTGGTGGCCACGCTGCCGGTCTACCTGAACGCGCTCGCCGGCAAGGGCGTGCACGTGGTGACGGTCAACGACTATCTGGCCCGGCGCGACGCCGAATGGATGGGACAGGTCTACCGCTTCCTGGGCTTGAGCGTCGGGTGCATCGTGCATGGCCTGCGCGACCCCGAGCGCCGCCAGGCCTATGCCTGCGACGTGACCTACGGCACCAACAACGAGCTGGGCTTCGACTACTTACGCGACAATATGAAGTTCCGGCTCGAGGACATGGTGCACCGCGAGTTCAATTTCGCGATCGTGGACGAAGTCGACAGCATCCTGGTCGACGAGGCGCGCACGCCCTTGATCATCTCCGGATCGAGCGAGGATTCCTCGGAGCTTTACAAGACGGTCGACAAGCTGATCCCGAAACTGCTCGACGCCGACTATGAGAAGGACGAAAAGGCGCGCCAGGTGGCGCTCACCGAAGTGGGGGCCGACCACATCGAGGAGCTTCTGTCCGAGGCCGGTCTCTTGAAGGTGAAGCCGCTCTACGACATCGTCAACGTGAACCTGGTTCATCACGTGAACCAAGCACTGCGCGCCCACAAGCTGTTCCGCAACGAAGTGGACTATTTGGTGAAGGACGACAAGGTCGTCATCATCGACGAGTTCACCGGGCGCATGATGGAAGGGCGGCGCTATTCGGAAGGGCTGCACCAGGCCTTGGAGGCGAAGGAGGGGGTCAGCGTCCAGAACGAGAACCAGACGCTCGCCTCGATCACCTTCCAGAACTATTTCCGGCTCTACCCGAAGCTCGCCGGCATGACCGGCACCGCCATGACCGAAGCGCCGGAGTTCTCCAACATCTACGGCCTCGACGTGATCGAGATGCCGACCAACATGGCGATGATCCGCATCGACAGCGACGACGAGGTCTATCGCACGGCCAAGGAGAAGAACGCCTCGATCGTCACCCTGATCGAGGAGTGCCGGGCGCGCCAGCAACCCATCCTGGTCGGCACCATCAGCATCGAGAAATCGGAGACGCTGAGCGACGTGCTGCGCCAGAAACGCATCCCGCATCAGGTGCTGAACGCGCGCTACCACGAGCAGGAAGCCTTCATCATCGCCCAGGCCGGCGTGCCGGGCGCCGTCACCATCGCCACCAACATGGCCGGCCGCGGCACCGATATCCAGCTCGGCGGCAATCTCGATATGCGCGTGAAGCGTGAAGTGCCGCCCGATTCGACCCTCGAAGCGCGCCAGGCCGCCGCCCTGCGGATCGGCGAGGAGATCGCGGCGGCCAGGGCCGTGGCCCTGGCCGGCGGCGGCCTCTTCGTCATCGGCACCGAGCGTCATGAAAGCCGGCGCATCGACAACCAGCTGCGCGGGCGCTCCGGCCGCCAGGGCGATCCCGGCGCCTCGCGGTTCTTCCTGTCGCTCGAAGACGATCTGATGCGCATCTTCGGTTCCGAGCGCATGGATTCGATGCTGCAGCGCCTCGGCCTCAAGGAGGGCGAGGCGATCATCCACCCCTGGGTCAACAAGGCGCTCGAGAAGGCGCAGCAGAAGGTCGAGGCGCGCAACTTCGAGATTCGAAAGAACCTGCTCAAATACGACAACGTGCTCAATGACCAGCGCAAGGTGATTTACGAGCAGCGCCGCGAGCTCATGCGCACCGGCGACGTGGCCGAGACCGTCACGGCCATGCGCCACGAAGTCATCGCCGAGACGGTGGCGCAGTTTATCCCCGCGAACGCCTATGCCGAGCAATGGGACACGCACGGGCTGCACGAAGAGGCCTTGCGGCTTCTCGGCCTCGACCTGCCGATCGGCGAGTGGGCGAAGGAGGAAGGCATCGCCGACGAGGCGATCCGCGAGCGCATGGTCGACGCGGCCGACCGCAAGATGGCGCAGAAGGCCGCCACCTGTGGCCCCAACATCATGCGCTTTGCCGAGAAGAGCCTGCTGCTGCAGCTTCTGGACCAGTCCTGGAAGGACCATCTGCTCAACCTCGATCACCTGCGCCAGGGCATCGTGCTGCGGGCCTATGGGCAGCGCGATCCCTTCAACGAATATTCGCGCGAAGCCTTCACCATGTTCGAGGCGATGCTGTCGCGCTTGCGCGAGCAGATCACCGCCGTGCTGAGCCACATCGAAATTCGCGTCGGAAAGCCGGACGGCGCGACGCCGGGCGAGGCGACAAGCCCGCCGGGCCCGGCGGCAGGTCCCGCCACGATCTCCAAGCGCCCGATAGCGCCGCCCGACCCCAAGAACCCGCGCAGCTGGGGCCGCGTCAGCCGCAACGCGCCCTGCCCCTGCGGCTCGGGTAAGAAGTACAAGTATTGCCACGGCAAGTCCGAGCCGGATCCAGCCGATGAGTCCCGGCCCGAGCGGTCGCCGGGCATACTGGGATAGCGCCAGCGCGCGGCTCGACTATGTATAGTGTCCCTATTTAACCGGACGCCGCTCTACGCCAGCGCCTTCTTTCCCATGTCGAGGAATTTGCGCCGCCGGCCGGCGCGCAAGGAATCGCCATCGAGCTTGGCGAGATCGGCGAGCGTCTTCTCGATGTGATCGCCGATCGCGGCGATCGTTTCCTGGGGCCCGCGATGGGCGCCGCCGACGGGTTCGCCGACGATGGCGTCGATGACGCCGAGTTCGCGCAGATCGGCGGCGGTCAACTTCAGCGCCTCGGCCGCGGCTTGCGCCTGATTGGCGGCACGCCACAGGATCGAGGCGCAACCTTCGGGCGAGATCACCGAATAGACGGCGTACTCCAGCATGACGATATGATTGGCGGCGGCGAGCGCGATGGCGCCGCCCGATCCCCCCTCGCCGATCACGGCCGCCACCAGCGGAACGCGGATATCGAGACAGGTTTCGATGCAGCGCGCGATCGCCTGGGCCTGGCCGCGCGCCTCGGCATCGACGCCCGGATAGGCGCCCGGCGTATCGACGAGCGTCACGACCGGCAAGCGGAAGTGGTCCGCCATCGCCATCAGGCGCTGGACCTTGCGGTAGCCCTCGGGCCGGGCCATGGCGAAATTGTGGCGCAGCCGCGACGCCGTGTCGGCGCCCTTCTCGTGGCCGACGATCATCACCGCGCGTCCGCGGAAGCGGCCGATCCCGCCGAGGATCGCCAGATCGTTGGCGAAGGTCCGGTCACCCGACAGCGGCACGAAGTCCCGGATCAGCGCGCGCACGTAGTCGGTGAAGTGCGGCCGGTCGGGATGGCGCGCCACCAACGTCTTCTGCCAGGCGGTCAGCTTGGCGTAGGTCTGGCGCAGCAGCTTGTCGGCACGCTGCTGCAGGCGGACCATCTCCTCGGCCGAGCCGGCTTCGCCTTTTTCGCCGCGGTGACGCAGCTCTTCGATCTTCCCTTCGATCTCGGCGATCGGCTTCTCGAAATCGAGGAAAGTCGGCATGAATTCTCCACGCGGCGGGAAGCCGGCGCCGCCGCCTATCGGGTCGCATCGACATTAGCTAGCACAGGCGCACCCAAGCAAGGCAAGAGGCGCGGGAAACCTCGACGCGGGCGAGCGGGGGCGGCCTCGCCGGACCGCCCCCTCGCCCCTTTGCCTTGCCTTAGGGCTTGTCAGGAAACAAGCGATGCAAGTCCCGTTCTTCTCGATTTATGTTGCCCCGCGCCACCCCCCCATTGTCATCGCCGGGCCTGACCCGGCGATGACAGCTTTACATAGCGTCCCAAGGGCTCGGATCGAATCGACTATTCCCGGACGGGCCCTTACATCTTTTGCCAATCGCCGAGCTTTTCGAACGCCGCGCCGGCGCGGATCACCGTCGGCTCGTCATAGCGCTTGCCGATCAGCATGAGCCCGACGGGCAGTCCGCCTTCCTTGCCGCACGGCACGGTCAGCGCCGGATGGCCGCTCACGTCGAAGGGCGCGGTGTTCCCCACCATGCTCAAGGCCAACCCGACATAGTCCTCGCGCGATACGTCCGCCGGCGGCAACGCCGTCGCCCGGAACGGAAGCGTCGGCATGGCGAGGATGTCGTACTTCGCCAGCACCGCGTCATAGGCCGCGCGCAGCGAGCGGCGCTGGTTCTGCGCCTTGGCGTGGTAGCGGCCGTGGTAATAGCGGCGCATGTACTCGCCCATGAACATGACCATCTTCACGGTTTCCGACATGTCGTTGGGCCGCGAATGCCAGCCGCGCGCATAGGCGTCGAGCAGGCTGGTGGTGTAGTGCCCCTGCCAGCCGGTGCCCATGCCGTTGCCCTTGATCATGACCTCCGTCGCCCCTTCGACGATGATCGCGGTCCAAATGTGGTAGCCGTCGACGTGCATCGGGATCGACACCTCGTCGACGGTGGCGCCGGCCGCTTTCAGCCTTTTCACCGCCGCCTGGACCTTGCGGTCGGTGACCGCCTCGCTTTCCGGGCGGCCGAAGCCTTCCTTGACGACCGCGATTTTGAGGCCCTTGGCGTTGCCCTTTAAGGGGGCCATGTAGTCGCCGACCTTGGTTCCGATCTGACGCGGGTCGAGGCCGTCGGGGCCGGCAATGGCTGTCAACAGCCGGGCCACGTCCTCCATGCTGGCCCCCATCGGACCGCAATGATCGATAGTCGGCTCGATCGGCATCACGCCGGTGTAGGGCACCAGGCCGTGGGTCTGCTTGAGGCCGTAGATGCCGCACCAGGCCGCCGGCATGCGGATGGAGCCGCCCTGATCGCCGCCCAGCGCCATCGGCACGTCGCCCGCGGCGATGACGGCGGCGCTGCCCGACGACGAGCCGCCGGCCGAGTGCGTGGCTTTTCGCGGGTTCTTCACCGGCATGGGTTTGCTGGTATGGCTGCCGCCGGAGAAGCACAGATCCTCGCACACCGTCTTGCCGACGATGGTGCCGCCGGCGTCGAGAACGCGGGTGACGACGGTGGCGTCCTGTTCCGGCACGTAACCTTCGAGCACGCGGCTGCCATTGGCCATCGGCAGGCCGGCGACGCAGATATTGTCCTTGATGGCGATTTTCTTGCCGGCGAGAATGCCCTTCTTCTTGCCTTCGATCGTGGCCCGCCAGGCCCAGGCGTTGTACTTGTTTTCCTCGGGCTTGGGTTGCTCGCCGGGGTTTCGCGGATAGTTTACCGGCAGGCGCGGCTCGGGAATTTCATCGACCCGGTCGTAGGACGGCTTCAGGCCCTTGATGAGACCGGCGAAGGATTGGGCGTCGGCTTGCGTCAGCTCGATGCCGAAATCCGCCGCGATGGTCCTGACTTGATCGGCGCTTGGCGCTTGGATTGGCATGGGTTCCTCCCTTGGCGTGAATCAAATGGCGAGATATTCCTTCATCACTTCGCTGCGCGAGACTTCTTCGCGCGACCCCTGGGCGACGATCCGCCCCTTCTCCAGGATAATGCATCGGTTCGTCATTCCAAACACCATCGGCACGTTCTGTTCGACAATAATGATGGTGAGGCCGGCTTGACGGTTGATGGCGGTCACGATGGCGGCGATCTGTTGTACCAGCACCGGCATGATGCCTTCGGACGGTTCGTCCAGCAGCATGACTCTTGGGTCGGTCATGAGTGCCCGCCCGATCGCCAGCATCTGCTGTTCGCCGCCGCTCATGGTTCCCGCCGCCTGCCCGAGGCGCTCGCCCAGTCGCGGGAAATAGCCGAGCACTTCGTCGATCCGGTTGCGCCGGGCACGGCCGCTGGCGATACGTCCCATCGTCAGGTTCTCGCGCACGCCGAGGCGCGGGAAGATGCCGCGGCCCTGGACCACCGTGGCAACGCCGCGACGCGCTCGCTCATGCGGGGGCAGATGGGTGATATCCTCCTCGCCCAGCGCGATGGTGCCGGTCGTGGGCTCGATGAGGCCGGCAAGGCAGCGGATGAGGGTGGTCTTGCCCATGCCGTTGCGGCCGAGCACCCCCAAGATCTCGCCCTCGGCCACGGCCAGGCTCACGTTGCGCAGCACCGGGACGCTGCCATAGCCCGCCGAGACATCGGTCATCACCAAGGCCATCAGGCGTTCCCCAGATAGACGCTGCGCACCTGCTCGTTGCGCTCGATCTCGGCGAAGGAACCTTCGACGAGCACGCGCCCGAGATGCAACACCGTGACCGGCGCCTTCAGATCGCGGATGAAGTTGATGTCGTGCTCGATGATGATGGCGGACAGACTGAGTTCGCGAACGAGACGCCGGATGAGCTCGCCCGTCGAATGGGTTTCCTCCGCCGTCATGCCCGCGGTCGGCTCGTCGAGCAAGAGAAGTTGCGCTTCGCCGGCCAACAGAATCCCGACCTCGAGCCACTGGCGAGCGCCGTGCGCGAGCGCGCCCACTGTCTGGCCCGAATGGTCGGCAAGACGCACCAGGTCCAGCGTCCGCATGATCTTGGCATGCCGGCCGCGCCTGGGCGTGGGCGTCGCCAGGACCGCCAGTTCGATGTTCTCGTAGACGCTCAAATTGTCGAACACCGTCGGCGTCTGGAACTTGCGGCCGATGCCGATGCGCGCCCGGACGTGCACGGGAAGCCTGGTGATGTCGCGGTCCTTGAACAGGATGCGTCCGGAGGTGGGGATCACGTGCCCCGAGATCATGCTGATGAACGTCGTCTTGCCGGCGCCATTGGGACCGATGATGCAGCGCAGTTCGCCGGCGGCCAAGGCGAAGGACACGTCGCTGTTGGCGACGAGGCCGCGAAAGCGCTTGGTGAGCCCTTCAATGACCAGCAACGCGGCCATGGGGCCCCTTCCCGGCGAGACTTTCGACCAGGCCCGCCAATCCGCGCCGGAACAGCACGATGACGGCGATGAAGATCAGGCCCATGACGAGGGGCCAGTAGCTCTGGATCGCTTCGATGCTCGAGAGATAGTTGGAGAGCGCGGCGACGACGATGGCGCCGACGAAGGCGCCGAGCAGGGAGTGGCGCCCGCCGATGGCGACCCAGATGACGACCTGGGTCGAGAACAAGACGCCGGCATTGACCGGGTGGGCGAACTGCGCGTGGGTCGCATAGAACGCTCCGGCGACACCGGCGAGCAGGCCCGACAATCCGAAGACGAGCGTCTTGTAGAGCGGCACATTGAAGCCAAGCGCCGTCATCCGATCCTCGTTCTCGCGTATGCCAATGACGATTTTTCCGAAACGCCCCCGCATCAACGCCGCGACGACGATATAGACCGGCACGACCACGGCCAGGACCACGTAGTAGATGGGCGCGTCGTCGAAGAGCGAAAGTTCGAACATCGAGCCCAGGGTCAGCGTCATGCGGTCGACGTAGAGACCGTTCCAACCGCCGGTGATGTCGGAGAAACTCTTCACCGTCTGCTCGACCACGATGGAGAGTGCCAACGTCGCCACGACGAAATAGGCGGCGCGCACGCCGGCGCTGAAGAGAAAATAGCCGATCAAGAGGGCGACCAGGCCGGCGCCGATCGTGCCGATCAGGATACCGAGATAGGCGCTGTTGATCGGCAGGCCGATGAGATGCTTCATCGCCAGGCCCATGGCATAGGCGCCGATCGCGAAGAAGGCCGCCTGGCCGAAGCTGACGATGCCGCCATAGCCCCACAGGAGTGCCAGCGACATGGCGAGTACACCCAGAAGCATGTATTGCGGCAGGATGTAGACGACGTAACCCGAGATCGCGAGCGGGACCGCGGCCAGCAGCAGAAAGACGACCAGCGCCGCCAGATCCTCGCGCCGGAACCCGCCGAACAGGCCGCGCCGCGCCGGTTGACTCTCGGCTGTCATCGCCCGCCGAACACTCCCTGCGGCCGGAAACGAAGCACGATCACGGCGATGAAGAAAACGGCGATCTGGGCGATGACCTGATCGGAGAAGAGCGCGAGGACCGTCTCGAGCCCGCCGATGGCGAAACTTCCGAACAGCGTGCCGGCCAGAAGCTGCCCGATGCCGCCGATGGTGACGACGAAGAACGAGCGCACCAGGAACATGTCGCCCATGTAGGGTTGCACCGCGAAGATCGGCGCGATCACGCCGCCGGCAAGGCCGGCCATGGCGGCGCCGAACCCGAACACCAGCTTGTACATGGCAGCGACGTTAAGGCCGAGCAGCCCGGCCATCTCGCGGTTCTGGGTCATGGCCCGGATCTTGATACCGACGTTGGTCTTGAAGAAGACCAGCGCCGTGCCGGCGACGACCGCGAGCGCCAACCCGGCAACGACGGTCTTATAGGTGGGCACCTGATAGAAGCCGAGGTCGATAGGATCGCCGCCGATCGGATCGGCGATGTTGCGAAAATCGGTGCCGAACACGATCTTGACGACCTCGGTCGCCACCAGGAAGAAGGCCCAGGTCAGGAGCAGCGTATCGAAGGGCCGGGCGTAGAAATGGCGGATCAAGAGATGCTCGAAGACGATACCGACGAGCCCGACGGCGAGGGCGCTCAACAGCACCGCGGGGATAAAGGGAACGCCGTGCTGGATCAGCCACCAGGCGCAGTAGGCCCCCAGAGTCAGCATGGCGCCGTGGCCCATGTTGATGACTCCCGTGAGGCCATAGATGATCGCGAGCCCAAAGGCCGCGAACGCCAGCACGAGCGTGATCAGCACGGTGTCGGCAAGAACGGAGACGAGTATTTCCATGGCCGAACATCATGGGGGCGGCGCAAGGCGCGCCGCCCCCTAAAGTCACCTCATAGCGGCAGGTCGCAACGGGCGTCCTTGGGCTCGACGGAAGGCACGGACATCACTTCCTCGAACATGTCGTTGACGCCGGTCCACCCGGCGCGGACCTTCATCAGATAGGACGGCACGACGATCTGATTGTCGAGGCCGCGCATCTTCACCGGGCCTTGCGGCGCGCCGGCGAACTCCAGCTCCTTCAACGCCTCGCGGATGGCCGCGGTTTCGACCTTGCCCGCCTTGGCGATGGCCATGGCGCCCATATGGGCGGCGTTGTACATGCCCACGCCGACCGTGTTCATGAGCGCGTCGGCGCCGTACTTGGCCTGATAGCGCTGCAGGAACGCCTTGTTGTTCGGGTGGCCGATGGTCATGAAGTAGTCGAAGCTGACGAAGTGGCCGGCCGACACCTCGGGCCCGAGACCGGAGGTGACGACCTCCTCGTCGTCCACGGTCCAATAGGTGAAGTCCTTGTTCATGCCGGCGGCATGGAATTGCTGCGCGAAGTTCACCGTGTCGCTGCCGGTCAGCGAATGGAAGATGATGTCCGGCTTCTTCTCGCGAATGTCGCGCAGGACCGATTCGTATTGCGGCGTGTTGAAGGGGATATAGACCTCGGCCACCGTCTCGCCGCCCAGTTCCGCCAGTTTCTCCTTGGTGAAGAGGTTGGTGACCTTGGGCCAAGCATAATCCGAACCGATCATGTAGAATTTTTTGCCGTGGTTCTTGACCATGTATTCCATGAACGGCCACACCTGCTGCGTGGGCTCCGGCCCGAACATGAAGATGTTCTTGTTACAAACGCCGGGGTAGTACTCCATGATCTGGCCTTCATACCAGGTCGGATAGAGCAGGATCTTGTCGGCGGCCTTCACGATCGGCCCGGCGGCGTTGCGGTCGGCGCTGGAGAAGGTGCCGGCGAGAAGGTCGACCTTCTCCTGGCGGATCAGGCGATTGGCGTGTTCCACGACCAGGCGCTGGTCGGTCTGGTAGTCGGCCAGAACCATTTCGATCGGCCGGCCAAGCACGCCGCCGGCGGCATTGATCTCCTCGACCGCCAGTTCGAAACCGCGCGAATGGGCGGCGCCGTAAACCGACCAGGCGCCGGTGACCGGCGAGAGTACACCGATGCGGATGGGGTCGGCGGCCCCCAATTTGCGAACCACGAACGGCGAGGCGATGGTCGCCAAGCCTGCCGCCGCGATACCCTTCAGGACCGCGCGACGCGACGAGCCGCGTCGGTTATTCACATGCTGAGTCATGGGATGTTTCCTCCCTGGAAACGTTGCGAGATTGATGACGGACGGATCGGTGCTGACCGTCGCTGCGGGCCGCCGAAGCCATCCGGTTCGGCGGTTATCGGTTGTCATAGAATGAAAGCCGCCCGAGGGCAACCGGATCCCGGGCCTGGCTGGCGGCGGCCTCAGCCTTTTCGCTTGGCCGCCAGCGGGTGGTGGGCGCGGACAAGCCGGTCCAGCCGCGCGCCCGCGACGTGCGTGTAGATCTGGGTGGTCGCGATATCCGCATGCCCCAACATCTGCTGCACGCTCCTGAGATCGGCGCCGTGATCCAGGAGATGGGTGGCGAAAGCATGGCGCAGAACGTGTGGCGACAGACTGGCGGGATCGAGGCCGGCGCGGGCCGCCAGGTCCTTCAGGAGCTGGCCCACCCGGCGGCGCGTCAGGTGGCCGCTCTCGCCCCGCGACGGGAACAGCCAGGGCGACCTTGGACCTGCCTTCGACCGGCGCTGGCGAAGGTAATCGTCGAGCGCATCGAGCGCCGGCCCGCCCAGGGGCACCATGCGCTCCTTGCCGCCCTTGCCGCGCACCATCACGACACCCTGATCGCGGCGAACCGCATTCGCGGGCAAGGCCACGACTTCGGAGACGCGCAAACCCGCGCCGTAGGCGAGTTCGACCAGCGCCAACAGCCGCGCGCCATCGGCCCCCCCGATGTCCCGCGCCGCCGCCAGCAGCCGATCGACCGCGGGCTCATCGATGATCTTGGGCAGGGACCGGCCGCGCCTCGGGGCTTCGAGGCCCTGCGTCGGATCGTCGGCGCGCATCCGCTCGCCCGCCAGGTAGCCGTAAAACTGTCGTAAGGCCGACAGGCGGCGGGCAACGGTACGCGCCGAAAAGCCGGCGCGGGCGAGGGCGGAAAGATAGGCCCGGATCGCCTCGGCGCCGGCTTCTTCCAGACGCTGGCGCCGCTTGGCGAGGAAGGAAGCCAGATCGTCGAGGTCGCGCCGGTAGGCCGCGACCGTGTTGGCGGCGGCGTTGCGTTCGGCCAGCAGCATCTCGACGAAACTCTCGACGTGACGTGACGCCAAGCGTGCCTTGCCGGTCATTCGCCGCCGGCCAGAAGCGCCTCGAAGGCGAGCGCGCGGGCTTCCGCCTCGAGCCCCACGGCGCGCAGGCTCGCCAAGGCCCGGCCGAGCATGAGCGGCGGGGCGCCGGCCGGCCCGCCATCGCCGAGCGCGGCCAGGCCGAGCAAGACCGCTTCGCCGACCCGATTCTCCGCGGCCGCGCCGCCGAGCGCGAACCAGAGCCGCGCGTCCCCGACCTCGAGGCCGATGCCCTCCTCGCCCGCCGCCAACAGCGACCAGGCGTCGGCGCCCGGAGCCTCGAGGGCGTCGAGCACGGCCAGCAATCGCGTGGCGCGCGCCGACGCGCCCTCGGCTTGGTCGGCCGCCAAAACCGCGGGCAACCCCTCGCCGAACAACCGCGCGAACAACCACAATGCCGGCAGCGCCGCCACGTCCTTTGCGTCCTTCGACGCTTGCCCCACGGCAAGCCACGCCGTCACCGACTCGTAGCGTCCGATGAAGAGAAGGGCGCGCGCCGCCTCGGCGGCGAACCAGGCGAGACCGTCGCCAGGCACGACCTGCAAGAGAAGCGGCGCCGCCACCGCGGCTGCGCGCGCATAGGTGCCATCGGCGCGGGAAGCGGCCAGGAAGCGCCCAAGGAGCCGGGCCCGCCGGTTGGGGTCATGCGCCAGCGCCGCCGCCTGGTAGAGAATCGCACGGCCATGCGCGCTCGCGGCATCGGCGTCCTCGCCCGCGTCCAGCTCCGCCGGAGTCGCAACCTCGGCGGCATAGATCTCCATCAGGGTTTCGGCCGGCAGCGCGCCCAGCAATGCCGCCTTCTCGGCCGCGGCCAGGCGCAAGGCCGGATCGACGAGCTGGGTGCGCCTCGCCACGGCCGCGATCACCAGCGGCGCCGCCTCGGCCAAGTTATCGGCGGAGACCTTGATTCCCGATGTCGCCAGAATGGCGAGATCGAGCGGCTGCAACGCGCCATCGACTTCGATCTCTTGAGTCTTGCCGGCCAGAACGGCGTCGATCTTGCGCGCGAAGGAGGGATCGTCGTGCCCCTGCTCATGCAGCAGATCGAGGCCGAGCATGGCGGGGGCCTTTCGCCCGGCCCGCGCATGGCAATAGATGGCGGCTTTTTGCAGCGAGAGATCGCCATCGAACCTGGCGAGCAAGGGCTCGATCTCGCGGCAGCCGCGATCGGGATCGCCGGCCAGCCACCTTAGTTCGACGACGCGCGCCGCCATGCCGGCGTCCAGGCTTTCCGGCGGGATGCGGGACAGCAACGCCTCCAGATCCTCGCGGTTGCCCAGCGCCGCCAGCCTGTCGACGCGCAAAGCCAGCAACGAGGGACCGTCCGCGACGCCCGAAGGCGGTTCGGCCTCGGTCAGCAACAGGCGCCGTGCGAGCGCGCGCATCATGGGCGACGAACTCGGCGCCGGCAGGAGCGGCAAAGCCGCCTCAAGGAGAGCGCGGTTGGTTCCGCGCCATGCGGCCACGCCAAAGCCACCCTGATCGACGGTAAGCACGCCGATGCCTTCGGCGCCGAGCGCGCCCAGCTCTTCGACCTCGAAGCCCTCGGGCACGGCCGGCCCGCTCGCGGGCGCGGATGGCTCGTCCTCGACAATCGCCTCGGCCGGGTCGGGTTGAGGTGCCAGCGGAATCGGGTCGGTTGCCGATTCCTGGGCGCCGACGGGCTGGGTCGCCGCCCAGCAGAAGAAGAAGCCCGAGAAGAGGGCCGCGATCGCGCTATTGCGTGAGGCGGTCATTGGGAATCGGCTTTTCCATGACGGTCGTCGGCGCCGGAATGTCGACCGTCAAGAGATAGGCGACCCCGCCACCAAGAGCGATGACAATGAGGAGGATGAGGATGAATAGGAATTTTTTCATCGAGGACGCGGCCGTCTCCATGATCCCGGCGGGGCACCCCGGCGCCACGCCCCGCGGCGGTCGGGGCTTGCGCCTGCCAGGGTAGCGTATGCTAGGTATAGTCTATGGCTATTTTGCGGCAGTCAATCGGTGGGAAAGCGCCGGACCGCCTTCTCGACCGGACGATCGCTTTCATCGGCCTCATGGGCGCCGGCAAGAGCTGCATCGGCAAGCGGCTGGCGGCCCAGCTTGGCGTGGCTTTCGTGGATGCGGATCGCGAGATCGAGCAAGCCGCCGGCTGCCCGATCGTCGAGATTTTCGCCCGCCATGGCGAACAGGCGTTCCGCGACGGCGAGCGGCGCGTCATCCTGCGCCTGCTCGATGGCGGCACTTGCGTTCTTGCCACCGGCGGGGGCGCGTTCATGGATCCGGTCACGCGCAAGGCCTTGCGGGAGCGGACCGTCACGGTTTGGTTGCGCGCCGACGTCGATGTCCTGCTACGCCGGATCGGCCGGCGCAATGACCGGCCCCTGCTCCAGGTTCCCGATCCGCGACAGAGACTCGAAGCGCTGATGGCGGAGCGCCATCCCATCTATGCCGAGGCGGACATCGTCGTCGACAGCGTCGATGGACCGCCGGAGGCGACCTTGGATCGGGTGATCGAGGCCCTGCGCCTGCATGGCGACGCCGATCCGCCGATAGCGGCGTCATGAGCGAACCGGCGCGCCTTGGCGTCGAACTGGGGGAGCGCCGGTACGACATCCTCGTCGGGCCGGGCCTGCTGGATCGGGCCGGCGCCTTCATGAAGCCGCACTTACGCGCCGGCCGGATTGCGGTGCTGACCGACCGGAAGGTCGCCGGGCTTTGGCTTCAACGCTTCGGGCGCTCGCTCGATCAGGCCGGCATCGCCTGGTCGGCGATCGAAATCGATCCCGGAGAACAGAGCAAGGATTTCCGGCATCTCGAACAAGTCCTGGATGCGCTGCTGGCCGGCGGCCTCGAACGCGGCGGCGCGCTGGTGGCGCTGGGCGGCGGCGTGGTCGGCGATCTCGGCGGTTTTGCCGCCAGCATCGCGCTGCGCGGGATCGACTTCATTCAGGCGCCGACGACGCTACTGGCGCAGGTCGATTCCTCGGTCGGCGGCAAGACCGGAATCAATGTCGGCGCCGGCAAGAACCTCGTCGGCAGCTTCCACCAGCCGCGCCTGGTGCTGGCCGACCTCGATACCCTCGCCACCTTGCCACGCCGCGAACTCCTGGCGGGCTACGCCGAGGTGGTGAAATACGGCCTCATCGGCGATGCGGCCTTCTTTGCCTGGCTCGAAGCCAATGGCGCGAAGCTGCTGGCGGGCGACGGGGCTTCGCGCCAGCACGCGGTGGTGACGTCTTGCGCCGCCAAGGCGGCCATCGTCGCCGCCGACGAGCGCGAGACCGGCTCGCGCGCGCTGCTCAATCTGGGGCACACCTTCGCGCATGCGCTCGAGGCCGAGACCGGTTACTCGCAGGGCTTGATCCATGGCGAGGCGGTGTCGATCGGCTTGGCGATGGCCTTCGAGCTCTCCGCGCGGCTCGGCCTTTGCCCGCCCGAGGACGCGGCGCGCGTGCGCCGTCACCTGGCCGGAATCGGCCTGCCGACAAGCCCGCGCGGCCTCGGGCCCGGCGCCGCCGATCCCGAGCGCCTGATCGCGCGGATGCGCCGGGACAAGAAGACCACCGGCGGCAGCCTCGTGTTCATACTGGCGCGCGGCATCGGCCGCGCCTTTGTCGCCCGCGACGTGGAAGAATCGGCCGTGCGGGATCTGCTGCGCGCGCCCGAAGCGGCTTGATCGATCGCGACCCTAGTACAACGATTCCATGAAACCGCTCGCATGCCCCCAAGCAAGAACTTACCACAGAGGCACAGAGGCACAGAGACACAGAGGCAGAACCACGGCATCTCTGTGCCTCTGTGGTTCCCGGCGGTGGGTTTGAGCATATGATTCGATTCTCGGAAACGATGTACTAGAGTTCCGACTCAAACGAAATGAACCCTCTCCCACAAGGGGAGAGGGGGGATTGGGTGGGTTCGAATTGAGGACAAAACCGCCATGACACTGACTTGGATTACCGTCCTGTTGCTGCTGATCTGCTCGGCGGTGTTCTCGTGCGCGGAGACATCGATCACCGCGGTCTCGCGCCCGCGCATGCACGCCTTGCAACAAGAAGGGGACCGCCGGGCGGCGCTGGTGAATGCCTTGCGCGCCCGCATGGAGCCCGTCATCGGCGCCATTCTGCTCGGCAACAATCTCGTCAACATCGTCGCCTCGGCGCTGGCCACCGGCGCCATGATCACGCTGTTCGGAGAGGAAGGCGTCGCCTTGGCCGCCATCGGCATGACCGCGCTCGTGGTCATGTTCGGCGAGGTACTGCCGAAGACCTACGCCATCAACAACGCCGACCGCACCGCGCTGGCGCTCGCTCCCGCGCTTGGCGTCATGGTGAAGGTTTTCAGCCCGATCACCCATCTCATGCAGGCGATCGTCCGCTTCATCCTCGGGCTGTTCGGTCTCAAGACCGCGGCGGAGCTCGGCAGCGAATGGGCGGAGCAGGAACTGCGCGGCGCCATCGATCTCCACGCCGACAACGCCAGGAAGGAGGGCGAGGCCGGGCGGATGCTGCACAGCATCCTCGATCTGGGCGACGTGCCGGTCAGCGACATCATGGTGCATCGGAGCAATGTGTTCTCGGTG
Source organism: Rhodospirillales bacterium (assembly GCA_009885795.1). Lineage (GTDB taxonomy): Bacteria > Pseudomonadota > Alphaproteobacteria > Dongiales > Dongiaceae > VFKA01. The sequence goes on along the minus strand of VFKA01000042.1, from coordinate 39,776 downwards.
TGCGCCGACCTTTCGCTGGGCGAGATCGTCGAGCAGGTGCTGGCGAGCCCCAACACCCGCATTCCGCTATGGCGCGACGAGCCGGACCACGTGGTCGGCGTCCTGCACGTCAAGGCGCTGCTGCGCGCGATCCAGGCCAATCGCGGCGCCGTCGACGGCATCGACGTCATGAGCCTGGCGGCGGTGCCGTGGTTCGTCCCCGAGACCACCTCTCTCACCGCGCAACTCCAGGCCTTCCGGCGCCGGCGCGAGCATTTTGCCCTGGTCGTGGACGAATATGGCGCGCATATGGGGATCGTCACCCTCGAGGACATCCTCGAGGAGATCGTCGGCGATATCCATGACGAACACGATGTGAGCGTCAGGGGCGTCCAGCGCGAGGCGGACGGCGGCTACCGGGTCGACGGGCTGGTCACGATCCGCGATCTCAACCGCGAATTCGGCTGGCGGCTTCCCGACGAGGAAGCCTCGACCATCGCCGGTCTCGTGCTCCACGAGGCGCGCCGCATTCCCGAGATCGGACAGGTGTTCGTTTTCCACGGCATGCGCTTCGAGATTCTCGAGCGCCAGCGCAACCAGATCACGAGTTTACGCATCAATTTGCTGACCCCGGACGCCGCCGATACGCCCGCGCCGCCGCCCGCGACCTGACCCCTTCCCTCCTGCGACGAGGTCCAGCCCATGCCCCTTTCACCGCCGGTCGATCGCGAACACAGACATACGCGCCGATTCGAGTTCAACGGCTACCACCGCGCCGACGGCCGGTGGGACATCGAAGGCCACCTGACCGACATCAAGACCTATCCCGTGACCAACGTCTGGCGCGGCGAGATTCCGCCCGGCGAGGCGATTCACGACATGTTTGTCCGGCTCACTATCGACGACGATTTCGTGGTGCGCGATATCGAGATGACGACCGATGCCGGCCCCTACCGGATCTGTCCCGACATCACGCCAAACTTCTCCGCCCTCAAGGGTGTCCGCATCCAGCCGGGCTGGCATCAACGCCTCAAGGAGATGTTCGGCGGCGTGAAGGGTTGCGTGCACCAGGCCGAGATGCTGGGCGCCATGGGGACGGTCGCCTATCAGACGCTTTTCTCGTCGCGCCGAAAACGCGAAGCCGGCAGCGGCGCCAAGCCCGGCATCATCGAGTCTTGCCATGCATTGAAGAGCGACGGCGAGGTCGTGAAGCGGTTCTGGCCGGCGTTTTATACCGGAGTGTGATTCGTTCACCCCAGTCGCAAGCGACGCTCCGGCACCGCGGGCGACGGCAGGCCAACGGCGCCATGGCCGGCCGAACGATGTCCCTGCTCGGTCGCCGCGGCGCGGAAGTAACCGAGAATGAAGACTCGAATCGCGGCGGTCAGGCTCGATTCGTGCCGGCGCGAATCGATTTCGGTGCAGAGGCGGTGAACACTGACAACCTCCCGGCCCGCGATCTCTTGAAGCGACTGCCACATGGCGGGCTCGAGGCGCAGGCTCGTCCGCTTGGCGCCGACCACCACGTTTCGACTGACAAGCGTGCTTGGAAATTCCTGGTCCATGGCAGACTCCATCCGCGATCCGAGACCCCGTTTTAGGGGCGGCCCGAGTGGCGCCGCCGCCGCCCCCTTCCAGCGACTCGATCGGATAGTATCTTATACGTGCACACACAACAAGATGTTCTATTACAGGTTGTATTTCCGAACGCGCGCGCCTCGGAGCGACCCGCGAGGCTTAGGCGGCGGCCTGCCCGACGACGCGAGCGGAAGGGAAGAGCAGACGAACGACCGTGCCTTCCCCAAGCACGGAGTCGATCGCAATGCGACCGCCGTGCCGCTCGATGAAGGCCTTGGTGAGATAGAGCCCGAGGCCGGTGCCCCCGTGCTTGCGCGCATGGCTGGAATCGAGTTGGGCGAACGGCTGGAATGCCGTCGCCAAGTACTCGGACGGTATGCCGATTCCGGTATCGCGCACGCTGATGGCGATCCCCCCGCCTTCGTCCGGCGCCGCCGCGACCGTGACCCGACCGCCGGAGGGCGTGAACTTCACCGCGTTGGACAAGAGATTGAGCAGCATCTGCATGAGGGCGCGCCGGTCGGCCCAGAGTGCTGGAAGCCGGTCGGCGAGGTCGGTATCCAAAGTAACCCCGCCTCGAAGCGCCCGCTCGCTCACCATCCGCAAGGCGCCGTCCACGATCTCCGCGACACGGCACTCGTCATCGGCGAACTCCATGTGGCCGGTCTCGATGCGCGTGGTGTCGAGAATGTCGTTCACCAGGGACAGCAGATGCTCGCCGCTTGCGGCGATATCGCGAATGTATTCGCGATATCGCAGTACGCCGACCGGCCCCAGCCGCTCCTCGCCGATCATCTGCGCGAATCCGATAATGGCATTCAAGGGCGTGCGCAGCTCGTGGCTCATGTTGGCGAGGAATTGAGTCTTCGCACGGCCGGCCAGGTCGGCCTGGTCCTTCGATTCCCGCAGGGCCGTCTCCAACTCGTGCCTCTCGGAAATGTCCACCATGAGCCCGATATGCCCGAGGTACAGCCCGTGCGCGTCGAATCGAGGCCGCCATGAGTCGAAATACCACCGATAACGGCCGTCCGCGCCGCGTACGCGATAGTCCATCGATGCTTCGCGGCGATCGGCGGTAGCCTGCCGGTCCAAGGCACGCAGTTTCTCGATATCGTCCGAATGGATATGCTCGTAGAAGCCAGAGCCGAGAAAACTGTCGAGACTGTGCCCGGTGAAGGTCAGCCAAGCCTTGTTCACGAAGGTGAACCGGCCGGTTTCATCGGACATCCACAAGAAGGCCGGTACCGAGTCGGCAATGATGCGAAACCGCTCGTTGCTCTCCTGCAAGGCCGCCTCCGTCGCCTTCAACTCGGAAATGTCCTGAAGCGTTCCCATCTCCTCGACCACCGTACCCGTCTCGTCCACTTCCGGATCGCCGACCTCCAGTACCCAAGCGACCGTGCCGTCCCGCCGGGCGATCCGGTACTCGAGGCGATAGCCCCTATGCTTGGTGCCCAGGGCGTCGTAGGCGGCGCCAAGCCGGTCCTTGTCGTCCGCATGGACCAGGCGCAGGAAGCTCTCGCGGTTTGTCGGAACATCCTCCCGGAGCATCCCAAATATCTCTTCCGCCCCGGGCGACCAGCGGTAGCCAAACCCGGCCGAGGGCGGGCAGCTCCAATAGGCAAGCTTGGCCTGTCGCAGCGCGACCGAGAATCGGTGGAAGTCCATGGCCAACCTCTGTCGCCGAACAAGGAAGCTCGTAGCGCGGGCGTCCGATGGCAACGCCCTTGCCTAGACAAGACTCCGATTCTTGGGAATTAATCACCAACATTCCGTTAATGTCATGCCGTGGCCGCCGGGTCCCTCTCGCCCGGCGCGCTCGCCGAAAGCGACAAGGCGTGAACGGGGCCGGCCAATTCCTCGGCGAGGGCCTCGTAAACGGCCCGCTGCCGCGCGACCCGCGACAGCCCGGCAAAAACAGCGGCCACGATCTCGACCCGAAAATGGGTCTCGCCCTCGGGGCGCGCGCCGGCATGGCCGGCGTGGCGATGCGATTCATCGACGATGTCGAGGCGAACCGGGGCGAAAGCCCGGCGCAGCTTGGCCTCGATCGTGGCGGCGATGCTCATGGGCGCTTTTCCTCTATCGCGGGGCGGGAATGGGCGATCCATGCTATAGAAAGGACGCCACCGCCGCAGCCGGAAAGTCCCCGCGCATGATCGACCTTTCGTCAAGCCAGCTGGAATCCTTCGAGCGCGACGGATTCCTCATCGTCCCGCGATTGATCGATCCGGCCGAGGCCGACCGGGCGGCGGCGCGCTATGAGGGGTTGTTCCGCGGCGAGTTCGAGACCGGCATCGAACCCGACGAATGGAACTGGCGCGAAGGGCGCGACCCCCCCGATCGCACGCGCCAGATCTGCAATGGCTGGAAAGCCGACCGCGCCATCGCCGGCGTCGGCTTACGCGAGGATATCGGCCGCGCCTGCGCCCTTCTCGCCGGCTGGCCGGGCGCCCGCGTGCAAGTGGATAACGTGTTGTGGAAACCGCCGGGGGCGAAGTCGCTGGGCTTCCACCAGGATTGCAGTTATCTGGAATGGTTGAACCCTCGGGAGATGCTGAGCTGCTGGATCGCGCTCGACGACACGACCGCGGAGGGCGGCACCATGGAACTGGCGCGCGGTTCGCACCGGTGGGGCGATTTTCCCATGGCCGAGCAATTCCACGCGCCCGAGGACTACCGCAAGGGCATGCGCGAGGCCGCCGCCGCGATCGGCGTGGAGCCGGAGATCGTGCCGGTCGTCGTGCCAAAGGGCGGCGGATCGTTCCACCATGGCTGGACCTGGCACGGGTCCGGCCCCAATCGAGGCGACCGCCCGCGGCGCGCGCTTGTCACGCATTGCATTTCCTCCGCCGCGCGATTCGTACCCGGCCGCATCGGTCAAGGCACGGGACGCTGGTACGGAAAGTACATGCGCCACGACAGCGACGTCATGGATGACAACTATTTTCCCATTCTGTGGACCAAGGATTCCGGGCGCTCGGCGTGGATCGACGCCTACGTCCGCCGGGAACCGGCGACAATTCGTTAGTCTTTCGTGCCTTGCAAGGCGAGGGAAGTGGCCTCATATTTGTCGGCATGCGCCGGCAATGGCTCGACATGACCGCCGATACGATGAAGGCTCCGCTACAGGCTCGGGCTTGCGACCATCCCGACTGCGACGGGGACGGCCTCTATCGCGCGCCCAAGGCGCGCGATCGCCTGACGGATTATTACTGGTTCTGCCTCGACCATGTGCGCAACTACAACCGGGCCTGGAACTACTACGCCGGCATGGACAGCGCCGAGATCGAAGCCCATATCCGCGAGGATACGGTCTGGCAGAGGCCGAGCTGGCCGATGGGCCAGTGGCGCGTCTATTCCGAACGCGTGTACGAGGCCGCCGCGGGTGGGCCGTTCGGATACCAATTCCGGTCGGAGGCGCATGAGGACGCGAATGGGGCGGGCCGGCCCCGGACGGCCGAGCAAGAGGCGCTCGACATGCTCGACCTCGCCCGGCCGGTGTCGCTGGCCGAACTCAAGGCGCGCTACAAGCAACTCGTCAAGAACCTGCACCCCGATCTCAATGGCGCCGACCGCATGGCGGAGGAACGCTTGAAGACCATCAACCTGGCCTATGCCACGCTGAAGCAATCGATCCGAAGCGCCGCCCAAGCCACGCGAGAGAGAGAAACGAATGTCCGTTGATACCAACACACGCGACCAGCGCGTTCCCGACATCACCATCTCCGTCCGCCAGACTTTCGGGCTCGACAGCGACATGCAGGTGCCTGCCTTCAGCCAGCCGACCGAGCACGTTCCCGAAATCGACGAGGCCTATCGCTTCGACCGCGACACCACCGTCGCGATCCTGGCGGGCTTTGCCCACAACCGGCGCGTCCTCATCAACGGCTACCACGGCACCGGCAAGTCGACGCATATCGAACAAGTCGCCGCTCGGCTAAACTGGCCCTGCGTACGCATCAATCTCGATAGCCACATCAGCCGCATCGACCTCATCGGCAAGGACGCGATCGTGCTGCGGGACGGCAAGCAGGTGACGGAGTTTCGGGAGGGCCTGCTGCCCTGGGCGCTGCAAAACCCGACCGCGCTCGTCTTCGACGAATACGATGCCGGGCGGCCGGACGTCATGTTCGTCATCCAGCGCGTGCTCGAAGTCGACGGCAAGCTGACACTCCTCGACCAGGCCCGGGTCATTCGCCCGCATCCGGCCTTCCGCCTGTTCGCGACCGCCAACACCGTCGGCCTCGGCGACACGACCGGCCTCTATCATGGCACGCAGCAGATCAACCAGGGGCAAATGGACCGCTGGAACATCGTCGCCTCGCTCAACTATCTGCCGCACGACGACGAAGTGAACATCGTCCTAGCGAAGGCGCCGGATTACGATACCGACGAGGGCCGGATCCTGGTGGGGGCCATGGTGGCGCTGGCGGCGCTCACCCGGTCGGGGTTCGTCGCCGGCGACATCTCCACCGTCATGTCGCCGCGCACCGTCATGACCTGGGCGCAGAACGCCAAGATTTTCGGCGACGTGGCCTTCGCCTTCAAGGTGACGTTCCTCAACAAGTGCGACGAGGTCGAGCGCCAGACCGTGGCCGAGTATTATCAGCGCGCCATGGGGCGCGAGCTCGATCTAGGGTCGGCGAAGGCGATGCTGGTCTAGTGGCTCGGTTCGGTCAGATGATTCGGACACAGACAGCTTTCGCCCACTTTGTCATGCCCGGACTTGATCCGGGCATCCAGGTTTCTCGCGGTATTCTGGATGGCCGGGTCAAGCCCGGCCATGACATCGGTGGGTTCGAAGCGTCTGAGTCGCTGCACTAGCAGGCTGCCGACGTGGCCGAGCGCGCCAATAGGGTCGAGGAATTCCGCCGCGTCACCGGCGCGGCCATGCGCGCCATCGCCCAGCGCGGCGAATTGAATGCCGTTTTCGCGACCGGCCCGCAAGGGCTGGCCGGGACCGAAGCCCGGCTGCCGATGCCCTCGCGCGAACTCGGCCATCTCGAGATGGGGCAGGTGCGCGGGGCCGCCGATTCGATCGCGCTTCGTCTGCGCTACCATAATGCCGCGCTCCACGCCCGCGAGGCGCCGAAGGGCGAGGTGGCGCGCGCCGTGTTCGATGCGGTCGAGCAGGCCCGCGTCGAAGCCATCGGCGCGCGGCGCATGGCGGGTGTCGCCGACAATCTGGCGGTGGCGCTCGACGAGCATTGCCGCCAGCGCGGGTTCCATCGCGTCGACCAGCGCGCGGACGCCCCCATCCACGAAGTCATGCGGCTGCTGGCGCGCGAGGCGCTGACCGGCGCGGCCCCGCCGGCGGGCGCCCGGCGGCTCGTCGATCTGTGGCGCCCGACGCTCGACGACAAGGTGGTCCGGGATCTCGACTCCTTGCGCGAGGTCGAGACCGACCAGCGCGCCTTTGCCAAGGCCGTCCGCCAGCTGCTGACCGATCTCGACATCGACCTCGGGTCCGAAGAGCCGGGCGCGGATGACGACCAGGCCGAAGCCGAGGGCGACGAAAAACGCGAACAGGATCGCCAGAACGAAACCGCGGGCGGCGAAAAAGGTTCGGCCGAGACCTCGGCCATGGATGGCGAGAAGGGCGAGCCCTCCGACGCCGACAGCGACGCGCAAGGCCGCGAGACCGAAACCGACATGATGGGCGAAGGCGGCGAGGACAGGCCCGGCCGGCCCGGCCACCGGCCATACGATGCCGGGCACAACCGGCCCGGTCAGCCGGCTTATCGCGCCTTCACCGCGGAATTCGACGAGGTCGTCGAGGCCGCCGATCTGTGCGATGCCGGCGAGCTCGCGCGGCTGCGCCAGTTGCTCGACCAGCAGCTGTCCCACTTGCAGACCGTGGTCGGCAAGCTCGCGAACCGCCTGCAGCGCAAGCTGATGGCGCAGCAGACCAGGGCCTGGGAGTTCGACCTCGAGGAAGGGATGCTCGACGCGGCGCGCCTCAGCCGGGTCATCGTCAACCCCGAAGTGCCGCTCTCCTACAAGCGCGAGAAGGACACCGACTTCCGCGATACCGTGGTGACGCTGCTGATCGACAATTCCGGCTCCATGCGCGGGCGGCCGATCACGGTGGCGGCGATGAGCGCCGACATCCTGGCCCGCACCCTCGAGCGTTGCGGGGTCAAGGTCGAGGTGCTGGGCTTCACCACGCGGATGTGGAAGGGCGGTCTTTCGCGCGAGCGCTGGATCGCCGCCGGCAAGCCCGCCAATCCGGGCCGGCTAAACGATCTGCGTCATATCGTTTACAAATCGGCCGACGCGCCCTGGCGGCGCGCGCGCAAGAGCCTCGGCCTGATGCTGCGCGAGGGCATCCTCAAGGAGAACATCGACGGCGAGGCGCTGTTGTGGGCGCACAATCGGCTGCTCGCTCGCCAGGAGAAGCGCCGCATCCTGATGGTGATCTCGGACGGCGCGCCGGTCGATGATTCGACGCTGTCGGTCAACCCCGGCAACTACCTGGAGCGCCACTTGCGCGAGGCGATCGCCTGGATCGAGACCCGGTCGCCGGTCGAACTCATCGCCATCGGCATCGGCCACGACGTTACGCGCTACTACGCCCGCGCCGTCACCATCGTCGACGCCGAACAGTTGGGCGGCACGATGATGGAGCGGCTGACCGCGCTCTTCGACGAGGCCGCGGTCGGCCGGCCCGAACCGCGCCGCGCGCGCGCGGCGGGGCGCTAAACGACCTCGTATTCGGAATCACCGATGCATGACACGCCCCCCGGCCCTCATGTTTCGACAGGCTCAACATGAGGGCCTCATCCCGAGCCTGTCGAAGGATAGAGGCCCGACTCACGTTTCCATGATTGCGGACACTAGAATCCTGGTGCCCCTGCCCCGATTCCTGGTGGCGCTTGGCCTTGCTGTCGCGGCCGCGGCGGCCAGCGCCGAGGAGATCGCGATCGAGGCCACGCCGGTCGCGCTCGACGCCGGCGATCCGTCGCGCCGAACCGTGGGGCGGCTCGAATACCTCGCCGGGTACGTGCTTGATTCGCGGCACCCGGCCTGGGGCGGCTTCTCGGGCATGAGGGTCTCGACCGATGGCGCGACGCTTCTCGCCGTCGCCGACGTTGGGCAATGGTTGATGCTCAGCCTCGATCACGACCGGGCGGGACGGCTCATCGGCGTCGGGGCGACCGCGACGCTTGCTCCCCTCTTGGATGAAAACGGCCGGCCCCCAGCCGGCAAGATCGAAGGCGACGCCGAAGCGGTCTTCGAGGACGCCGATGGCGGCCTCATCGTCGCCTTCGAGCAGCGCCATCGGTTGATGCGCTATGATGCCGACGAGATACCGGCCGGCCGGCCCCGGCGCGCCGCCGAACCGGCGGGCCTCTCGTCGCTCCCCGCCAATGAAGGCATCGAGGCCGGCGCGCGGCTCCCGGACGGCCGCCTCCTGCTGCTGAGCGAAGGGGGAAAGGATGGCGCGGGCCTTCGCGGCTGGCTGCTGGACGATACCTGGTCCGCAGTCTCGCTCGAACGGACCGGCGATTACGCGCCCACCGACCTCGCCTTGTTACCCGATGGCGACCTGCTGCTCTTGGAGCGGCGCTACACGCCGCTCGGCGGTCCGGGTGCGCGCCTCTCCATCGTGCCGGCGGCTTCGGTCCAATCCAATGCCCGACTCACGGGCGAGGAAGTGGCGCGCATCACCCTGCCGCTAAGTGTCGACAATTTCGAGGCGCTCGCCGTTCGGCGGGCGCCGGACGGCTTCACGCTCGTCTATCTCCTCTCCGACGACAACCGGAACATCCTTCAGCGCACCCTGCTGCTGCAGTTCCGGCTGCGTTAGAGCGTTTCCCGGTATCCGAACCGGACGATTTTGTAGCGCATCAGCAGATACATGACGCCGAAGATGGCGAAGACGATGAAGTTGACCATCGCCGCCAGCGCAAACAGCTCCGGGCCGAGGCCGAATCGCAGCGACCCCCACGCGACCGAGGGGAGCGTCGGGATGGCACCGAGGTTGTAGAAGGAGATTTCGAGATTGTTGAAGGCCAGGATGAAGCCGATGAGGAAGGCGCCGAGTAAACACGGCCAGATCGTGGGCAGCGTGATCTCAATGAAACAGCGCACCGGCCCGGCGCCGAACACCATGGCGGCATCGTCCATGGCCCAGTCGTAGCGCACCAGTTGGGCGAGGATGATGAGGAAGGCGAAGGACGTGCCCGGAATCGCGTTGGCCGCGATCGCCGAATACATGTTCCCCGGCAAGTCGAGGACACGCGCATTGAAGGCCAAGGTCGAAATGCCTATCAACAGATCGGCCACGAAGAGGGGCGTCAGGAACAGGCCCAGCGCCAGCCCGCGCCAGCGCGACCGATGGCGCAGCACGCCGATGGCGCCGCCGGTGGCGAGCACGGTCGACAGCAGCGCGCTGCCCAAGCCCAGCACCAGGCTGTTGCGCAAGGCGTCGCCATAGAGCGAACTGGTGAACAGATCCCCGTAGGCGGCCATGGAAAACGCCGGCGGGAACGGCCAGACGATGTCGGCCGCGAACGACGTGTAGATGACATAGAAGATCGGCGCATAGAGAAAGAGATAGATGCAAGCGAGCAGGACGCCCATGGCGGCGACGGCCCAGCCAAGGCGTTTGGCGGTCACGCGCCAAGCGCCCCGGTGAAGCCGGCGCGCTTCAGATCGATCGTCCGGCGCACGACGAGGATGCCGGCGAGCGAGGCCAGGAACAGGAAAACGCCCATGGCCGATCCGAGCGCCCAGGTGCCGGTCTCGCCGAATTGCTGGGCCAAGCTCATGCCGAGCGAGGTCGCGTTCGGCCCACCGAGGAATCGTTGGGTCAGCGCCGAGGCGAGGCACGGGATGAACACCAGCACCAGGCCGATCGCCGTTCCGATCGCGTTCAACGGCCAAGTGATCTCGACGAAGGCGCGCCAGGGCCGCGCGCCGTTGATCTTGGCGACTTCCAGAAGCTCGAAGTTGAAATTGGCGAGCGACAGGTAGATCGCCGTCGCCATGAACGGGACGAACAGGTAGAAGAGCCCGAGCCCGGCGGCCAACGGCGTGTACATGAGCATGCCGACCGGTCCGATGCCAAGCTCGGCCAGCGCCATGTTGACGAGGCCGATCGGCCCAAGAAGCCCCTGCAGCGCGGTAATGCGCAGGATGACGCCGGTGAAGAACGGCGCCGCCAACAGCAGCACCAGCAGCAGCCGGTAACGCCCGCCATGCTTGGCGATGAAATACGCGATCGGCCAGGCGAAGACGAGGCAGACGAACGAAACCGCGGCCGCCATCGCCAGCGAGCGAAGGAAAAAAATCCGATAGGCGGGTTCGCCCAGCAGCACGCGGTAATTGTCGAGGTTCCAATCGGCGTAAAGTTCGTAACTTTCCGTCCGCCAGAAGCTGAAGACCACGATCGCGAGCAAGGGCAGAAGCAGGGCGACGACGATGAACAGGGCTCCGGGGCCCGCCAGGCAGGCGAAGCGGAATTGCCCTCGGCGCGCGAGGCTGGAGCGTATCCCGGTCATGGCGCTCGTACCCAAGCCGCCCTTCGAGACGCTCCCCCTCGCCAAGCTCGGGGGCGCTCCTCGGGGCGAGGACTTTTTTTTGAAGCAACGACCTCATCCTGAGGAGGCCGCGAAGCGGCCGTCTCGAAGGATGTCGCCCCGCTACACATGAAAGGTCGCTCCGCGGGCGACCGGCCAGTGTACGATCACCGGCTCGCTCATCCGCAGGTCGAGGCCGCGCGGCGCGCTGCTGATTGTGATCTCGGACCCGTCGCCGAGCGCCACGATGTAGTTGGCGGTCTGGCCCTTGAAGATGACATCGCGCAGCGTCCCGGCGAGACGGTTGCGGCCGGTCCGGTCGACGCCATCGGGCGCACGGGCGATCTCGAGATCCTCGAACTTGATCGCGAACAGGATCGCGCCGCCGGGACGGGGATCGCGCGGCACGGGGACCAGCATGGCGTCCCCTTGCCACGCCATGCGCGCCAGGCCGCCGGAGATTTCGACGAGCTTGCCCTCGAAGCGATTCGAATGACCGACGAACCCGGCCACGAAGGCGGTGGCCGGGTTGGTATAGATCTCGGTCTTGGCCCCGATCTGTTCGAAGGCGCCATTGTGCATGACCGCGATGCGGTCGCTCATGGTCAGCGCCTCCTCCTGATTGTGCGTGACGTAGATGAAGGGGAGCTCCAATTCCTTTTGGTAGCGGCGAATCTCCACCTCCATCTCGGAGCGCAGTTCGCGGTCGAGATTGGCGAGCGGCTCGTCGAGCAGCAGCAGGGCGGGCCGCGAAATCAGGCCGCGCGCCAGCGCCACGCGCTGCTGCTGGCCGCCGGAAAGTTCGTTGGGATAGCGGTCTTCGAGGCCGCCAAGGCGCATCAGCGACATCGCCCAGGCAAGACGCTCGTCGCGCTCGGCCCGCCCCAGGCGCTGCATGCGCAAGGGGAACACGATGTTCTCCGCCGCGGTCTTGTGCGGGAACAGCAAGAAGTTCTGGAACACCATGCCGACGTGGCGCGCATAGGGCGGCAGCGCGGTTACGTCGCGATCGCCGATGAAGACGCCGCCTTCGTCCGGCCGTTCGAGGCCGGCGATGATGCGCAGCATGGTCGTCTTGCCCGAGCCGCTCGGCCCCAGCAGCGCGAAGAATTCACCGCGCTCGATCGTAAGATCGATGCGATCGACCGCGGTGACCGTGCCGAAGCGCTTGACGATCGCTTGCAGCTTTAGAACCGCGTCCGGCACGCTAGTACCCGCTTTCACAAATTGCTGACACGTGCCTGCGTTCCTCATGCTTCGACAGGCTCAGCATGAGGGCCTCATCCTGAGCCTGTCGAAGGACGAGGCCCGTGTCACGCATCGGCGATTCCGGGTACTAGCCCCGCTCGCCGATGGGGAGCGGGCGCCGGCCTCGCGCCGGCGGCGCCCATGGCGTCACGAGGCTTCGACGTCGGACCAAATCCGCTCCCACTTCTCGGGCGAGGACGGCTGATCGAACATGTGCAGCTGGCTCGCCTCGGCGCTTCGATTCTGGAAATAGAGCTCGATTTCGTCGGCGGTCATCAGATCGCGCACGTCGACGGTGCCGCCATAGCCGGTCGAGCGCACGACGCGCACATAATTGTCCTTGCGCAAGAATTCGTTCATCCAGTGATGGGCGAGCTCGACGCGCTCGGAATCCGCATCGGCGCTGATCATCCAGGTATCGACCCAGCCGAGCCCGCCTTCCTTGGGCCTCAGCACGTGCCCGACGTCGAAGTCGAGCTTGCCTTCGCGCCGCAGCACGATCAAGTGCCGGTAGGTCTCCGAGAACTCCGGCGCCGCCCAGACCGAGCCGCCGCGCATCAAGCGGTCGAGCGCGTCGTAGTCCTGATAGCGCGTGAGCAAGAGCTTCTTTTGCGCGATCAGCAGGCGCTTGGTTTCGTCCAATTCGGCGTCGGTCAGGTTGTAGGGATTGAACGGCTTGCCGTCCGGCCGCTCGGCCCCGACGGTGCCGAGATTGGTGGCCGCCAGGATACCCATCAGCGCGATGTTTTCCTCGAAGCGCGCATTCGTGGAGATGTGGCCCTTGTACTTCTCGTTCAGGAGCAGCGAGATCGAGCCGATGTCGGAATCCGGGATCCGCGCCTTGTTGACGGTGATGCCATAGCCGCCCCAGCAGTTCGGCGCCGCCACGTTGGTGGCGCCCGTCTCGTCGGCCAACAACGGGAAATTCGGCGGCAGGAAATCCTGGAACACGCCGGCCATGTTTGGAATCTTGGCGAAATCGACACCTTGCGTCAGGCCCTGGCGGAAATAGAGGCGCGGCCAGAAACCGTCGCCCTGGACGATGTCGAAATCCTTGGTGCCGCCGACCTTCATCTTGTTGAAGGCCTCGGAATTGCCGTCGAAGAAGGTCGGCGAGAACTTCGCCTTGAAGCTTCCCTCGAACGCGTCGACCGTCTCCTTGATCGCATAGGGTTGCCACATCAGGAGCCGGAGCGTCGGCGTCGCCGCCTCGGCGTTGCCGATGAAGGGTGCCTTGCGCGCGACGGCCAATCCGGCGATCGCCGCGGCGCTCCCCAACAAAGCGCGACGCGACAGGCGCAGGGCGCGCGCCAGCTTCCGCCCACTTTCATTCCGTTTGTTCGACATGACCGTTGCCTCCCCAGGTTTCGCGGTTCCAACTGTCTCCAAAAAATACAACACAATTGCACAAATTGCAATATGGTGGTAAACCCCCCTGGGAAAGCGGCTGGAGTGTCAAGGAACGTGTTGGCGGAACAGCGGCAGGGCCTGATTCTTTCCATGGTCAATCAGCGCGGCTCGCTGTCGATCACGGAAATCCAACGCAAGTTGAAGGTGTCGCGCGAGACCATCCGGCGCGACCTGGTGCTGTTGGCCGATCGCAACGTGCTCCGAAAGGCCCATGGCGGCGCGCTGTCGCTCGAACGCGGCGAGCCCGAGATCGCGGTGCGCGAGGTGATCAACGCGCAAGGCAAGCGGGCGATCGGCCGGCTGGCCGCCAGCCTGGTGCCCGATGGCGCCTCCGTCATTCTGGCGAGCGGCAGCACGGTCCAGAACGTGGCCGACGCCCTGCTTCAGCGCCATGGGCTCACGGTCTTCACCAACAGCATCGTCAACTGCGGCAAGCTGGCCGGCCGTAACCGGAACCGCGTCTACATGCTGGGCGGCGAGCTGCAGGCCACCAACGGCGCCACGCTCGGCCGCGATGCCACGTCCATGCTGACCCATTACTTCGCCGATTTCGCGTTCGTGGGCGCCGGCGCCATCTCGCCTTCCGGCTGGCTGATGGATTACACGCGCGAGGAGGGCGAGTTGTACGGCCTGATGCTGCGCTCGGCCCGAACCGCGGTCGTGGTCGCCGACCACGGCAAGTTCAATCGATACGCGCCGGTGCGCGTCGACAATTTCGAGAAAGTCACCCATCTGGTCACCGACCGCCAGCCGGGCGCCGCCATGATCGCGGCGCTCGCCGCGCTGCCCCTCGAACTCTTGGTAAGCGATGGAGGATCGACATGAAGTACCCGGCCTTGCGGCGCGAGATCGTCGCCGCCTGCCAGGACATGAACCGCCGGGGCATCAACCAGGGCACGTCCGGCAACATCAGCGCGCGCGTGGCCGAGGGCTTCCTGATCACGCCCTCGGGCCTCGCCTATGACGAGATGAAGGCGGCGGATATCGTGTTGATGAAGACCGATGGCACCAGTGTCGGGCGCCTGAAACAATCCAGCGAATGGCGGTTTCATACCAGCATCATGGGCACGCGGCCGGAGGTCGGCGCGGTCGTTCATACCCATTCGATGTTCGCGACCACGCTCTCATGCCTGGGGATGGAAATTCCAGCGGTGCATTACATGATCGCGGCGGCCGGCGGCAGCAACATCCGCTGCGTTCCCTACATCGCCTACGGCACGCAGGAGCTTGCCGACGCGGCGTTGAAGGCGCTCCAAGGCCGCAACGCCTGCCTGCTCGCCAACCACGGCATGATCGTCGTCGGCCCGACGCTCAAGCGGGCGATGTGGCTGGCGGTCGAGGTCGAGACCCTCGCCGCGCAGTATTGGCGCGCGCTGCAGGTCGGCAAGCCCAACATCCTTAGCGACAAGCAGGTGCGCGCCGTCATGGAAAAATTCCAAACCTACGGGCAGCCGCAGCCGGCGAAGGCCGCGGGCTGCTGCTGAGCGGGCCAAGGATGATCGTCGGCATCGATATAGGGACGCAAAGCCTGAAGGTCGCGGTCGCCGACCGCGCGCTAAAGGTTCGCGGCGAGGCGGCGGCGCCCTATCGGGTGAATTTCCCGCGGCCGGGGTGGGCGGAGCAGGATCCCGCTTCGTGGGAACAGGCACTAGGGGCCACGATCGCGCTGGCGCTGGGCCGGGCCGGAGTCGCCGCGCGCGATATCGCGGCGGTCGGTGTCTGCGGCCAGCTCGATGGCTGCCTGGCGGCCGATGCCGAGGGCAATGCGCTCACCCCCTGCCTCGTCTGGATGGACCGCCGGGCCCGACAGGAGATCGCGGACGTACCGGCCGCGCTCATCCGGTCGCGTGCCGGCATCGTGCTGGATGCCGGCCACATGGCGGCGAAGATCCGCTGGCTGAAGCGTCACGACGCGCGCGCCGCCGGGGCCGCGCGCTTTCATCAGCCGGTGTCTTACATGGTGGAGCGCCTGACCGGCCGGGCGGTGATGGATCACGCGCTTGCCTCCACGACCATGGTCTATGCCATCGACCGGCGAGGATTCGACCCGGCGCTGCTCGACTGCTTCGAGATCGATGGCGCCGAATTGCCGGCGCTGGCCGAGGCCGAGGCTTGCGCCGGACCGCTGTCGCCCCGGGGCGCCGAGCTCACGGGATTGCCTTCCGGCATTCCCGTGGCCGTCGGCACCGGCGACGATTTCTCGACACCGCTCGGGGCCGGGCTGCTGGAACCCGGAAGCCTCGCGGTCTTACTCGGCACCGGCGAGGTGGTCGGCACCGTGCATGCGCGCCTGGTTGTCGATGAGTCCGGTCTCGTCGAAACGCACGCCTATCCGGGCGGCGCCTACTTTCTGGAGAATCCGGGCTGGTTGTCGGGCGGCGCGGTGGCGTGGCTATGCGAAGTGTTGGGCATCGACGGGTTCGGCTCGCTCGACACGCAAGCGGCGACCGCGCCGCCGGGCGCCGAGGGCGTCACCTTCCTGCCGGCTCTCACCGGCGCGATGGCGCCGGAGTGGAACGCGGATCTGCGCGGGTGCTTCTATGGGCTGACGCCGTCGCATGGCCGGCCGCATCTGGCGCGGGCACTACTCGAGGGCTGCGCTTTCGCCATGCGCGACGTCGCCGATCGATTGCGGGATATGGGGGCCGAGAGCCGAAATCTGCTGCTGCTGGGCGGCGGCGCGCGCAGCCGGCTGTGGGCACAGATACGCGCCGATATCATGGGATTGCCGGCGCTGGTACCGGCCCGCGTCGATACCTCGCCGGTCGGCGCCGCCGTGCTGGCCGCGGTGGCGGCGGGTTTCATCGAGGACTTGCCATCGGCGGCGCGGCTGGTCCGGGAACCGGTAGCGCCGCTGGCGCCGGTGGCGGCTAACAGAAATGCGTATGACGAGGCCTACGGAAAGTACCGCCGGCTCTTCGCTTCGCTAAAGCCGATGGCCGCTCCCGCGGTCGTGGCGATTCCGTTCGGACGGGAGGCCGGCGCGCGTTGAGCGAGGACACGATCGCCAGGCTGATCGCGGGAACGCTGCCGGACCCCGATGGCGGCGCCGCGCTGCAAGTGGCCACGCGCTCGGTCGTGATCGCGCCATCGTTGCGGGGCAGCGAGGCGGACCTGCTGGCGCCGTTGCGGCTCGGCCGCCATCTGGCGGTGGTCAGCGATTCGACCACGCATGGACTGTTGGGGGCGCGTGTCGAACTGGCGCTGGCGAGCCTGGGGCGGATCACCAGCATCGTGCTGCCCGGACGGCCGCACCCGGATGGCGCCACTGTCGAGCTTATCCGCGAAGCTTCGGCCGGCGCCGATGCGCTGGTTGCCGTCGGCTCCGGCACCATCAACGACCTCTGCAAGTATTCGAGCGCGCGCGACGGCAAACCCTATGTCGTGTTCGCGACCGCGCCGTCGATGAACGGCTACACCTCATTGAACGCCGCCATCACCGTCAACGGCCACAAGAAGTCGCTGACGGCGCAAGCCCCCCTCGGCGTCTATCTCGACCTCGGCATTCTGGCGGCGGCGCCGGCGCGGATGATCCGCTCCGGGCTCGGCGACAGTTTGTGCCGGCCCACCGCGCAAGCGGATTGGCTGTTGTCGCATCTGCTCCTAGACCGGCCCTACCGAACCATGCCGTTCGTGCTGCTGGAAGCCGACGAGACGCAACTCCTGGCCGAGCCGGAGGCGCTGATGGCGGGCGATCTCGAGGCCATGACGTGCCTGGTACGGACCTTGATACTGTCCGGATTCGGCACCGCGATCTGCGGCCACAGCCAGCCGGCGAGCCAGGGCGAGCATCTCATCAGTCACTACGCCGACATGTTCGGCGATCATGGCTGGCCCGACTCCTTCCATGGCGAGCAGATCGGCGTCACCACCTTGACCATGGCGCGTCTGCAGGAGCGGCTGCTCGAGGGACCGCCGCCCGAATTGCGGGCAAACACCGACGACGAGGCGGCCTTCGTGGCCCGCTACGGCGAGGATATGGGCCGCTCCTGCTGGGCCGAGTTCGCGAGGAAGCGCCTCGACGAGGCCGGCGCCGGTGCGGCCAACGAGCGCATCGCCGCTTCCTGGGACCGCATTCGAGGGATGATCGCAAGCGTCACTCGACCGTCGCGTTTCCTGGCCGACGTGTTGCGCCGCGCCGGAGCCCCGACCGCGCCCGAGGATTTGGGTTGGCCGCGGACGTTCTACGACCGCGCGATCCGCCAGGCGCGCGACATCCGCGATCGCTACACGTTCCTGGATCTCGCCGCCGACAGCTTCAGGCTGGAACCGGTCGACGAGCTTTAGGCGCGGCGGCGGCGGCGGCGCGGAGTTTCGAGAAAGGCGCGCCGCTCGGCGACGAGGCCGAGCCAGCTATTTCGGTGTATTTCGGTGACAGTGCACTTAATAGGGCGCGGCTGCACGCTGCCGAAAGTGTCAGCCGTCCATTGGGCGACGAGACCCTTCTCGCGCTACTGGAACAGGTCACATTAATTTAGTGCACTGTCACCGAAATACCTGTCACCGAAATACCGAAATACGAAATACAATTTAGTGCACTGTCACCGAAATACCCGGCGGCGGCGCGGTTGTTCGACGAAGGCGCGCCGCTCGGCGACGAGGCCGAGCCAGCGTTCGGTCACCGCGCGGCAGAAGGCGGCGCCTTCCTCGTGGTGGGCGTCCACCTGGCGCACCAGGTCCTCGGCCACCGCTGCGGCGCGGTCGCCGAAGTGGCGATGGACCGCCGACCAGCAATCCGAGGCGAAGTCCTTGGCGTCCTTGGCGGTGACTTCCAGGTGAAACTGGAACCCGTAGGTGGTGGCGCCGACGCGCAACGCCTGGTTTACGCATGTCCCGTTCGTCATCAGCAGCTTGGCGCCGCGCGGCAGATCGAAGGTGTCCTCGTGCAGCTGCATGATGCGATGCTCGGGGTTGAGGCCACGCAGCAGCGGGTCGCGGCGGCCATCGGCGGTGAGGCGGACCGGCAGATACCCCATCTCCATGCCGCCGAAGGGATAGACGCGCTCGCCGAAGGCCCGCGCGATGAGCTGGGCGCCGAGGCACACGCCCATCACGGGCTTCGCCTCCTTGTGGAACGCGCGAATGAGCGGCAGGAGCGCGGCGAAGGCGGGAAACCCTACCTCGTCGCCGGCATGCTGCGGGCCGCCAAGGATCACCAGCCCCTCGAAACCGGAATCGCTTTCCGGCATCGCCTCGCACTCATGGGGGCGGAGCGTCATGAGTTCGGCGCCGCCGGCCGCCAATGCCTGGCCGACGATCCCCGCCGGAGTCTGGCGGTCGTTTTCGATCACGAGGATGGGCATCGACCGGACTCCCAAGCGCGAGCGCTACTCTTCCGCGCATGCGTCTTCGAGGCGGGAACATAGGCACGGCCCGCCCTAATGCAAGATTAAATTCACCCACGCCCGAAGAATTATCCGCTTAGGCCAAATGCGCTTTCAGGAAGTCGAGCGTGCGCGACCAGGAGAGCTTGGCGTCCTCCTCGTCATAGCGCCCGCTCGAGGGATTGGCGAAGGCATGATTGGCTTCGTACCAATGCGTCTCGAACGACCGGCCGGCCTCGCCCATCGCGGCCTCGAAGCCACCAACCATCGCCTTGTTGATCCACTCATCCTGGGTGGCGAAGTGGCCGAGTACCGGACCCTTCAGCTTCGCCAGCTCCGCCGCCGGCTGCTCGACCCGGCCGTAGTAAATCACGGTCGCATCGACCGGCGCCGCGATCGAGGCATTCAACGACCAGCCGCCGCCGAAGCACCATCCGACCGTGCCGACCTTGCCGTTGCCGCTCCCGTGCCCGCGCAGCCAATCGGCCCATGAGACCAGGACATCCGTGGCGGCGGCGGCATCCACGCCCTTCATCAAGGCCTCGGCGCCAGCGGGGTCGGTCCCCACCTTGCCGCCATAGAGGTCGACCGCCAGTGCCACGTACCCCTCCTTGGCGAATTCCACGGCCATCGTCTTGATCGAGTCGTTGAGGCCCCACCATTCGTGGATCAGCAGCACCGTGCCGGCCGGCGCCGCGGGAAGCGGTGCGAGCGCGCCCGTCGTCCGTTGCCCGCCCTCGGTGGCGATGGTGACGTCCTCCACGGCCGCCGCGGCGGCGGCTTTGCGGCGCGGGTCGGCGAGGATCGCTGCAAGCGGCGCGGCGGCAAGGCCGGTCAGCAATCGGCGGCGGGCGATGGCATTCATGATCGTTCTCCCTGGTTAAACATCGGCGGCGCCGGCCAGCCATTCGGCGCGGACATCGGCGTCCGGCTCGATCGGCAGGCGGCGGTCGCGGGCCTCGGCGAAACGCCCGGGCGCCAGTTTGGCCAGCGCCCAGACCGCCGCCCCGCGCACCAACGGCGCGTCATCGTCGAGAAGCCTAGCAGCCCGGTCGGCTTGGCCACAATCGCCGCTGTTGCCAAGGGCGATCAAGACATTGCGAACGAAGCGCGCGCGGCCCGTCCGCTTGATCGGGCTGCCCGAGAACAGGCGGCGAAATTCGGCATCGTTGAGGCCGGCCAAGTCGGCGAGGCGCGGCGCGGTCAACGCCGCGCGCGGCTCGAAGGCGGCGTCGCCTTTCTTCGCGAACTTGTTCCAGGGACAGACCGCAAGGCAATCGTCGCAGCCATAGATGCGGTTGCCCATGGCCCGGCGGAATTCTCTCGGGATCGGTCCCTTGTGCTCGATGGTGAGATAGGAAATGCAGCGCCTCGCGTCGAGCCGGTAAGGCGCCGGGAAGGCGTTGGTCGGGCAGGCGTCGAGGCAACGCCGGCACTCGCCGCAATGATCGCCATGCGCCTCGTCGGCGGGCAGGTCGAGCGTCGTCAGCAGCGCGCCGAGGAAGAGCCACGATCCGAATTGCCGCGAGACCAAATTCGTGTGCTTGCCCTGCCAGCCGATCCCGGCCGAGGCGGCGAGCGGCTTTTCCATCACCGGCGCGGTATCGACGAAGACCTTGACGTCCCCTGGGACGCCGGCTGCTTGAGTTTCCGTCAGCCATCGCCCCAACGCCTTCAGGCGCGATTTCAGCACGTCGTGATAGTCACGGCCCCGCGCATAGACCGAGACGGCGCCGCGTTCGGGTTGGTCGAGAACGGCGAGCGGATCGCCCTCGGGCGCGTAATTCATGGCGACGACGACGACGCTGCGCGCCTCGGGCCACAAGACGCGTGGATCGCCGCGCCGGTCGGAATTGGCGGCAAGCCAGCCCATGTCGCCGTGCAGGTTTTGCGCCAGGAACCCGGCCAGGTTGCGGCGCGCTTCGTCGGCCAGCGCGGCGCGCGCGAATCCGACCGCGTCGAATCCGAGCGCAAGCGCCTTGTCGCGGATGGCCGCCTTCACCCTGGACGCGTCGGCGGCCGGGAGGTTCATCCCCGTCCGCGATAGGGAGCGACGCCCTGATCGGGCAGCCACACACCCTTGGGCGCCGGCCCGGTCTGATAGAAGACGTCGATCGGAAGCCCGCCGCGCGGATACCAGTAGCCGCCGATGCGCAGCCACTTCGGCTTGATCTCGCGCACCAGCCGGCGCGCGATCCCGACCGTGCAGTCCTCGTGGAATCCGGGATGGTTGCGGAACGAGCCGAGATAGAGCTTCAGCGACTTGCTCTCGACCAGCTTCCTCGCCGGAACATAATCGATCACCAGATGGGCAAAATCGGGCTGCCCGGTGACGGGGCAAAGCGACGTGAATTCCGGACAGGTGAACCGCACGACGTAGGTCTCGCCGGGCCGCGTATTGGCGACCGATTCGATGACCGCCTCGTCCGGCGAGGCGGGCAGCGCAATCTTGGCGCCGAGTTGGGTGAGAGTCCGGAAACGCGCCTTGCTCATGAATGGTCCACCGATAAGGGTTCGATATTGCCTTCCGACTCGGCGGCGGCGAACGCGGCTCGCCAAGAGTCCAGCGCCCCCCCGCCGATCGCCTGCCGCAGCCCCCGCATCAAGTCCTGATAGTAGGCGAGATTATGCCAAGTGAGCAGCATCCGACCAAGCATCTCCTTGGCCCGCCACAGATGATGGAGATAGGCGCGGCTGTAGGAGCGGCAGGCCGGGCAGGCGCACGTCTCGTCGAGCGGGCGCGGATCGTCCTGGTGCCGGGCGTTGCGGATGTTGACGGTTCCCCGGCGGGTGAAGGCCTGGCCGGTGCGCCCGGAGCGGGTGGGGAGAACGCAGTCGAACATGTCGATGCCGCGTAAGACCGCGCCGACGATATCGGCGGGCTTGCCCACGCCCATGAGATAGCGCGGCCGATCGGCGGGGAGCAGCGGCCCCAAAGCTTCGAGTACGTCGAACATCGGCGCCTGCCCTTCGCCCACGGCCAGCCCGCCCACGGCGTAGCCGTCGAAGCCGATCTCGCGCAACGCCGCCGCCGACTCGGCGCGCAGATCGGGGAACACGCCGCCCTGCACGATGCCGAAGAGGCCATGGCCTGGGCGCGGGACGAAGGCCGTCTTGGAGCGCGCCGCCCAGCGCATCGAGAGTCGCATCGAGGCCGCCGCCTCATCTTTCTCGACCGGGTAACTCGTGCATTCGTCGAATGCCATCGTGATGTCGGCGCCAAGCGCGTGCTGAATGGCGATGGAGCGTTCGGGCGTCAGGTCCCAGCTACTACCGTCGATGTGGGATTGGAAGGTCACGCCCTGCTCGCTCATCTTGCGCAGGCCCGCCAGCGACATGACCTGGTAGCCGCCGGAATCGGTGAGGATCGGCCCGGGCCAGTTCATGAAACGGTGCAAGCCCCCCAGGCGTTGCACGCGCTCCGCGCCGGGCCGAAGCATCAGATGGTAGGTGTTGGCGAGTACGACTTGCGCGCCGGTGGCCGCGACATTGTCCGGCAGCATCGCCTTCACCGTGCCGGCGGTGCCGACCGGCATGAAGGCCGGTGTATCCACTGACCCATGCGCCGTCGCCAGCCGCCCGAGGCGCGCGGCGCCGTCGTAGCCCGAGATTTCGAAAGCGATGGTCATGCCCGGTCCCGATGCAAGAGGCAGCAATCGCCATAGGAGTAGAAGCGGTAATCATGCGCGATCGCGTGGGCGTAGGCGGCCTTCATGCGCGCGAGGCCGGCGAAGGCGGCGACGAGCATGAAGAGCGTCGAGCGCGGCAAGTGGAAGTTGGTGAGCAACAGATCGACCGCCTTGAAACGATAGCCGGGGAGGATGAAAAGATCCGTGTCGCCGGCGAATGGCCGAACGGTTCCGTCCGGTTCGGAAGCCGCTTCGAGGAGCCTGAGGCTCGTCGTGCCCACGGCGACCACGCGCCCGCCCGCTTTTCTGGCGGCGTTTATGGCCTCGGCCGCGTCCTCGTCGACCAGGCCGCTTTCGGCGTGCATGACATGGTCCTCGATTCGGGCCGCCTTCACCGGCAGGAAGGTGCCGGCGCCGACATGGAGCGTGAGGGATACCTGGCGCACCCCCCGCTCCGCCAGTTCCGCCAACACGCGGGGGGTGAAGTGGAGGCCCGCCGTCGGCGCCGCCACGGCGCCGTCGCGCTTGGCATAGACGGTCTGATAGTCGCTGGCATCGCTTGCGTCGTGCCCTTCCGCGCGCTTGATATAGGGCGGCAAGGGCATGCGGCCATGACGCCCAAGCGCCGCCATGAGGTCCGGCCCGGCCCGGTCGAAGGCGAGGACGGCCTCGCCGCCTTCGCCTTTCTCCAAGACCTCGGCGGCGAAATCTCCGGCGAAGGCGATGCGGTCGCCAACGCGCAGCTTGCGGGCCGGCCGGGCAAAGGCCCGCCAGCGACCCGCGCCCTCCGGCTTATGCAGGGTGACCTCGACGGCCGCCGCGCCGCGCCGGCCGGAGAGCCTTGCCGGGATCACGCGGGTGTCGTTCACCACCATGATGTCGCCGGGGCGAAGCAGGCGCGCCAGATCCCGGAACCGGCGGTCATGCAGCCCATCGGCCTCGACCTCCAAGAGACGCGCCGAATCGCGCGGGGTCGCGGGCCTTTGGGCAATACGCCCGCGCGGCAACTCGAAATCGAAATCCTCGACGTTCATCCTCGCCGATCACCCTTGGCCCAAGCGAAACAATTGAAAACCGAGCAATCTACCCCATGTCCAGCGGGGAAACGCCCCATGAGCTGACGTACAAATGTCGCTATATAGGAACATTAGCCGTCAAACAACCGGTTGCCAAGGCCGCCGGCAAGTCGCATGCTGGACGCTCTGTCTTGCGGCCAGGGGAAAGGGGACCGGCATGTTCATTGGCAAGCGACTCATCGGCCAGCGGCGCGCGGCGTCCAGATGGGCGGCCGGCGCGATCATCGTTTCGGCATGGCTGGCCCTGGCCGGATTTCCCGGAGCCGCCCAGGAGCAAGCCGACAGCGGGCCGGAGATCGTCACCATCGGCGCCTATCTCAACGACGTGCAGTCGATCGATCTGCGCAACCACAATTATCTGGTCGATTTCTATCTGTGGTTCAGGGGGACGAACCCAGAGATCGACCCGTCCAACACCATGGAGTTCGTCAATCATTCCGAATCCTGGGGCACCATCATCACCAAATCCACCGAAGAGCCCGAGGTTCTGGCCGACGGGCAGTTCTATCAATCCATGCATGTCCAGGGGCGCATGAGCCGCAAGCTCGATCTGCGGAATTATCCGTTCGACCGGCAGAACATCGTCATCGACATCGAGGATGCGGTGTTCGATACCGCCGGCCTCAAATACGAAATCGACAGCATCGGCGTCAATCCGGCGCTGAAATTGCCCGGCTTCCAGTTCGAACCGCCGATCATGCGCGCGGCCGACTACACCCACCCGACCAATTTCGGCGATCCGCGCCTTACCGAGGGCGGCACCTATTCGCGCGTCACGATCGATATGCCGATCGCCCGGCCGACCATCAACGCCATCGTGAAGAACGTGCTGCCCGTGCTGTTGACGACGATTTGCGCCTCGTTCGTCTTCTTGCTGCATCCGAGCCTGGTCGATTCGCGCTTTCAGATCGCGATCTTTTCCATCATCTCGATCGTGGCGCTGCAGATCACGGTGGGCGAGGATCTGCCGACCATCGAGTATCTGACCCTGCTCGATACGCTCTATCTGCTGGCCTATGGCTATACCATCGCCGTCATCGGCGCGCTCGTCTATGCCACCAAGCTGGTGCGCGAGGAATCGGGCGCGAGCGCCGCGATCCGCGTCGATCGCATGGGCGGGGGCCTCTTGTTCGGCGCCTATCTGATCGCGAGCGGCGTCGCCATCGGCCAGGGCCTGATCGGTTAGGCGGCGGCGCGCTTGCCGGCGGCTTTCTCGATGCGCCGCTTCAGGCGCAGCGTCTCGGCCGGCAGGCGCTTGTCCGGGGTCGCCAGCAGGAAGGCGTCGAGGCCGCCGCCATGTTCGATGCTACGCAGCGCATTGACGCTGAGGCGGATGCGAACCACGTGGCCCAGCGCATCGCTGAGGACACCTGTCGCCTGAAGGTTCGGCTTGAAGCGCCGGCGGGTCTTGTTGTTGGCGTGGCTGACATTGTTGCCGGTCTGCACGCCTTTGCCGGTGATGGCGCAACGTCGGGCCATGGGACGCGACCTTTCGGATCGGGGGGAACTCGGGATACGAGGCTGGGGTTCTACGGCAAGGCCCCCGCCGGCGTCAAGGCGATCGACCTAGGTCTGGTTGACCGGTCGTCGGCCTATAATCGGTCAGGAGGGGTCGAGATGCGTTCGATAGCCGACATTCCAAAGACGATGAAAGCGGTGCTGCTCACGGGCTACGGCGGGTTCGATCGGCTCGAGTACCGCGAGGATGTTCCCGTGCCGGCGGCCCGAGCCGGAGAGGTCTTGATCCGGGTCGCGGCGGCCGGCGTCAACAACACGGACATCAATACCAGGTCCGGATGGTACTCGAAGGGCGTGACCGAGGGGACCACCGCCGATGCCGGGCAATCCGGATTTGCCGGGGCGAAGGCGGGCGACGCGGGATGGACGGGGGAGAAGCGCAAATTCCCTCTCATTCAGGGCGCGGATGTTTGCGGCCGGATCGTGGCTGTCGGTTCGGGCGTCGATGCCGCCCGGATCGGGCAGCGGGTTCTGGTCGAACCCGCCTTGCGCGAACCCGTTGGCTGGCGGCCCTACGAGGCGTGGTATCTGGGGTCGGAGTGCAATGGCGGCTTCGCCGAATATGTGACGGTGCCCGCCGTCCATGCCTACAAGGTCGCGTGCGGCCTTTCCGACGCCGAGTTGGCGACGTTTCCTTGCGCCTATTCCGCGGCGCTCAACATGATCACCCGCGCCGGCCTCGGCGAAGGGGAATCGGTTCTCATCACCGGGGCGTCTGGCGGCGTCGGTTCGGCCGCGGTGCAGCTTGCCAAGCGGCTCGGCGCCAAGGTCGCCGCGATCGCCAACGCGGCGAAAGCGGAACAGGTCAAGTCTCTTGGAGCGGAGCGGATCGTCTTGCGCGACGAAAACCCGGGCGACCGGCTCGGCGCGGAGAGCATGGACGTCGTCATCGACGTCGTCGGCGGCCCGGGCTGGCCGCTGCTGCTCGACGTGCTGAAGCGCGGCGGCCGGTACGCCGTGTCCGGCGCCATCGCCGGACCGATCGTGGAGCTCGACCTGCGCACGCTCTATCTGAAGGATCTACGATTGCTCGGCTGCACGGTCCTCGAGCGCGAAGTCTTCGCCGACCTCGTCGGCGCTATCGAGCGCGGCGAGATCAAGCCCGTGCTCGCGAAGACGTACCCGTTGAGGGACATCGTGAAGGCGCAACGGGAATTTCTCGGCAAGGGCTTCGTCGGGAAGCTGGTCCTGCTGCCCCATTGAGGTGTCATCGCCGGGCCTTGACCCGGCGATCCATGGCGCAACGGCAAGGATGGATGCCCGCGTCAAGCGCGGGCATGACAAGAAGCGAACGAATTTACTCCCGTCGCAAGAACGCGTCGATGAGGGATTGCGCGCCGGCGCCGGGGCTGACGCGTCCCGCCGCCACATCGGTCTCGATCTTGCGCAGCAGCCGCGCCACGCGCCGGTCGGATTTGAGGCGATCGACCAGGGTGTGTTCGAGTTCGCGCCCGAGCCAGGCGAGGCCTTGCGCCGCGCGGCGCCGCTTGAAGGCGCCGGATTTCCGCTGCCCGGCGGCGAAGCGTTCGACCGCCTTCCAAACCTCCGGCACGCCTTGCCCCGTGAGGCCCGAACAGAGCCGCACCTCGGGCGTCCAACCGGGCGTCGGCGGTTGCATGAGCCTTAAAGCCTGGCGATATTCCGCCGCGGCGCGCATCGCCGGTTTGGCCAGTTCGCCATCCGCCTTGCCGACGACGACGAGATCGGCAAGCTCGACGATGCCGCGCTTCAGGCCCTGAAGCTCGTCGCCGGCGCCGGGCTGGGCCAGCAGCAGGAACATGTCGGTGAGGTCGGCGACGGCGGTCTCGGATTGGCCGACGCCGACGGTCTCCACCATCACGACGTCGAAGCCCGCCGCCTCGACCAGCAGCACCGCCTCGCGGGTGCGCCGGGAAACGCCGCCCAGCGTCGCCCCGGCCGGCGAGGGGCGGATGAAGGCCCCGTCCGACTTGGCGAGTTCGCTCATCCGCGTCTTGTCGCCGAGGATGGAGCCGCCGCTCACCCGCGAGCTCGGATCGACCGCCAGCACCGCGACCCGGCGGCCCAACGAAATCAAATGCAGGCCGAAGCTTTCGATAAAAGTCGACTTGCCCACGCCCGGCGGCCCCGACACGCCGAGGCGGATCGAGCGCCCGGTGCCGGGCAGCAGCCGGTCGATGAGCGCCGCGGCGGCCGCCCGATGATCGGCACGGGTCGATTCGACGAGGGTGATGGCGCGCGCGAGCGCCCTGCGGTCGCCGGCCTCGACCGCCGCCGCCAGCGCCGCATCGGCCTCGATCCGGGGTTCAGCCATCCGCCGCCGGCAGGGCCACGCTTTCGGCACGCGCCGCCTCCTGCTGGCGCCGCCACATCGAGGCATAGACGCCGCCCGCCGCCAACAGATCGGCATGGCGGCCGCGCTCGACCACCCGGCCCGCCTCGAGCACCAGAATCTCGTCGGCATGAATGACGGTCGAGAGCCGGTGAGCGATGATGAGAGTCGTGTGGCCCTTGGCGAGTTCGGTGAGGCTGGCTTGAATCTCCTTCTCGGTGCGGGTGTCGAGCGCCGAGGTCGCCTCGTCGAACAACAGGATCGCGGGCTTCTTCAAAAGCGTGCGGGCGATGGCGACGCGCTGCTTCTCGCCGCCCGAGAGCTTCAACCCGCGCTCGCCCACCATCGTGTCGTAACCGTCCGGCAGCGATCGCACGAAGTCGTGGATGCGGGCGATGCGCGCCGCTTCCTCGATCTCCGCGCGCGAAGCGTCCGGACGGCCATAGGCGATGTTGTAATAGATCGTGTCGTTGAACAGCACCGTGTCCTGCGGCACGACGCCGATGGCGGCCCGCAAGGAGTCCTGGCGCACTTCGCTTATGTCCTGGCCGTCGATGCGGATGGCGCCGCCGGTCACGTCGTAGAACCGGAACAACAGGCGCCCGATCGTGGTCTTGCCGGAACCGCTCGGGCCGACGATGGCAACCGCGCGGCCGGGTCCGACGCGAAAGCCGACGCCTTCGAGGATCGGCCGGCGCGGATCGTATTGAAAGTCGACCGCGTCGAATTCCACTTCGCCCTGGGTGAGCGCCAGCGCCGGCGCGCCGGGGCGGTCCTCCACCTCGATTCCGGCCCGCATCAGCTCGAACAGCGCCTCCATGTCGATCAGGGATTGGCGTATCTCGCGATAGACCGTGCCGAGGAAGTTGAGCGGCAGGTAGAGTTGGATGAGATAGGCGTTGACGAGCACGAAATCGCCCACCGTCATGACGCCGCGGGCGACGCCTTGAGCCGCCATCAGCATCATCAGCACGACGCCGATGGCGATCACCACGCTCTGCCCGACATTGAGAACCGAGAGGCTGGTCTTGCTCCGGACCGCGGCCACGCCATAGGTCTCGAGCGCCGCGCCGTAGCGCCGGGCCTCATGCTCCTCGTTGCCGAAATACTTGACCGTTTCGTAGTTGAGCAGGCTGTCCACGGCCTTGTTGTAGGCGTCGGTCTCGGACTCGTTCATCGCCCGGCGAAACTTGATTCGCCATTCCGTGACCGTCAGCGTGAACCAGATGTAGGCGCCGATCGTGGCCAGCGTCACCGCGGCGAAGCGCCAATCGTAGAAGCTCCATAGGATGCCGGCGACCAGCAGGATCTCGAGGATCGTCGGCAGGATGTTGAACAGCACGAAGGACAGCAGGAATTCGATGCCCTCGGCCCCGCGCTCGATGGAGCGGGTCAGGCCGCCGGTGCGCCGATCGAGGTGGAACCGGAGGCTGAGCCCGTGCAAATGGCGGAAGGCGTCGAGCGCGATGCGCTGGACGGCGGCTTGCGCCACCTTGGCGAAGACGGCGTCGCGCAATTCGCCCATGAGCTGGGCCAAGACCCGGGCGATGCCATAGGCCAGCAGGAATCCGAGCGGCACGGCAATGACCGCCGGCGGGACTACGCCCAACGCGTCGACCGCGCCCTTGAAGAACATCGGGATGTAGACGTTGGCGAGCTTGGCGAGACCGAGACAGCCAAGCGCCGCCACGACGCGCAGGCGCGCCTCCGGCGCATTCTCCGGCCACAGCAGCGGCAGCACCGATCGCACCGCCGCCAACTGGCCGCTAAGCGCCAAGCGGACCGCCGGCGCTCCCCTGTCGTCCCGGCGAAAGCCGGGACCCACCGCGATGCGGCTCGATGGATTCCGGCTTGCGCCGGAATGACAGCCCGTTTGAATGAATCGTCGCCAAACCGGCACTCACTGCAACTTCTCCGAAGGGCCGATGGTGCGGGCCATGACCAGATAGAGCTTGCCGACATCCGCGGTCAGGAAGGTCGCCCGCAGCATGTCTTCGGGGTCGGCCTTGCTGGCCTGGGTCAGGAGCCCCTCGAACTTGCGCATGTAGCGGGTGATGAGGTCGCGGAATTTCTGGTCGCGCTGATACATCTGCTGGATCGCCGGGATGGTGTAGCTGTCTTTCTGGCGCACCAGGCGGCGGGCAAAGACCGACCGGTCGCCGCGCTGAAAGCCTTTCCACACGTCGTCGGGGATGTCTTCGTCGAGAAGCCCGTTGATGTCGACGGCGAGGCGGTTCAATTCGTCGATCACTTCCTGGGCCGCGCTCAGGAAGACGTCGCGCGAGGCGCTTTGCTGAATCTGTTGCAGGTTCTTCATCTGCTCGGCCGCTTTCTCGGCGGCCTGGCCGAGGTCGTCTGCCTGCGAGCGGACCTGGCCCACGAGCGTGCCGGTTTTTTCGATTGCCGAGTCGATGGAGCCGGTGACGAGGCGGACCTGCTTCTCGAAGGCCTTGCCGACTTCATCGGCGCGCCCGAGCGTGGTGTCCGCCGCCTTGAGCAAGCCCGCCGCGTGGCCATCGAATTCGGCGCCGATCGTCCGCAGGCGGCCCTGAATGCGCTCGGCGGCCTCGACCAGCTCGTCGGCGTAGGCGGCAAGTTGTTCGCGCACGGCATGCGTTCCGGCCCGTGCCGCCTCGGTCGTGGCGTTCAGCTCCGCGCCGTGATCGCCCAGCGACCGGCCCATATCGCCGACCAAGCGGTCGATCTGCGCGCCGACGGCGGCGAGCTCCTGCATCCGGATTTGGATGGCATCGCGTACGCCCGCCGCTTCCGCGGTCACGCTTTGCGCCGCAAGCAGAAGCTGGCTGGCGTCATTGCGCGCCTCGGCGGCACCCTCGCGCGCGAGACGCGCCGCGTCGGACGCGGCGGAGCCGATGCGCTGAACAAGTTCCTCCACGGCCTCGCGCAGCACCTCGACCCGGCCGGCGCCCTGGTCGGCGATCTCGGCGATGGTTCCGGCTTGATCGCGCATGATGTCGCCGGCGCCGACCGCCTTCTCGATCGCGGCATCGATCGCCAGCGACAAGTCTTGCGCGCTCTGCCGCATCGCGACCCCGGCCTCGTCGACCTCCCCCTTGCCTCCGCCCACCGCTTCGGCGATGGATTTGATGAGAGACTGCATGTCGGCTTGGAGCAATTGGCCGGTTTCGAGGATGCGCTGGCGCCCCTGGTCCACGGACTGATCGATGGCCATGCCGATCGTCGCCGCCTGTTCGCGCAAGCCCAACCCGGCATTGTCCAGACGCCCGCGCACCTGCCCGATCGCCGCGTCAACGGCCGCGGTCAGTTGCTGCGCCTGTTGCAGGAGCGTTTGACCTGAACTTTCGATCCGCGTCTGTGCCTCGCTCATCGTCGTGGCGAGCTGGCCGGAGTTGATTCGAAACGCTTCGGCGATGGCGCCGGTTTGCTGCGCCGCCGCGTTGGCCGAATTCCGGAGATAATCGCCTTGCTGCTGCAACACGCTCTGGAGCGCCAACGAATGGGCGTTGGCCTGGTCGGAGGCCTGGCCCAAGCCGTCGGCATGGCGCTGGAGGATAGTCCGAAGCGATTCCGCTTCGGTGGCCGCGGCCTTCGACGCCTGTGCCAGGTGCGTGGAATCTTCGCGCAGCGCCTGGCTGACCGCGGTGGTGTTGGCCTTGACGCGCTCGGTAGCCCCCAGGATTTCGTCGAGGTTGCCGCGCAGCGACTCGCGGACTTCCAACGTGCCGCGCTTGGCGTCCTCGACGGCGCGGGTCAGTTCCTCCCGCTCCTTAAGAAGCGCCGCCTGCATGTCGGCGGCACCCGTGGCGACGGTAGCGGTCGCTTCGGACAGGTGCTTCGTGTTTTCCTCGACCGCCCGGCGGATGGCGATGGTGATGTCGTCGACCTGACGGCTCAGCGCCTGGCCGGCGTCGGTCGCGCGCTCGGAGACCTCGTTGGCGGCGTCGGTGAGCGCGCGGGCCTGCTCGCGCATGGTGCCGCGGATGGCGACCGCGACCATGGTCGCCTGTTCGGAAGCCTTGGAGAGCAACTCGGTCTGGCTGCGCACCATGTCGTGGACCTTCTCGCCCTTGGCGGAGAGATCCTCGAAATACTCGGTCACGGTCGAGGTCTGCTCGGCCACGCGCGCCCGCACCGCGCGGGCCGCCTGATCGGCGGCGTCGGACAGCCGCTGGGCCTGGGCCTCGATCGCGGCGTTGACGCCGCCCACCTCCTCGGCCATGCGGGCGACGATCTGGCCGAGGCCGCCGGTCTGGCCTTCGACGGAACGCTCGAACTCGCTCGCGGCCCGGCGCGCCGCCTCGACCAACGAATCCGAATGCCCGCGCACGGCCTCCAGCAGCGAGGTGTTGCGCGCCTCGGCCGCGGCGAAGGCGGCATCGACTTCGGCGATCCGCGATCCGATCGAGCGCAGCAGATGCTCGCCCAAATCGCGCGCGCCATCGATCATGGCCGATCCCTGTTCCATGGACCGCCTCACGAAACCGGCGCTGCGATCCTCGGCGTCGGAGAAGGCCGATTGCATCTCGCCGACGCGCTCGTTAAGGGCGCGCGCGACGCGCTCGGCGGCTCGATCCGAAGCGCTCAGCAGCGATTCCCCTTCGCGCTTCACCGACGCCTGCCACTCGCCGGCGCGCCGCTCCAGGCCGCCGAATGTCACTTCGAGCGCGTCGTGGCGGCTTTGCATCGACGCGGCCAGTTTGCCCCCCACATCCTCGGCCGCGGCGACGAGGGACCGTCCCTGATCGCGCGCCGCCGCTTGAAGCTCGGCCCCGCGTCGTTCGGCCGTCGCGAACGCCTCGGCGATTTCGGTGAGCCGCGCCTGAAGGGTGGCGGAGAGATTGCCGGCCGCGCGGTCGGCGGTATCGGCGATCTCCTTGGCCTGGTTGCGCGTCGCCAGTTCCAGCGCCGCGCCGCGGCTTTCCAGCATGCCGGTGGTCGAGGTCACCTCTTCGAGGACCTGGGCGGCGGAATCGCGGAACCGCGAGACCGCCTCGCCGACCGCGCCGACCAGGGCCTCGAGCTTCTCGCGCATCGACGCCTCGACCTTGGCGCCCTCGCCGACGGCCTTGTCCGCCGCCACCGCGGCAGCGGCGCTGAGGCGCGCGAAGGCGTCGCGGATCTCGGCGATGGCGCGGTCATGGGCGTCGATCATGGCGGTGGTTTCGGCCCGCGTCGTCGATTGCAGATCGGCGGCGCTGCCGGCGGCGCGCTCGCCGGCGAGGCGGATGCCATCGGCGAGGCGGGCCGCCGATTCGCTCAACTCGGCAAGGACGCGATCGCCGGCGCCCGAGAGCGCCTGGGCGTGAGCCTGGGTCGCTTTTTCCAGGGCCGCGCTCCTGCCCGCCAGGGTCGCGCTGGCGGCCCCGACATTATCCAGGAGTTCCTTGCAGGCGCTGGCGAAGCGCTCTTGCATGCCTACCGTCTGCTCGTGCGACCTGGTCATGGCCGTCAAGGCGTCGGCGCCGATGCGGCGCAGAACCTCGGCCAGGTTTTCGCTGGCCTGGCTCGCCTCCGCCGCCAACGCGGCGCGCTCGTTTTCGGCGACACGCGCCATTTCGTCGCGATGCTCGGCCAGATGGCGTGTCATGGCCTCGACCTGCCGGCGCGACTGTTCGGCAAGCTCGGTGCGCTGCCCCATGAGCGCGTTGGCTTCCGCCGCGGCGGCGTTGGCCAGCGCCTGGCGCTGCTCGCTCAAGGCCTCGGCCAGCGCCGCGCCATCCGACTTCGAGGCCGACACCAGCGCCTTGCGATGTTCGACGAAAGCGGCGGCCATCGCCGCCACCTCGCGCCCCGCCAGATCGACCAGCTTCTCCCTCTGCTCGGTCAGCGCCTCCGATTGCCCGCGCAGCGACACTTCGATCCGCTGGGCAAGATCGGTGGCCCGGGTGCTGGCGGCGGCCAGGCCGTCGAGTTGGACATGGAAGGAATCCTGCAGCCGTTCCAGGAGCCCTTCCGCGTTGTCGGTGCTCTGCCGGAGCATCCCCGCCTGGCTCGCAAGCGAGCGGACGACGGTGCCGATACGGGTCTCGGCATCCTCGCCGGAATAGCCCAGACGCTCGACTTCCAGGCGGAGCGCCTCGACCTGGCGGCGCGAATCTTGCCGCCCGGCCAACAGCAGCAGCAGCAGCCACAGGAAGGCCGGCGGCGTCACGATCCCGGCGACGACGGCGCCGGCGCCCACCGGCCGCAAGGCGCCGAGATCGGTCCCGTCGGCGGCGAGATAGAGGGCAGCCGCCAGTATCCAGGCCGCGGTGACGGCGACGCCAATGAGCAGCAGGCGGCGCCGGTCGGATCCGGCCTCGGCGATCTGAAGTTCCGTTGTCTGCGCCATCGTCCCCGAATCCTATGCCGCTTCGCGCCGGCGGGCGAGCAGGTCGAGAATCTCGGCCGCCGCCGCCGGAATGTTGGTACCGGGGCCGAAGATGGCCGCCACGCCCTGGGCCTTCAGTATGTCATGGTCCTGGGGCGGGATCACGCCGCCGCACAAGACCATGACGTCGCCGGCCCCGCCCGCGGCAAGCGCCTTCACCAGCGCCGGCACCAATGTCTTGTGCGCGCCGGCCTGGGTCGAGACGCCGACCAGGTGAACGTCGTTCTCGATCGCCTGGCGGGCGGCTTCCTCCGGCGTCTGGAACAAGGGGCCGATATCGACATCGAAGCCGAGATCGGCAAAGGCGGTGGCGATGATCTTGGCGCCGCGGTCGTGTCCGTCCTGGCCGAGCTTCACGACCAGCAGGCGCGGTCGGCGGCCCTCCTTCTCCGCGAAGGCGCCGACCGCCTGGCGCAGGCGGTCGAAGGATTCGTCGCCCCGGAAAGCGGCGCCATAGACGCCGGCGACGCCCATGGGCGCGGCGCGGTAGCGGGTGAAGACCTTCTCGAGCGCATCGGAGACCTCGCCCACCGTCGCGCGCGCGCGCATGGCGTCGATGGCGAGTTCCAGGAGATTGCCCTCGCCGCTTGCCGCCGCGCCTTCGAGCGCCGTCAGCGCCGCCTGGCAGCGCCCCCCGTCGCGCGACGACTTGACGGCGCGAAGGCGCGCGACTTGAGTCGCGCGCACCTTGGTGTTGTCGATGTCGAGGATCTCGATCCGCTCGCCGTCGTCCGAGCGATACTTGTTGACGCCGACCACGACCTCCTCGCCACGGTCGATGCATGCCTGGCGGCGCGCCGCCGCCGCTTCGATGCGCAGCTTGGGCATGCCGGCCGCCACCGCCGCGGTCATGCCGCCCATCGCCTCGACCTCTTCGATGAGACCTTGCGCCGCGGCGGCGATATCGGCGGTGAGGCGCTCGACATAGTAACTGCCGCCCAACGGGTCCACGACCCTGGCGATGCCGGTCTCTTCCTGAAGGATGAGCTGGGTGTTGCGGGCGATGCGCGCGGTGGCGGGCGTGGGCAGGCCGACCGCCTCGTCAAGCGCGTTGGTGTGGAGCGACTGCGTGCCGCCCAGCACCGCCGCCAGCGCCTCGATCGTGGTGCGCACGACGTTGTTATAGGGATCCTGCTGGGTCAGACTGACGCCCGAGGTCTGGCAGTGGGTGCGCAAGGCCAGGCTCGCCGGGTTCTTGGGCTCGAAGCGGCGCATCATCGTCGCCCACAGCAGACGGGCGGCGCGCAGCTTGGCGACCTCCATGAAGAAGTTCATGCCGATGCCGAAAAAGAACGAGAGCCGCGGCGCGAAATCGTCGATGGCCAGCCCGCGCGACAGCGCCGCGCGGACATAGTCGAGGCCGTCGGCGAGCGTGAAAGCCAGCTCCTGCACCGCCGTCGCCCCGGCCTCCTGCATGTGGTAGCCGGAGATCGAGATCGAGTTGAACTTCGGCATGTGGCGCGCGGTGTGGGCGATGATGTCGGCCACGATCCGCATCGAGGGCCCCGGCGGATAGATATAGGTGTTGCGGACCATGAACTCCTTGAGGATGTCGTTCTGGATGGTGCCCGCGAGCGCGGCGGCCGGGACGCCCTGCTCTTCCGCCGCGACGATGTAGCCCGCCAGAACCGGCAGCACGGCGCCGTTCATGGTCATGGATACGCTGACCTCGCCCAGCGGAATGCCGTCGAAGAGGATCTTCATGTCCTCGACCGAATCGATGGCGACGCCGGCCTTGCCCACGTCGCCGACGACGCGCGGATGGTCGGAATCGTAGCCGCGATGCGTGGCGAGATCGAAGGCGACCGAGAGGCCGGTCTGTCCGCCGGCGAGGCATTGGCGGTAGAACGCATTCGAGTCCTCGGCGGTCGAAAACCCGGCATATTGGCGCACCGTCCAGGGGCGGTTGGCGTACATGGTGGCGCGGGCGCCGCGCAGAAAGGGCGCCAGGCCCGGCATGCCCGCCTGGTCCGCGAGCCCGGCGATGTCGGCCTCGGTGTAAAGGGGGCGCACCGGGATTTCCTCCGGCGTCAGCCAGGTCAGCGAATTAAACGGACGATCGCCCAGTTCGCGCCGCGCCGCGGCTTCCCATTCCTCCACGGTGCGCTTGGCAAAATCCGCCATTCCGGCCCTTTCGGCTGCAACATTCTGATTATAAAGGAGATCGGCACGAACCGTCCACGATTCGCCGACTCTCGACCGGGCGCACCTAAGCAAAAGCAGGGCGCCGGGTCGAGGGCAAAGTATGTGTGCGCCGGGGGTTCGGGCATTGCCGGCGCCGCCTTGATCTCGCAGAATGCGGGTCGATGATAGGGTTCTCGCATTGGCCGCGCAAAGCCGGGGCGGCGGCCTTCGCCGCCTGGATGGCGCTGCTGGTCATGTGCTTGCCGGCCGAGGCGGCGCGACCCGTGCTTCCCGGCGAGCCATGCCCCGAGCCGGCCAGGTCGACGTGGACTATGCAGGAAAGCTGGGTCTGGGACGAGGTCTGCGCCGGGCGCATCGCCAACCTCGCCGAAAAATTCGGCGGTTCCACGAAACCCATCGAGGCCGCCCAGTGGCCGGCCGAACGAACACTGAGTTCGACGTTCCTTGCCGCCATCCTGCTGCACGACCCGTACCGGCAGGCGCTCACCATCAAGGGGGTCCGCATCGTCGGCGCGCGCTTCACCGAAGTTATCGATTTGTCGAACGCCGACATCGGCCACGAGCTTTGGCTCGACGAATCGAGCTTCGAGGGGCGGATCAAGATCGGCCGCGCCCGGGCCGAGGCTTTGATCGCGTTCGACGATTCCTTGCTGGCGGGCGGCCTCGATGCCTACAGCGCACACCTCGAGCAGAGTCTTTTCGTTAGGCGCGCCACGATCAAGAACGGCGCCGACATGACCGGTATCGAGGTCGACGACCAGCTTTCATTTTCGGGCGCCCAGGTAACCGGCGAACTGGAGCTGGCGAGCGCGAACATCGGCCAACATCTGTTCTTGGACAAGGACGCCAAGTTCGAAGAGGTCAATCTCAACGGGGCCGAAATCGGCGGCGACGTGCTGATGGGCGGCGGAACGTTTTCCGGCAAGCTCGCCATGGAGGACATACGCGCGGGCAGCGATCTGTTCATGAACGAAAAGGCCAATTTCGCCGAAATAGACCTGACAAACGGCGACGTCGGCGCCTATGTGGATTTCGGCAGCGCCAACGTTACCGGCGACCTCGACATGGGGCGGCTTCATGTTCGCGGCAATCTCAATATCAAGGACGGTGCCCACCTTGCCTACGTCAGTCTGATTGGCGCCCGCATCGACGGCGACATTGTCGTCGATGCCAGCACCGTAACGGGAAAGATGCAGCTCGAGGACGTTGCGATCGGCAGCGACCTGTTCCTGCGATCGGAATCCAAGTTGGCCGATGTAACCCTGTCCGGCGCCGAGATCGGCAGCTATCTGATGATCCGCAACGCCGACATCTCGGGTTTCGCCAATTTCGAAACGATCCATATCGGCAGAAACTTCGTCATCGACGAAGGATCGAACTTCGCCGGCGCCATCAGCGCGGTCGGCGCGCGCATCGATGGCGACGCGACGATCACGGGGTCGACCTTCGCGGAGCCGGTCGATTTCACCGGGGCCAAGATCGGCCGCTCTCTCGCCATGGCCAGGCAGGCGACATTCAACCGCGCCGTTCACCTCGCCTTCGCCGAGATCGGCGCCAATCTGGATCTGACCGAGGGAATCTTCAGCACCCTCGACGCGACGGGCCTGCGAGTCGGCACCGAAATCCGATTGGCGACGGGGGCCTTCGCCACCGACGAAGGCACCATGGCGCGATGGAATTCGCCCTCCAAGCTTACGCTCCGGAATGTGAGTACCGGCGCGCTGCAGGACCTGCCCGAGGCATGGCCTGCCGAAGTCGATCTCGAGGGATTCACCTATGAGAGGCTGGGCGGATTCGAGGCGGAACCGCCGGCCCCTTCGGTCCCCGACGATAGCAGCGATGCCGCGCGCACCCAGGCCGAGCCGATAGCCACGGACAGCGCGCGCGCCGACATATCACACCGCGACCCGAAGGAATTCATCGACTGGCTCGCCAAGCAGAAGAACTACTCGCCGCAGCCCTATGCGCAACTCGCCGCCGTCTTGACGGCATCGGGTCATCCGGAAAAAGCCAGGAGCGTCCTCTTCGCCGGCAAGTCGCGTGAATGGGGGGCGCGAGCGGCGCGCGCTGGATCGTCTTGACGCTCGCCGCCGGGTTCACCGGTTTCGGGCTCTATCCCTCGATGGCCATCGGTTGGGTTGCTTTCTTCGTCGCGATCGGCACCGTCGTTTTCAGTTTCGAGCGAAAGAGCGAGGTCGGCGCGTACGGTCTGGGCGAGCGTATCGCCTACAGTCTCGATACCTTCCTGCCGGTGGTGCGCCTACGTCCGCATCACTATGAGATCGACCTCGTCGCGTGGCCGAAATACTACCTCTACTTTCACAAGCTGATGGGCTATGTCCTGGCCTCATTCCTGATCGCGGCCTTGAACGCGTCGGTGTAAGGAGACGAGCTCTGTCCGAGGACACCGTCGAGGAAGGCCAGGCTTTCGGGGTCTCGGCCCGCCGGCACTTTTTACTGAACGAGCACATCGTCTTTCTCAACCACGGCAGCTTCGGGGCAACGCCGCGGCGCGTGCTCGCCGATGCCGAGCGCTGGCGTCGACGCATGGAATCCCAGCCCGTGAGATTCATGCACGAGATTCTGCCCAACGCATTGCGCGCGGCCGCCGGCAAGCTGGCGGCGTTTCTTGGCGCCAGCAGAGACGATCTCGTCTTCGTCGAGAACGCGACGGCGGGAGCGAATGCGGTCCTCGGCTCGCTTAAGTTGGCACC
The DNA here is from genome assembly GCA_009885795.1 of Rhodospirillales bacterium. Taxonomy (GTDB): domain Bacteria; phylum Pseudomonadota; class Alphaproteobacteria; order Dongiales; family Dongiaceae; genus VFKA01. Next base: position 965 of record VFKA01000042.1, on the reverse strand, counting down.
GGGCGACGAGATTCTTGTCACCAGCCATGGCTATGGCGCGGTCCGCAACGCCGCCCGCCATGCCTGCCGGAGCGCCGGCGCCACGCTGGTCGAGGTTCCGCTTCCCTGCCCCGTGGATGGCCCGGACGAGATCGTGGCAGCGGTGCGCCGGCGCCTCGGCCCGCGCACGGTCCTTGCCGTGTTCGACGCGATCACGTCGCCCTCGGCGCTGATCATGCCCCTGGCGGCGTTGATCGAGGCGGCACGGGACGCCGGCGCCAGGACGCTCGTCGATGGCGCGCACGCGCCCGGCCAGATCGCGTTCGACCTGCCATCGATCGGCGCCGACTGGATCGTGGGCAATGCGCACAAATGGCTGTTCGCGCCCAAGGGTTGCGGCTTCCTGTGGGCGGCCGGGGAAAGACGCGACGGCCTCCACCCGCCGGTCATCTCGCACGGCCTCGATGAGGGCTTCACCGCCGAATTCGATTGGGTCGGCACGCGCGACCCGAGCGCGTGGCTCGCCGTTGAGAGCGCCATCGAGTTTTATGCGCGGATGGGCGGCGAAAGCCTGCGCCGCCACAATGACGCCTTGGCCGCCGAGGCCGTTCGAATCCTTGGCGAGGCCGGCCACGGTCCGGCCGCGGCACCCGACGCGATGCGCGCCGCCATGGCGACTGTTCGTCTGGCCGAGCGCTTGCAGCGCTCGGGCACGACGCCGGAAGCGGCCGAGGCGCTGCACGACCGGCTGTGGCGGGATCACCGGATCGAGGTTCCGATCGTTTCATTCCAGGAGGCACTGTGGGTGCGCGTGTCGGCGCAGATCTACAACGAGCCGGACGATTACCGGAAACTGGCGGCGGCGCTGGCGGGTTAGTACTTACTCACCAGTCGGTAATATAGGCTACGCTTGGCGCCTTGAAAAATGACCGGACGAGTTGCGGCGTCTTCTTGATGGCGGCGAGTTGGGCTGCGATCTTGTCGTG
>VFKA01000056.1 GCA_009885795.1 Rhodospirillales bacterium | reverse complement strand
TGCTGGCACGTAGTTAGCCGGTGCTTTCTTTGCTACTTACGTCAAGCGGGATAGCTATTCGCCACCCGCGTTTCATCGTAGCTAACAGGGTTTTACAACCCGAAGGCCTTCATCACCCACGCGGCGTCGCTGCGTCAGACTTTCGTCCATTGCGCAAGATTCCCCACTGCTGCCTCCCGTAGGAGTCTGGGCCGTGTCTCAGTCCCAGTGTGGCTGATCATCCTCTCAGACCAGCTACGGATCGAAGGCTTGGTGAGCCATTACCTCACCAACTACCTAATCCGACGCGGGCCCCTCCAATGGCGATAAATCTTTCCCCCTAAGGGCTCATAGGGTATTAGCCGCAGTTTCCCGCGGTTATTCCCTACCATTGGGCAGGTTCCCACGCGTTACTCACCCGTGCGCCACTTTCACCGCACCCGAAGGCACGGATCACGTTCGACTTGCATGTGTTAGGCATGCCGCCAGCGTTCGTTCTGAGCCAGGATCAAACTCTCAGGTTGATGTCGGCGTGATGCCAGGCTCCATCGGGCAATGCGCCCGCGGGAGCCGTTACATCGAACCGGTTAGAGATCCGTCACAAAACACGTAAATTACCTTTGTCTGTCGACACCGGTCTTTGGCACCGCCGCCCACGCAGTCCACGAATGAACCGCAACGGACGAACAGGGCCGCCAACAGGCGCCTTGATAAAGTTATGCGTTTCGCAACGGAAACCTCGACCGAGGCCAACCGCCGCCCACGCATCCCTTCTTTCGAAGACCAACGATGTCAAAGAACTATTAGCGCGCGAAACGGTGCGACCGACAACACTTTCCAGTGCCGTCGCGCCTCACCGAAGAGGCGTGCTTATACGCTCGCCATCCCTGGGTGTCAAACCCATTTTCATCGACAGGCTATCCCTTCGACATGGAGCCGGCGGGCGCGCCTTGAATCGTGGGAGGGCGCCCCTGACGACACTCAAGGACCAAGGCCCCGTTAACCATGTCGCCGGCCGTGATGGAGAAGGCGCCGGATCGCTTCGAGGTGATTTGGAACGATTCAAGTCGAAGCGTGATTCTCGCCCCAATTCCAACGGTTGGAGCCTGTGGCATTTCCGGGGCATTCCATAGTGTCCCCGGCATTAAAGATTGACAGCGGAAACCGGCGTCGGCATGGTGCGATTTAACCTTGTTCTTGCGTCCCTTCGCGGCCGGCGAGACCGGCACCGAGGTGGAGAGCGGGATCGAGACTGTCTTTGGGTCGGTCGGCCGCCGGCCAAGAGTGCCTTGCAGAGGGGGAGTATCGAGAGTTGCTGCAAGACAGGCCGCGGTTCAGCGCGGACATCGATTATATTATTCGGCGCATCGTGCCCGGTTCGCATGGGGCGCACATCGGCGCCTCGCTGCTGTGTCTTGCGGCCTTCCTGTGGCTGAACGCCGCCCATCTCATGTATCGTCTCGAGACCTCATCGCCGGACGTTGCCGGCAAGCACATCGTCCACGCGCCGATGCTTGCGTCGACGACCTGGCGCCCGATCGTCAACAATCCGATCGGCCTGCCGCGGGCATACGCCGCTACGGTTAATATTCCTATCTATTCCATGGTGTCGCGCCGCCGGGTGGCGGCGATTCCGGAATCGGAGACCATGATCGGCGGCGCCGATCCGGCGCCCGGGCAAACGTGGCTCGACGACGAATTTCGCTTGGATCGCGCGTCGCGCGACTCCTCCGCGTCCGGCACCGACAGCGTCATGCAGGTCGTCGGAGTCGAGAAGGGCGACACGCTGATCGATATTCTGACCGATGCCGGCGTCGAATGGGACGAAGCCTTGGCGGCGGTCGATGCGCTGCACGATGTTTTCCGGGCGGGCGACCTGATGCCGGGGCAGGAGATCAAGCTCGATCTGGCGGTCGATGGCGGGCCGGCCGCGGAGACCGTGTCGCTGGTCGCCCTCAACCTGCAACCCAGCGCCGAGCGCGACGTCAATCTGGCGCGAAGCGTCGACGGCGACTTTATCGCGGCGATCGTCGAGCGGCCGCTCGTCCAAGTGCCCGTCCGCCTGATCAGCGGCATCGGATCGAGCCTCTTCGATGCCGGCGTCAGCAACGACGTGCCGCCCAGCGTCATGAGCGAGGTGATGCGGGCCTTCAGTCGCGACATCGATTTCCAGCGCGACGTTCAGCCGGGCGACAGCTTCGAGGTCGTCTACGAAAGCTACCAGGACGAGGACGGCACGCCGGTGCGCGCGGGACGAGTGATCTTCGCCGCGATGACGCTCGGCGACGCAGCGCGCGAGATCTACCGTTTCGATGACGGCAAGAACGCGGACTACTTCAACGGCAAGGGCGAAAGCACGCGCAAGGCCCTGCTGAGTACGCCCGTCGACGGCGCCCGCATTTCGTCGGGCTTCGGCATGCGCAAGCACCCGATCCAGGGCTACAACAGGATGCACAAGGGGGTCGATTTCGCGGCGCCGACGGGCACGCCGGTCTATGCCGCCGGCGACGGCGTCGTCGTCCAGGCCGGCCGCAACGGCGCCTATGGCAAGTACGTGCGGCTGAGGCACGGCTCCGGCTACGCCACCGCCTACGCCCATATGAGCCGCATTTCGACAAGCCTCAAGCCGGGTGTGCGCGTGCGCCAGGGCCAAGTCATCGGCTTCGTCGGCTCGACCGGGCGCTCGACCGGCCCGCATCTGCACTACGAAGTGCTGAAGAATGGTTCCCAGATCAACCCGAAGAAGGTTCTGCTGCCGCTCGGCCAGAAGCTTCACGGCGAGACCCTGAATGCCTTCCTGGCGGCGAAGGCCGACGTTGACGCGCTTCGCGATCGCCTCGGCGGCGAAACTCTGTTGGTCTCGGCCTTGGGCGGTTTGTTGCCTATTCCGGCCGCCTGCGCCTCGACGGGCAAGCCGCTCTACTGCTGAATTCCGGGCGCCGCTGCTATTCGGCGGCCTGGGCGATCTCGCCGTCGATCGATAAGCCGGTTTCGCCGGCACCGACCCGAACGCGATCGCCGTCCTTGATGCGCCCCGACAGGATCATGGTCGCCAGCGGATTCTGCAACTCGCGCTGAATGACTCGTTTGAGGGGCCGCGCGCCATAGACCGGGTCGTAACCGGCGCGGGCGAGCCAGGCGCGGGCGGCGTCATCGAGGTCGAGCGTCACCTTGCGCTCGTCGAGCAAGACCTGCAGACGGCACAACTGTATATCCACGATCGCCGCCATCTGCTGGCGCGTCAGGCGTTGGAACAGAAGAACCTCGTCGATGCGATTGATGAATTCGGGCCTAAAGGCGCCGCGCACGGCCGCCATCACGGCGCTTCTGACCGCGCCCACGGCCTCGCCTTCGGACTGGCCGGCCAGGATCTCGCCGCCGAGGTTCGACGTCATGACGATGAGGGTGTTGCGGAAATCGACCGTGCGGCCGTGCCCGTCGGTCAGCCGCCCGTCATCGAGAACCTGAAGCAGCACGTTGAACACGTCCGGGTGCGCCTTTTCCACTTCGTCGAACAAGACGACCTGATAGGGGCGCCGGCGCACCGCCTCGGTCAGCGAGCCGCCTTCCTCGTATCCGACATAGCCGGGCGGCGCGCCGATGAGCCGCGACACGGCGTGCTTCTCCATGAATTCCGACATGTCGATGCGGACCATCGCGGTCTCGTCGTCGAAGAGAAAGGCCGCGAGCGCCTTGGTGAGCTCGGTCTTGCCGACGCCCGTCGGCCCCAGGAACAGGAACGAGCCGATCGGGCGGTTCGGGTCCTGAAGGCCGGCGCGCGCGCGGCGCACCGCGTTCGATATGGCGACGATCGCTTCGTCCTGGCCGATGACCCGCGCGTGGAGCGAGGCTTCCATGCCCAGCAGCTTCTCGCGCTCGCCTTCCAACATCCGATCGACGGGAATTCCCGTCCAGCGCGATACCACCGCCGCGATGTCGTTCGCGGCGACGACCTCGTTCAGCATCCTGTGCTCGGCCGCGGCTTCCGCGCTCGCCAGTTGGCGCGACAGATCGGGAATGATGCCATAGGCGATTTCGCCGGCGCGCGCGAGATCGCCGCGGCGCTGGGCTTGATCCAATTCGCCGCGCGCCCGATCGAGATTCTCCTTGATCTTCTGCGCCGCGGCCAGCTTCTCCTTCTCGGCCTGCCATTGCCGCGTCAACCCATTCGACTTCTCCCCGATCTCGGCGATCTCCGATTCGAGCTTGCCCAGCCGCTCGCGCGACGCCGCGTCGGTCTCCTTCTTGAGAGCCTCGCGTTCGATCTTCCGTTGCATCAGGCGCCGGTCCAGCTCATCGATCTCCTCGGGCTTGCTGTCGACCTCCATGCGCAGGCGGCTCGCGGCCTCGTCCATCAAATCGATCGCCTTGTCGGGCAGAAATCGATCGGTGATGTAGCGGTTGGACAAGGTCGCGGCGGCGACGATGGCCGAATCGGTGATGCGCACGGCGTGATGCAGCTCGTATTTTTCCTTCAAGCCGCGAAGGATCGAAATCGTGTCCTCGACCGAAGGCTCCGAGATGAAAACCGGCTGGAACCGGCGCGCGAGCGCCGCGTCCTTTTCCACGCGCTTGCGGTACTCGTCGAGCGTCGTCGCGCCCACGCAATGCAGTTCGCCGCGCGCCAGCGCGGGCTTGAGCATGTTCGACGCATCCATGGCGCCCTCGGCGGCGCCGGCGCCGACCAGCGTGTGCATTTCGTCGATGAACAGGATGATCCGGCCGGCGGCGGCGGAGATCTCCTGCAGCACGGCTTTCAACCGTTCCTCGAATTCGCCGCGGAACTTGGCCCCGGCCACCAGCGCGCCCAGATCGAGCGCCATGAGCTGCTTGTCGCGAAGGCTCTCGGGCACGTCGCCATTGACGATGCGAAGCGCCAAGCCCTCGACGATGGCGGTCTTGCCGACGCCGGGTTCGCCGATCAGCACCGGATTGTTTTTCGTGCGCCGGGACAAAACCTGAATGGTTCGGCGGATTTCCTCGTCGCGCCCGATGACCGGATCGAGTTTTCCCTCGCGCGCCGCTTCGGTCAGGTCGCGAGCGTATTTCTTCAACGCCTCGTAAGCATCCTCCGCGCTCGGCGTATGCGCCTTGCGGCCCTTGCGCAGATCGTCGATGGCGCGCGCGATTGCCGCCGGCTTGCCCCCGGCGCGGGCCAACGCCTCGGCCGATTGCGTCCCCGCCGCCATGGCAAGTGCGAGCAACAATCTCTCGGCGGTGACGAAGCTGTCCCCGGCTTTGGTCGCGATCTGCTGGGCGGATTCGAAGAGCCGCGCCAGCTCGGGCGCCATGTAGACTTGCCCGGCGCCGCTGCCTTCGACCCGGGGCAACTTGGCAAGCTCGGCCTCGACGACGCCGAGCGCCAGCGCCGGATCGCCGCCGGCCGCCTGAACGAGGTTCGCGGCCAACCCCTCCTTATCGTCGAGCAGGACCTTCAGCAGGTGTTCGGGGGTAAGCCTCTGGTGGCCGCTCCGCAGGGCCAGACCTTGCGCGGCCTGAATGAACCCGCGCGAGCGTTCGGTGAATTTCTCCAGATCCATGTCTCGCCCTCCGCCCACCCGCGTCCGATCGAATCAGCCCGCGGTCAGGGATGCGCTTTGCCGTCGAAATCCCATATGGGATGGCACGGCGGCGGCGCAAGTGGCGGCAGAGGCCGGGACGCCATGGTCGCGGGCGGCGGAACCCGAAGCAATCCGGCCGTTACTCGTTACCCTCGGATGGAGGCTTTTCTCCGGGCGCGGAATTAGCGTCGCCGGAGCCGTCGCCGTTGCGCTGGTGCGTGGGCTGATCCGCGCCGTTGGCGTCCTGGCCTTGCGGCGGCCGGTTGCGCCCACCCTGGTCGCCGGAAGCGTTGATCACGCGGTAGTAATGCTCGGCATGCTGAAGATAGTTCTCGGCGGCGATGCGATCACCCACCGAATGAGCGTCACGCGCCAACGCCAGATACTTCTCCAGGACCTGATAGGTGTTTCCCCGGACACGGGCTTCCTGTCCGCCATTGTCGAAGTTTTGCGATCGTGCCGGCATATGGGGCTTGCGCGGGCCGCGCCCGCGCGAGCGCCGTTGATTGGGGCCTTGTCTCATCTCGATGTCACTTCACGGTTATGAAAGGGCCGCACCGCCCGCAGGCCACGCCCTAGCGTTCCTTGACGCTCCCGATCGAAACGATCGCCGGACTGGCTTGTCGGGGCGGAACCATCTAGCCCGGCATATCCCCGCCGGCCGCCACCCTCTTGCAGCACATACCCTAAACGGGATGCGGGCCTAGTCCAAGCGATTTTTTTACTTGATGTTTCAACATGGTGGCGACCGCGGGCGAGAACAAGAGGCAGCGCCGACGCCCGCCGAGATCGCAAAGCGAATCATCCAAGGCCAGGCCCGATTCGACCGCCAATGCCGTCACGGCCATGGCCTGGCCGTCGCCGATCTCCAGCGCCAGCCGTCCTTCGGCTCCAAGCAATCGGCCGAGCCGCGGCAGGATGAGTCGATAGGCGTCGAGGCCGTCGCCGCCGCCATCGAGTGCCGGCAATGGATCGAACAAGGCGACTTCGGGCGCCAGCCCGGCGATGGCCGATTCCGGTATGTAAGGCGGGTTGCAGACGATCCAGTCGAAAGTACCCGCAAGCGCCTCCGACCAATCGCCCACCGCGAAATGGCATCTCGATGCAAGCCCGAGCCTCGCCGCATTGTCCGCGGCCGCCGCGGTCGCGCCGGGCGACCGGTCGATGCCGATCCCTATCGCGCAAGGCAGTTCCGACAACAGCGCCAGCAGCAGGCACCCGCTGCCGGTCCCGAGATCAAGCAGCCGCAGCGGCGCTTTCGCATCGACAACCTCCCGCAACACGGCGGCGACGAGCGTCTCGCTGTCGGGGCGGGGGTCGAGCGTCTCGGGCGCCAGGCGAAAGGGAAGGCCCCAGAACTCGCGCTCGCCGCGGATGCGCGAAAGCGGCTCCCGCCCGGCGCGCCGCTCGACCAGCAATTGAACCCGCCGGCATTCGCTGTCGGACAAGAGCCTGTCGCCATGCGCGATCATCGATTCGATCGGCTGCGCGAGGGCGGTGACGGCGAGCAGCCGCGCCTCGTGGCCGGCATTCTCGATGCCGGCGCGTCCGAGAAGCCGGGCGGCTTCACGCAAGCTGGCCCGCAGCGTCACGCTCATTCGAGTTCCGACAGGCGCGTCGCCTGATCCTCGGACACCAGGGCCTCGATCAACTCGTCGAGCGCCGAGCCGTCGAGGATGCGATCGATCTTGTAGAGCGTGACATTGATTCGATGGTCGGTGACGCGCCCCTGGGGAAAGTTATAGGTTCGTATCCGCTCCGACCGGTCGCCGCTGCCGACCTGGCTGCGCCGCGTCCGCGCCCGCTCGGCATCGAGCGCGGCGCGCTCCATGTCGTAAAGCCGCGCGCGGAGCACCTTGAGCGCCTTGGCCTTGTTCTTGTGTTGCGACTTCTCGTCCTGCTGCTGCACCACGAGGCCCGACGGCAGATGGGTGATACGCACGGCGCTGTCGGTCGTGTTCACCGACTGGCCGCCCGGCCCGCTCGAGCGGAAGACGTCGATGCGCAGATCCTTGTCCTCGATGCGCACCTCGACGTCCTCCGGCTCGGGCAGCACGGCCACGGTCGCCGCCGAGGTATGGATGCGCCCGCTGCCCTCGGTGGCCGGCACGCGCTGGACCCTGTGGACGCCCGATTCGAACTTCAGGCGAGCAAACACACCCGGGCCCGAGATCGCCGCGACCGCTTCCTTGTAACCGCCGATACCGGTTTCGCCGATGCCGAGGATCTCGACCTTCCAGCGCCGCAATTCCGCGTATCGCAGATACATGCGAAAGAGGTCGGCGGCAAAGAGCGCCGCTTCCTCGCCGCCCGTTCCGGCGCGCACCTCGAGAATGGCGTTGCGTTCGTCATTCCGGTCCTTGGGCAGCAGCAGAGTCCTGACCCGCTGCTCCAGCGCCGGCAAACGCTCCTTCAGTGCCCGATGCTCGCCGGCGGCCAAATCCCGCATCTCGCCGTCGGCCGCGGGGTCGTTCATCAGCTCTTGCAGATCCGCCATTTCCGCTTCGACCTTCTGCAGGGCCCTGATGCCCTCGACGGTCGGCGTCAGTTCGGCGTACTCCTTCGACAACCGGGCGTAGTCTTGCGAATTGCGTTGCTCGGGCGAGGCAAGTGCCGCCGCCACCTGCTCGTGGTGTTGCACGACGCGGCCCAGTTTCTCCTGCAAGTTCACGCCGACTACTCCTTCATTTCGCCGCTTGGCATCTCGCCGCTTGGCATCTCGCCGCCCGGTTCGCCTCGCGTGGCGCCGGCGAACAACCGCAGCAGCAACCGCTCCGCCGCTTCGACATCCTCGGGTCCGCCCTCGGCCGCAAGCCGGCGCAGCGTCACGGAGGGATCGTGCAGCAATCGGTTCACGATACGAATCGCCACCGTTCCGGCATCGCCTCCCTCGGCCAGGGCGGCGTCGCGAACCGCCTCGAAGTGCCGGCGCAGCGCCGCCAAGGCCGGCACGCCGGCGCGCTCGGCACGCTCCCGCAAGACCTCGCCCACCGCCTCATCGACGATGCGCCAGCCATCCGCCGCGGCGGCCGCGCGCGCCGCCCGGCCCGACATGGCGAGCCGCTCGAGATCGTCGAGATCGTACCGGAACGCGTCGCTCAGGCGGTCGATGGCCGGATCGCTATCCGACGGCACGGCGACATCGATCACCAGCATTGGCCGGCGCCGGCGCGTCTTGAGCGCCCGCTCGACCGCCTCGACGCTGAATTGGATACCGCCGGATCCAAGCCCGCACAAGACGATGTCCGCTTCGGCCAGAAGCGGCCAAGCCTTTTCCAAGGACATGAAATGGGCATCGAGGCGCCGCGCCGTCAAGGCCGCGCGGCGTTCCAGCGGATGAGCGACGGTGAGGCGGCCCAAGCCGGCGCCCATGAATTGTTCGGCGACGAGCTCGCCGAGCTCACCCGCGCCGACGAAAAGACAGGCGGCCCGCGCAAGGTCGCCGTGAACCCGGCGCGCGACCTGAAGTGCCGCCGCCGCCATGGAAACCGATTGTTCGGCTATGGCCGTTTGCCCGCGGACCCGCTTGGCCGCGCCATAGGCGGCCTGCATCAGCCCCTCGAAACCCGGCCCGACCATGCCCGCCTCGGCGGCGAGGCGGTGGGCGTCCCTCGCCTGGCCGAGGATCCGCGACTCGCCGATAACGGTACTCTCGAGCGAGGCGATGACGCCGAACAGGTGTCTCACGGCCGGCCGCCCTCCGAGGACGTTTCCTTGTTCGCGCAAGCCTGGCTGGCTAAGCCCAGTTCGCTCCGCCAGCGTTTCGAAGATCGCGGCCGCCGCGCCATCGGCGTCCCTCGTCATGGCGAAGACTTCGCACCGGTCGCAGGTCACGAACGCGATGGCCTGGGTGAGACCCTTGCGCCCGAGGTCGTCAAGCCAACGGCGCGGATCGGCGGAGTCCGCGAACAGCCGGTCGCACAGCGCCTGGCCCGCGGTCCGGCGATTGATGCCGGCGACCAGCAGATCGTCCGCCACCGAGGCTGGCGCTGACGCTTCAATGGGCAAGGGCGATACCTACCGGAAACTCGCGAGCCGCTCTCCGAGATCTTGCAAGGACACCTCGTCCTGGCGGCCGGTATCGAGATCGCGCAAGACCACGGCGCCGCGCGACAGCTCGTTTCCGCCCACCAGCACGGCGAGGGCGGCGGCGAGCTTGTCGGCGCGCTTCAGGCGCTTGGCGAGGTTCCCGGCATACCCCAGCTCGACCGCGAACCGCTCGGAGCGTAGTCGCTCCGCGATCTTCAGGGCCTCGATTTCCATCTCGGCGCCGATCGGCACCACGGCGATCGGGCGCCGGACCGGGGGGGCCTTCTCGACCAGCATCGCCAGCCGCTCGATGCCCGCCGCCCAGCCGACGCCCGGCGTGGCCGGTCCGCCCATCACCTCGACCAGGCCGTCATACCGCCCGCCGCCCATGACCGTCCCCTGCGCGCCCAGCGCTTCGGTCGTGAACTCGAACGCGGTGTGGCAGTAGTAGTCGAGGCCGCGCACAAGGCGCGGGTTCTGCTTGTAGGCGATGCCGAGGGAATCCAGACCTTCGGCGACTCGGGCAAAAAAATCCCGGCTTGCCGGATTGAGGAAGTCGGAATAGTCCGGCGCCTCCGCGAAAAGGTCGCGGTCCCCCTGGTCCTTCGAATCGAGAATTCGCAAGGGGTTGCGTTCGAGGCGCAGGCGGCTGTCGGCGGAAAGCCGATCCTGATGCCGCGCGAAATAGGCGACCAGCGCGTTGCGATAGGCAAGGCGGCTTTCGCCGTCGCCCAAGGTATTCAGCTCGAGGACGGTACGATCGATGACGCCGAGCTCGCGCAAGACCGCGGCACCCTGGGCGATCGCCTCGATGTCGCCCTGCGGTCCGGCGACGCCGAGCAGTTCGATGCCGATCTGGTGGAACTGGCGCAAGCGCCCCTTTTGCGGGCGCTCGTACCGGAACATGGGGCCCTCATAAAAGAACTTGAGCGGCAGATGCTGGTGGAGGCCGCCGGAGATCAAGGCCCGCGCCACGCCCGCCGTCCCTTCCGGGCGCAACGTCACCGTGTCGCCGCCTCGATCGGTGAAGGTGTACATCTCCTTGGTGACGATGTCGGACGTGTCGCCGAGCGTGCGCTTGAAGACGTCGGCGAACTCGAAGATCGGCGTCGCCATCTCGTGATAGCCGTAGCGCTCGGCCACTTCGCGCGCGGTGTCGATGACGTGGCGGAAGCGCCGATGTTCCTCGGGCAGGATGTCGTGCGTGCCGCGGACGGGTTGTAGGGCTGACAAGGGCGGCAATCTCCCGTTACGAGGTCGCAAAGTGCCATGGCTTGAGGCGCAAGGATGCCGCGACGGCGGCGCGACATCAAGGCGGGCGGCCGGCCGGCGCTACTGCGACAGTCGGTGTTGAGCGAGTTGCTCCGGATCGAGTGGGATGGCGCGTCGTACCACGCCGACCGGCCCGAAGGGCGGAAGGCGGCGGCCGTCGAGATAGACGGCAAGCCCACCCGCGTTGCCCGTTACCAACGTCAAGCCGGGTTGATCGGGAACCGCGAAATTCTCACCGGCCCGCAACACGCGCGACATGATCGTCGAGCCGTCCGCGGCGCTGACCTGGACCCAGCTCTCGATATCGGCCTGGAGGATGACGCGGGCGGCGGGCGCCGCCTGAGCCGGCATTCCCGACACGCCCGCGCCGGCCGGTTCCTCGGGCACGGATGGCGCGGCCTCGGCGACGACAATTTCGGCAATGGGTTCGGCCGCCATGGCGCTAGCCGGCGGCGGGACCATCGGCGGCTTGGGAGCCGGAATGACCATGGCGTGGCCCGATTCACTGAGCGGCACCGGCTCCGGTATCGGATCCTCGGCCCCGGCGGTCGATGCCCCCGCCAGGACAACCGCATCATCCGGCGCGGTACCGACCGAGGCCGGCCCCGCCGCGGCCCAGACCGGAATCGGGCCTTCGACCTCGATCGCCGTGCCTTGCGTTGCGGCGCCCTCGCCCCCCGATTGGGCCAAATCCGCCGGGACGTCCGCGACCAGGCCGAGATCGCTCTCGACGCGCGAAGACAGGTAGTACCAGCCGCCATAGAGCGCCGCCGCGAGCAGGACCGACAAGAACACGACCGCGCCGCCGGGAAACCGGGGCTCCGTCGCTAGGGTCGGGAATACAAGCTGCTGATGATTGTTGAGCCTCGCCGTTTCCGCCCGGAACTTCTGCACCGTGGCGTCAGGATCGAGGCCGAGAAATTCGGCATAGGTGCGCACGAACCCCGCCGCATAGGCATTGCCCGGCAAGTCGGCGTAGCGGGATTCCTCGATCGCCTGGAGGTAGCCTATTCGAATGCGAAGCTGGTCGGAGACGGTCGGGAGGCTCTGGCCGAATTTTTCGCGGGTTTCCCGCAGGAGATCGCCTACCGACTGCCGCCGCAATCCACCCTGGCGCAGCAGCGCCATCGGCAGATCCGGGGCGCCGGCCGCCCCATTCTTGGCATTGGTAGGGAGCGTCAAACTATCCATAACGTATTGATTTTTCGACACAAAAACATCATCCGTCGCCTCGGCGACAGTAGCCGGGTTCGGATGTGTCTCAAGCGGCGGTCGATGATCCATGTAATGGTCCAAGGTGGGGTGAGCGCGACCGGCCGATTTTCACCGGTCTCCACTAGGCCCCAACTACTCTTAACAAGAGTTGTACCTTTCCGGCAATGACTTCTTCGCAATACCTAGGACTCTAGCGCAAGATTCTGAAATTCAGCTATGCGCGGGCAATGGGATCGGCCGCGTCCATCGCTTCGCGCCGGGCCAGCGCTGTCGCCGCTTGATCGACAAGTACGCGAATGATCGCGGCGGTGGGCTGTTCGTCGTCGACCATGCCGACACTCTGCCCCGCCATGAGCGACCCGTTCTCGATGTCGCCGTCGATCGCCGCGCGCCGCAGCGCGCCGGCCCAGAAATGCTCGATTTCAAGCTGCGCCGCCTTCTGGTCCAGCTCGCCCCGATCGACCCGTTCGATCGCATCGCGCTGGGCCTGGGCGAAGCGTTTGGTGGCGCCGTTGGCGAGCGCCCGCACCGGGATGACCGGGAATCGCGGATCGAGCTGAATGGAGGGAACGGCGTCGCGGGCGCTGGCGCGCAGGAAGGCCTGCTTGAAACGCCGATGCGCGATCGACTCGGTGGCGCAGACGAACCGCGTTCCGAGCTGGCAACCCGCCGCGCCCATCTCCAGATAGCCCAGGATCGCCTCGCCGCGGCCGATCCCGCCGGCCACGAACACCGGAACCTCGCGCACGACAGGCAGGATTTCCTGCGCGAGCACGCTGGTCGAAACCGGGCCGATATGGCCGCCGGCCTCCATGCCTTCGATGACGATGCCGTCGACACCACTGCGAACCAATTTGCGCGCGATGACCGGCGCCGGCGCGAAGCACAGCACCTTGGCGCCGCCGGCCTTGATCCGTTGCATGGCGCCCGCCGGCGGCAGGCCGCCGGCCAGCACGACGTGCCCCACCTTGCGGTCGAGACAGACATCGATGAGCCCCATGAGCTCGGGGTGCATGGTGATGAGATTGACGCCGAAGGGTGCCGAGGTCAGAGCCGCGGTGGCGGCGATCTCCTCGGACAGCAGGTCCGGCGACATCGAGCCCGATGCGATCACCCCGAAACCGCCGCCGTTCGAAATGGCGGCGACCAGGTTGCGCTCGGACACCCAGGTCATCGCCCCGCCCATGATGGCGTAGCGGCAGCCCAGCAGCTTGCGGCCCTGGGCCCATAGCCGGTCCAGGCGATCGTAATGCTTCGCGAGTGACATTTAGTCCGCGTCCAAGCCGTAGACGGTATGCAGGCTGCGCACCGCGAGCTCGGTGTATTCTTCGGCGATCAAGACCGACACCTTGATCTCCGAGGTCGAGATGACTTGGATGTTGATGCCCTTCTCGGCAAGCGCGCTGAACATGCGCTGGGCGACACCGGCATGGCTGCGCATGCCGACGCCGATGACGGAGACCTTCACGACATTGGGGTCGGGAACAAGGGCGCGGTAGCCGAGCGTGGCGCGGAGATCCTCCAAGAGGCGCACGCTCCTGGCCAGGTCGCTCTTGGCGACGGTGAAGGTCATGTCGGTGGTGCTGCCGTCCTCGGACACGTTCTGCACGATCATGTCGACATTGATGCTGGCGTCCGCCAGCGGCCCGAAGATCGCCGCGGCCACCCCCGGACGGTCGGGCACGCGGGTCAAGGTGATCTTGGCCTCGTCGCGATTGTAGGCGATGCCGCTTACCATTTCCTGTTCCACGATCTCATCCTCGCCAACGACCAATGTGCCGGGCTTGTCCTCGAAGCTCGAGAGCACCTGGAGACGCACCCGATGCTTCATCGCCATCTCGACGGACCGGGTCTGCAGGACCTTGGCGCCCAGCGACGCCATCTCCAGCATCTCCTCGTAGGTGATCTTATCGAGCTTGCGCGCCTTGGCAACGACGCGCGGATCCGAGGTGTAGACGCCGTCCACGTCGGTGAAGATGTCGCAGCGATCGGCGTGAAGGGCGGCCGCCAAGGCCACCGCCGACGTATCCGAGCCGCCGCGCCCCAGCGTCGTGATCCGATTGTCCGAGCCCTGCCCCTGGAAGCCGGCGACGACCGGAACCTGGCCCTGGGCCATGCGCTCGCCGAGGAGATCGGTATCGATGGCGACGATGCGCGCCTTGCCGTGCACGTCGTCGGTGCGGATCGGGATCTGCCAGCCGAGCCAGGATCGCGCGTTGACGCCCAGCGCCTGCAGCGCCAGCGCCATGAGGCCGGCGGTCACCTGCTCGCCCGAGGCGACCACGACATCGTACTCGCGCGCGTCGTGGAGCGGGGAAACGGCACTCGTCCACTCCACGAGCCGGTTGGTCGCCCCGGCCATGGCCGAGACGACGACGGCCACCTGCTTGCCCGCATCGACCTCGCGCTTCACCCGCGTGGCGGCGGCGCCGATGCGCGCGACATCGGCGACCGACGTGCCGCCGAACTTCATGACCAGTCGCGAGGGTGCCATCGGCCTCTTCCTATTGCCGCGCGCGCGCGTCCTATCCATACTCAATGGCGGAGGGCCGAGGCAAGAATGACGGACACCGAAGAGGCGGCGGCGCCGGTTGCGCCCAGCATCGACGAAGCCGAGGTGGCGAAGTTCGAAGCGATGGCCGAGGCCTGGTGGGATCCGTCGGGCACGTTCGCCCCCTTGCACAAATTCAACCCCGTGCGGCTGGCCTTCATCCGCGACCAGGCGGCGGCGGTCTTCGGACGCGACGCCCTGGGGCAGCTTCCCCTGGCTGGGCTGAGGCTGCTCGATATCGGATGCGGCGGCGGATTGCTGGCCGAGCCGATGGCGCGGCTGGGCGCCATCGTCACCGGCATCGACGCCAGTCCCCGCAACATCGCCGTCGCCGGCCTGCACGCCCGCCAAAGCGGTCTTGCGATCGATTACCGCGCGGCCGCGCCCGAGGCCCTGGCCGAGGCGGGCGAAACCTTCGACGTCGTCCTCAACATGGAGGTCGTCGAGCACGTCGCCGACATCGGCCAATTCATGAGCGCCTGCGCTGCCTTGGTGGCGCCCGGCGGCATGATGGTGGTGGCGACCATCAACCGCACGCCGAAGGCCTTCGCGCTTGCCATCGTCGGCGCCGAGTATGTGCTGCGATGGCTGCCGCGCGGCACCCATGATTGGCGGAAATTCGTGAGGCCTTCCGAACTGGCGGGCGCCTTGCGCCCGACCGGGGTCGAGATCGCCGAGCTGACCGGCGTCACCTACAACCCGCTTGCCGATACCTGGCGGCTCACGCGCGACCTCGATTGCAATTACCTGGCGCTCTGCCGGCGGCGCTGAAACGCCTCAGCCCTGGTGGCGCGGCACCCAGGGTATGCGGGCGAACTCGACGCCCTCTTCGGCCAGCTCGCCGGCCTCCTCGTCGGTCGCCTCGCCATAGATGCCTTGGCGGTCGCTCTCGCCCTCATGGATGCGGCGCGCTTCTGCCGCGAAGCGGTCGCCGACGTAGTCGCAATTCTCCTCGATCTTGCGCCGCAGCTCGGCGAGCCCGCGCATGGCCACGGCCGTCTTGCGCGTCGCCTCGCCGACCGCCTCGGCCGGCCCCTTGCCGATGCGAGGCGCCATGACGGCCTTGGCGACCTTGCGGCTCGAACAGATGGGGCAGGCGATCTTGCGCGCGGAGGTTTGCTCGTCGAAGGCCGCGCCATCGCGGAACCAGCCCTCGAACACATGATCGTTCCGGCACTTCAAATCGAACAGGATCACGGTACCACCCGTCTATGGCTTGCCTGATGCGACGAACTGCAAGCCTGACCGAACACTGTTAAGATGGGGTAAGGACTGGAAAAGCGCAAGCCGGCGTTGGCGTTGAGGGCCATGACTGAAAACGCATCCCCCTGGGTCGCGCGCTTCGCGGCCCTGATCCCGCCCGGCGGGACGGTCTTGGATCTTGCGTGTGGCGGCGGGCGCCATGCCAGGTTCCTGCTCGACCGCGGACACGGCGTGGTCGCCGCCGACCGCGACGTGACCGGCCTTGCCGATCTCCACGGCCATGCCGGATTGCGCATCGTCGAGATCGACCTGGAGGCCGGCCGGCCCTGGGCGTTTGGTGAAGCCGCGTTTGCCGGAATCGTGGTCGCCAACTATCTGCACCGACCCTTGCTGCCCGCGATCGTCGCCGCGGTCGGAGCGGGCGGCGTGCTCATCTACGAGACCTTTGCCGTGGGCAATGAGCGATTCGGCAAACCCAGCAACCCCGATTTCCTGCTTCGGCCGGGCGAGCTTCTCGACGCGGTCCGGGGCCGCCTCGAGGTCGTGGCTTACGAGAACCTCACCGTCGACCAGCCCAAGCCGGCCGTCGTTCAGCGGATTGCGGCGACGCGGCCGGCGGCCGGATGAAGTCCCGGTCGTGTTGGAGTGAGGGCACCATGGCCCTCGCCTCCCCGACCCTGGCCGGGTCGATCTGCGCATAAACGATGGCCGGATCATCGCCGGCCTCGGCCAGGATCTCGCCCCACGGCGACACGATCAGGGAATGGCCGTAGGTCTTGCGGCCTAACGCATGTTCGCCGCACTGCGCCGGGGCCAGGATGAAACACCCGGTCTCGATCGCCCGGGCGCGCAGGAGGACGTGCCAATGCGCCCGCCCCGTGGGCCGGGTGAAGGCCGAGGGCACGGCGATGAAGTGGGCGCCC
This sequence comes from Rhodospirillales bacterium, assembly GCA_009885795.1. GTDB lineage: Bacteria > Pseudomonadota > Alphaproteobacteria > Dongiales > Dongiaceae > VFKA01. The sequence goes on along the minus strand of VFKA01000056.1, from coordinate 2,545 downwards.
CCATGGGCTAGCGCGCGGTAGAGATAGGCGAAGCGCATGTCGTAGCAGACCGTGAGCCCGAGCCGGCCCCAGGGCAGATCGGCGGCGACGGCCTCGCCGCCCGGCCGGAACGCCGCCGATTCGCGGTAGCTTTCGCCGCCGGCCAGGTCGACGTCGAACATGTGAATCTTGTCATAGCGGGCGGCGATGCGGCCCTTGGCGTCGAAGAGGTAGGCGCGGTTGGCGCAAAGCCCCGCGCCCAGCTTGATGGTGAGCGAGCCGATGAGCAGCCATGCCCCCAACTCGGCCGCCAGCGCCTGGAAAGCCGGCACCGCCGGATGTTCCGATTCGGGCCGGGCCTTGGCCAGGCGAAGGGCGCGGTCCGGCTCGATCATGGTGGTGTTCTCGGGCGTCAGGATGAAATCGGCGCCGGCGCCCGCGGCCTCGCGAATGGCCTCCGACGCCGCCTCGATGTTCGCATCGACCTCGCGCCCCGAATTCATCTGGACGCAGGCGACCTTGAAGGGTGACGTCACGGCGCCGCGCCAAGGAGGGAGGCGAGCTTGCCTTCGCGGTCGAGGGAGACGAGCTCGGCATAGCCGCCGATATGGGCGCCATCGATGAAGACCTGCGGCACCGTGCGGCGGCCGCCGGCGCGCGAAACCATCTCGTCCCGGCGCTCCGGAAACTCCATGACGTCGATCTCGGTGACGGCGGCGCCGCGCTCGGTCAGCAGGCGCTTGGCGTTATGGCAATAGCCGCAGAAGGGCGAGGTGAAGACTTCGACGACCGCCATGGCATTGCTCCGTTGCCGTCCGTGCTTCCTATGTGGCACCGGCGGCGGGGTTTGTCATCACTCCGCTTGCGGGCGCACGACCCGGGCAAGCGTCAGGACATCGACGCCGGCGGCACCCGCCCGGAGCAGTGCCGCGGCGCAAGCCTCGGCCGTGGCGCCGGTGGTGAGCACGTCATCGACCAGCAGGACGCGGCGGCCCTCGAACGCGGCCTGCCGGCGCGCCGGCACCGCGAAGGCGCCGGCGACGTTCCGCCGCCGGGCCGAGGGGCCGAGGCGCCCTTGCGATGGCGTGCGGCGCCGGCGGATCAGCCCGTCCATGATTGCGGGCCGGCCGGCGGCCTTGGCCAGGCCTGCGGCCAGCATGGCGGCCTGGTTGTAGCGCCGGGCGAAGAGGCGCAGCCAGTGGAGCGGAACGGGCACGATGGCATCGGCCTCGGCCAGAAGCTCGGCGCCGGCCTGGCGCATCCAGGGGATGAAGGCGGGGGCGGCGTCGGTGCGGTCGCCATGCTTGAAGTCGATGATGAGGCCGCGGCTGGCGTCGTCGTATTTGAGCGCGGCGCGGGCGCGGTTGAAGGTGGGGCGCGCCCTCGTGCAGGTGGCGCAGAGCGCGCCGGGGCCGGCGTCGAACTCGAAGGGAAACCCGCAACACGCGCAATAGGGCGCGGTGAGGAAGGCCAGCCCCGCCCAGCATTCGCCGCAGAGCGCGCCCGGCGCCCGCACCGTGGCGCCGCATTTGAGGCAGCGCGCGGGAAGCAGCGCGTCGAGCGCGAGGTGGCCGGCGCGGGCGGCTAGTGAGCCGATCGAGGTCATGGGTTATTTTAGCTGCTAGCTGTCAGCTGTCAGCCGTCGGTTTTCGGTTTGAGGGGATACCCCCAGGTATAAATTGGAGGTTCAATTCGGGTCCGACGGGGGCGTGAAACCCCGGACGTCAATAGAAACGACAAGATTTACGATCCAACCCATTGATCCGTCATAGTTTTCAGTCGAAAAACTCGAAAACGAGATTCCATTTTCTCGAGGAACAACCCCATGAAGACTTTTTTCCATGGAAAACACCGCCAAGAGACCTGCTTTCTTCCTTCGGCGACCGCAGTTGCAAGGCGGCGCCTTTCGCGGCGGCCTTATTCACGATGTCAAAGAACTACGCCTATCCCGCCGAAACGGGACATAAGAACATTACTGGAACACAATTGAGAAAGTCAACAACTTTCGACGATATTCCAGGCTGGCAAGTTTGCGGGGGCAGCCGATCGTCCCCGATTGCCGCCGGCGAATCCGAGGACTAGCCTTTGCGGGCAGGCTTGGGACAGGACGGCAAGGTCGCCGAGGGGGCCCGCGATCCCTACGACGCTAGCCGATGCCTCGATCAAGAAGACGTGTACGTTGAAGGGAGCAGGTCTTGCCTCTTGCTAAAAGGCAAAAGGCAAGACCTGACCCCAATCGTTGCTATCGAGCCAAGCGAAACCAATGGCCTGAGAGCGGCCTCCCGGATCATGGTGGACAAGATCACGACCGCCCCCAAGGCGAGGCTCGGCACGCGCATCGGCCGCTTGGCCGGCGAGGACATGACGCGGCTCGATCGCGCGATACTGATCTTCCTCGGCCTCGCCGGCTGAACGCCGCCCGGGGTGGGACCCTAGTACTAAGAGTCACAGAAGCGTGTTTCACTGCCCCGGCCCCCATGCTTCGACAAGCTCGGCATGAGGGCCTCATGCCTCAAGCCTGTCGAAGGATAGAGGCCCTCGTGGTATCCACTCGGCCACTCGCTCT
>VFKA01000011.1 GCA_009885795.1 Rhodospirillales bacterium | reverse complement strand
CCGCGTTGCCGGCGAGATCAATTGCCTGCCGTCGTCGACCAACCCGACCAATCCCTATACCGTCAACACGTTCGATGAGCATCTCGACATGACGATGGTGTGCCATCACCTGAATCCGTCGATCCCCGAAGATGTGGCATTCGCGGAGAGCCGAATCCGGCCACAGACCATTGCGGCCGAGGACGTTCTCCATGACATGGGTGCGATCTCGATGCTCGGCTCCGATAGCCAGGGCATGGGCCGCATCGGCGAAGTGATCTGCCGCACCTGGCAGCTGGCCAGCAAGATGAAGGACCAGCGCGGTCGGCTGGCCACCGAGCGCAGCCGCATCGGCGACAACGAGCGCATCAAGCGCTACATCGCCAAGTACACGATCAACGCCGCGCGCACCTTCGGCATCGACGAGCATATCGGCTCGCTCGAACGCGGCAAGATGGCCGATGTGGTCCTGTGGCGCCCGGCCTTCTTCGGTATCAAGCCGGAATTGGTGGTGAAGGGCGGCTTCATCGTCTGGTCGGCCATGGGCGACAGCGCCGCTTCGCTGATGACCTGCGAGCCCATCCTGATGCGTCCGCAATGGGGCGCGTTCGGGGAGGCCAGGAAGGCCTTGAGCGCCTGCTTCGTCAACCCACTGGCGATTGACAACGGCGTCGCCGGCCGCCTCGGCCTGACCAAGCGCCTGCTGCCTTCGCGCGGTACGCGCAAGCTCACCAAGCGGCACATGCTGCACAACGATGCCTGCCCGACGATCACGGTCAATGCGCAGACCTTCGACGTGACGGTTGACGGCGTCCTCGCGACTTGCGAGCCGGCGCGGGTGCTGCCGCTCGCCCAGCGCTACATGCTGCGATGACCCGACCGGCGTTGACGTGGTTGTTGGCGCTGCCGGCGGCCTACTACCGAAGCTTTATCGGGAACGAGCCGGCGCGGGACTGGCTCAAGGACTTGGACCACGCTAGTGTTGTGGATCAATCGGATGGTTCTTTTGCTCGCGACTTCCCCTCTCCCTTGTTATGCCCGGACTTGATCCGGGCATCCTCCTTCGACAAGCTCAGGATGAGAGTTTTTCGCCGATTCCTGGATGACCGGGTCGAGCCCGGCCATGACATCGGTGGGTTCGAAGTGTCAGAGTCGCTAAGCTAGAAGACGCCGAAAGACGCCATCGGCTTGGCCAGGAAACGCAAGACGGGTTTGATGTGATGGCGAAACGAAAGAGCGGCAGTGTCGGATCCTCGTTCGAGGACTTTCTCGCCGAGGAGGGCCTGTTGGAAGCAGCGACGGAAAAGGCGATCAAGCGTATGCTGGCGTGGCAGATCGAACAAGCAATGGCGAGGGGCCGCCTAGCAAAGATCGAGATGTCCCGCCGCATGAAGACCAGCCGCGCCCAGCTCGACCGCCTGCTCGATCCCGTCACTACCTCCGTCACCTTGCATACCATGCACCGCGCTGCCTTCACCGTCGGCAAGCGGCTCAAGATCGAGCTGGTATGATGGGCGTAAGAAATGTGTGATGCCGCGTCGGCGCGCGTCCTCCCCCTCGCCCAGCGCACCATGCCGCGATGACGGTGCGCGAACCAGCCAAACACCCGGGCGCGGCGCGGGTCGGGATCGGCGGCCCGGTCGGATCGGGCAAGACCGCGCTCCTTGAGCAGCTGATCCCGCGATTCATCCGGCGCGGGACGAGCATCGCGGTCGTGACCAACGACATCGCGACCAAGGAGGACGCCGAGCGCGTCCGGCGCAGCGGGCTCATCGCGCCCGAGCGGGTGCTGGCGGTCGAGACCGGGGCCTGCCCGCATACCGCGATCCGCGAGGACCCGACGCTGAACATGCAGGCCGCCGATCTCCTGGACCGGCGCTTCGAGCCGCTCGATCTCGTGCTGATCGAGAGCGGCGGCGATAATCTCGCCTCGACGTTCTCGCTCGATCTCGTCGATTATTGGATGTTCGTGATCGACGTGGCCGGCGGCGGCGACATTCCGCGCAAGCGCGGGCCCGGCGTCATCCAGTGCGACCTGCTGGTGGTGAACAAGATAGACCTCGCGCCTTATGTGCGCGTCGATCTCGAGCGGATGATGCGCGAGGCCAGCGAGGTGCGCGGCGGCCGGCCCATCCTGGCGACGAACTGCGCCACCGGCGAAGGCGTCGACGACGTGGTGCGGGTTCTCGCCCGCGACGTCTTGTTCGACGAATAGACGATGGACGGCGGCCCCGATCTGGCGATGGACGCAGCGGACCGTCCCAGCCGCGCCGGCCGGCTGGAGATCGAATTCGCGCGCGATCGATCGGGCGCGACCTTTCTCAACCGCCAATACGCGAGCTATCCCTATCACCTCTGCCGGCCGCATCGCGTCGAGGGCGATCCGGAAGGCATGGCGACGCTCTATGTTCAATCCTGCGCCGGCGGTCTTTTCGAGCATGATCGCCTGGTCGAAGTCATTCATGCGGGGCCGGGCGCCGGGGCGCACTTGACCACCCAGGCCTCGGCGATCGTCCACGGCATGAGCGGCGGCGAAGCCCGGCAATCGATCGCCGTCGAGGCGGAGACGGGCGCCTATGTCGAGATGTTGCCGGATCCGTTCATCCTCTTTCCCGACGCCAGCCTCGCGCTCGAGCTCAGGCTTCGCTGCCACGACGCGGCCACCGTTCTTGCCGGAGAGTCGTTCCTGGCCCACGATCCGGCCGGCGCCGGGCGCGCCTTCGATCACCTGTCCACCACCATCGTCATCGAAGGCTCGGATGGCGAAGTCGTGGCGCAAGAGCGCGGCGCCGTCGAAGGGCGCGATTTCCTCGCCGGAAGGCCGGGAATCCTAGGTCGCTTTCGTTGCCTCGGCACCCTCGTGGCGCTCCATCGCGGGTGCTCGCCCGAGGATTTGCTAGACGCCGTGAGGGACTCCGTCGCGTCCGAGGACGGCGTCCATGCCGGAGCCACGACCCTGCCCGGCGGCATAGGGGTCGTGGTCCGTTACCTCGCCGTGGACGGCCTGGCGCTCCGCCGGGCTTCCGGTGCCGCCTGGGCGGCGTTGCGTACGCTGATCGTAGGCGCAAGCCCCAGGGTCCGGCGCAAGTAGCCGACGCCGGCGGCATCCCGACCGCCCCCTGCCTGCCTTCGCCTGCTCAAGGAAAAATTCCACAAATTTGACACTTTAACAGCGGCTTAACCGTTCTAGCCTCAAATCTATCGAGAAATGCCGAGCCATCCGGAACCGAGATACGTCGAGGCCATGGATTTGACGCCGCCGCGGATCGATGCCGATTCAAGTCCGGCGCCGATCTGGTCTTCGGACGCAGGCGGGCGCATCGTCGGCGTCAATCGCGCTTGGTGCGATTACACGGGCCACTCCTTCGAAGCGGCGGCGGGACGGCCCTGGACCGACTGGGTTCATCCCGAGGATATAGCCGGGATCGATGTAACGCCCGCCGCGGGTACCGCGGACTTCCTGGTCGAGTATCGGTTGCGGCGCGCGGACCGCGTCTATCGTTGGTTTCTCGGTAACGTGACGGCGTCGCGCGACACCGACGGCAACCTGACGGGCTTCACGGGCGTCCAATTCGATGTCTCCAGTCATCGCATCCCGCGGGCGGAGCTCGAGCGGGCCAAGCACGAGGCGGAAGCCGCCAACCGGGCCAAGAGCCATTTCCTCGCCACCGTCAGCCACGAACTGCGCACGCCCTTGAACGCCGTCATCGGATTTGCCGAGATGATCAGGGATCAGCTGCTGGGACCGATCGGCGAGCCGCGCTACGGCGAATACGCGGGCGACATTCACCGGTCGGCCAGCCATCTGCTCGGCGTCCTTGGCGATATTCTCGATCTGTCCACGATCGAGTCGGGGCGCTATGTGCTGGACGACGAGGAATGCCGCCTGTCGGATATCATCGAGCGGTCCGTTCGCCTGGTTCGAGACTTCGCCAACGAGCGCAGCATCTTCCTCGAACAGCGCCTGCCCGCGGACTTGCCGGCGGTCATGGCCGACGGGCGGGCCCTGAAGCAGGTTCTCCTGAACGTGCTATCGAACGCGGTCAAGTTCACCCCGGTTGGCGGTCACGTCGTTGTCGCCGCCTCCCTGGGGCCGGCGGGGCGCCCGACAGTGACGATATCGGACAACGGCATCGGCATGACACCGGAGAGCATCGTCAAAGCCTTCGCGCCGTTCGGACAGGTCGACAGCGCGCTCAGCCGGCAATTTCACGGCACCGGCCTGGGCCTGCCGCTGTCGCGCTCGCTCGTCGAATTGCATGGCGGCACGCTCGGCGTCGAGAGTACGCGGGGCGAAGGCACGACGGTCAGCGTAAGCCTGCCCAGCGGCAGAGTGGTTAACGCCGCATAGAATTTCGGGGCCGGCGCGATTACTAAGGCATTGCCGAAATTTTACAATCGGAGGATAGTAGGTCGGCGGGTTTTCCGCCGGCAGCCGGATGACACGGGTTGGCCGGGGAGCCCTGCCGCGGCAAGAAGGCTGTTTTCGAGGGAGGGTACCTTGTCTTTGAGGCATGTCTTGTGGGCAACGACGGCCCTGGGCCTCGTTACCGCTTATGCGGCGTTCGGAGCCGGGGAAACAGGCATCGGCGTCGTCTATCAGCCCGAGTACAAGGGCGCGCTCGGCTTCCATTCCAACCGCGAACGCGAGTTGAAATTCCAGGAGGAGGTCTTCTCGGCCGAAACGGTGAAGACCGGGCCGGGCGGCAGCACGGCGCTGCAATTCCTCGACGAAACCCGGCTTCAGGTCGGGGCGAATTCGACGGTGGTGCTGGACGAGTTCATCTTCGATCCCAATGCCGGGTTGCAGGAGGCGACGCTCAATTTCGGCACCGGCATCTTCCGGGTGATTTCGAACGGTTCGGGCGCGGATCAGCGCATTCGATTGCGCACGCCGACGGCGGTCTTGGCGATTCGCGGCACCAAATTCATTCTGGAGGTCAAGCCGGACGGCAGCACGATCGTCGGCATATTGGAGGGCGCGGTCATCGCCTTGCCGTGCGGCGGCGAGGCGGCCTCGGCCGAGGCCGACCATTCGCTCATCATCGATGCAAGTTGCACGGGCGTGGCGGTCGTCGATGGCATAGCGACGTCGACAAGCGATCCGGCGGTCACATCGGATGTTGCCTCCATCGCGGACGTGGAAACCGCCGCCGGGCCTCCGGCAGGCGATGATGGCGACGATGGCGACGATGATGGTGGTGGACCGACCGGCGGCGGCGGGGATGACGACGGAGGGCCGACGACCACGGGCCAGCCGGGCGACGACGACGATGATGACGATGACGGCGGTGCCGGCGACGATGACGATGATGACGATGACGGCGGCGCGGGCGACGACGATGATGACGATGACGGCGGCGCGGGCGACGATG
>VFKA01000030.1 GCA_009885795.1 Rhodospirillales bacterium | reverse complement strand
TGAGGCCCTCATGCTGAGCCTGTCGAAGCATGAGGGCCGGGGGACGGGACACTAACGCCGCGCCTTCATTTCCGCCGCCGCCCCCTCACCCTTCCCTCTCCCCCGAATCGGGGGAGAGGGTTACGAAGGGTTGGCGCGTCCGCAAGGACGCGCCTTACCCGAAGTTGGGTGAGGGGGCGCTTTCGACTTGATAGGACACTGCGCTGGCTCAGCCTCTCGTTTCGCCGCGCCTTCATTTCCGCCGCCGCCATTGATATGGTCGGGCCGCCCCGCCTTGTCCCGGTTGCGGATCATCCATCATGACGCCGACCGACCTCGCCTTTTCGCTCCTCGGCCGCGCCGACGACGACGCGCCGGCTCTGCTGGCCCCCGGCCGCGGGCCGATGACGTATGGCGAGCTCGGGCGCCAAATCGCTCGTAGCGCCGGTTTGCTCGGCCGGTTCGCCGGCACGGCGCCGCCGCGCGTCGCCATCGTGCTCCCCAATGGGCCGGAGATGGCGGCGGCGTTCCTGGCGGTCGCCAGCCACGCGACCGCGGCGCCGCTCAATCCCGCCTACCGCGAGGAAGAGTTCGATTTCTACATCGGCGACCTCGGCGCCCAGGCGCTGTTGGTTCTGGCCGGCGATGCCACCCCGGCCCGTGCCGTCGCCCGGCGGCGCGGCGTGCCGGTCGTCGAGCTGGTCCCCGATATGACGGGTCCGGCCGGCGCCTTCGGCCTGGCGGGCGCGGCGTCCGGTCCGCCCTTGCGCCCGCTTGCGGCGGATGACGTGGCCCTCGTCCTTCACACCTCGGGCACGACCGCGCGGCCGAAGATCGTACCGCTGACGCTAGGAAACCTTCGCGCGTCGGCCGCCAATGTCGCCGGCGCGATAGCACTTGGTCCCGCCGACCGCTGTCTCAATGTCATGCCGCTCTTTCACATCCACGGGCTGGTCGGCGTGCTGCTCGCCTCGATGGCAAGCGGCGCCGGCGTCATATGCACGCCCGGCTTCAACGCCCTGAAGTTCTTTTCATGGATGGAAGAGACCGCGCCGAGTTGGGTCTCGGCGGTGCCGGCCATGCACCAGGCGATCCTGGCCCGGAGCGAACGCAATCGCGCGATCCTGGAGCGATGCCGCTTGCGGCTGATCCGTTCATCCTCGGCGCCGCTGCCGCCCCGGGTGATGGCCGGCCTCGAATCCGCCTTCGGCTGCCCAGTCATAGAATCCTACGGCATGACCGAGGCCGCCCATCAGATGACCAGCAATCCGCTGCCGCCGGCCTCGCGCAAAGCCGGCACCGTCGGGCGCGCCGCCGGCCCCGAGATGGCCGTGCTGGACGAGAGCGGGCGCGCGCTGCCGCCCGGCGGCACCGGCGAGATCGCCGTGCGCGGCGCCAATGTCATGTCCGGATACGAGAACAACCCGGCCGCCACCGCCGCGTCCTTTGCCGGGGGCTGGTTTCGCACCGGCGATCAGGGCGTCATCGACGCCGATGGCTACCTGACCATCACCGGCCGGCTGAAGGAGATCATCAACCGCGGCGGCGAGAAGGTATCGCCGCGCGAAGTGGACGAAGTGCTGCTCGACCATCCGGCGGTGGCCGAGGCGCTCGCCTTCGCGCTGCCGCACGACAAGCTGGGCGAGGACGTTGGCGCCGCCGTCGTCCTCAAGGCCGAGGCCACGGCCAGCGAGCGGGAGTTGCGCGACTTCGTCGCCGGCCGGCTCGCCGATTTCAAGGTGCCGCGCAGGATCGTGCTGTTGGCGGAGCTGCCGAAGGGTCCGACCGGCAAGCCCCAGCGCATCGGCATGGCCAAGCGCCTTGGGCTGTGCGAGTGAAAATCTGCATCTTCGGCGCCGGCGCCATCGGCGGGCTCATCGGTGCCAGGCTGGCGGCGGCCGGTGAAACGGTGACCCTGATCGCGCGAGGTCCGCATCTGGAAGCTATTCGCCGCGATGGCCTTACGCTGAAAAGCGCCGGCCAAACGATCGTCACACGACCCCATGCGACCGACGACCCCGCCGAGGCCGGCCCGCAGGATGCCGTCATCTTGACCACGAAGGCGCACTCGTTGGCCGCCGCCGCCCCGGCGATGGCGCCGCTCCTGGGCGAGGGAACGACCATCGTGACCGCGATGAATGGCATTCCCTATTGGTATTTCCACAAGCATGGCGGCCCTCATGATGGCCGCCGGCTGTTGTCGCTCGACCCCGATGGCGGCCTGTGGCGCCATCTGCCGCCCGAGCGTGTCCTTGGTTGCGTCGTCTATCCGGCGGCAACCGTCGAGGCGCCGGGAGTCGTGCGCCACGAATACGGCAATCGTTTCATGCTTGGCGAGCCCGACGGGGCCAAGTCCGCGCGCGCGGATAAAGTCGCCGCGGCTTTTTCGCGCGGCGGCTTCAAGGCGCCGGTGCGCCCGCGCATTCGCGACGATATCTGGCTGAAGCTGTGGGGCAATCTGAGCTTCAATCCGGTGAGCGCGCTCACTCACGCGACTCTGGCCACGATCGCCGGCGATCCCGGCACCAGAGGGCTCGTCCGGCGCCTGATGGCCGAGGCCGAGGCGGTGGCCCAGGCGCTCGGCGTGCGTTTCCAGGTCGATATCGAAACCCGCATCGGCTGGGCGGCCAAGGTGGGCCCGCACAAGACCTCGATGCTGCAGGATCTGGAGTTCGGCCGGCCCATGGAGATCGACGCGCTGGTGACGGCGGTCGTCGAGATGGGGGATCTGGTGGGCGTCGATACGCCCTTCCTCGACGCGGTACTGGCGTTGGTCGCGCAGCGCGCGCGCGAGGCCGGGTGCTATCCTCAAGGCTCGTCGCTGAAATAGACCAACAGTTCGTAGCACATGGTCACGGTCGCCGCGGATTCGGCCCAAAAGGCGTTCGCCGTTCCGCAATCGGTGAACTCCATCGTAAGGTCGCGCGGCAGCACGAACTGATCGGAGATCGCGTCGGCCAGGGTATCGAAAGCCTTTGTCTCGACAAGCTTGTCGCGCAACGCCTTGGCCGCTTCGATCGCGGTATCCTCGTAGACGACGCCGATCCGTCCGCCGCCGATCGATCCTTCCAATCGGTAGTGCGGCGCCAGCAGGCGCTCCCAGCTCTCGGAGACTTGCGCATACTCGAACACGCAGGAGTTGGCGCGATCCTCCGGCAACCCGATTTCCGCGGGCAGGCTAGGAAAGGCGCCGGGATCGCTGCCGTAGGTGAGACAGGCCATCTGGTCGTAGCGCTGGATTTCGAGCGAGTGCTCGTCGCCATAGGCGCGGTCCGACGCGCTGGCGCCGAACTTCTTCCAATCGTCGAGCCAGCCTTTCGCGGCCAGAAGCGTCAATTCGCCCGCCGTGAAATCGGGATGCGTTTCCACCGAGCGCAGCAGCAGCGTGGCAAGCTGATCGGCCGCATCTTCCTCGCGCCCCAGGACCGGCAAATCGAACTCGCTGATCGACGCGTGCCCCAGCTCGTGGAACAGCGTGAACAGCGAGTTGACGGTAAAATACCGCGAATCCTCCTTGTAGAGGCCGATGGCGAGCGCGATGACCAGCCCCAATCCGACGATCAATGCCTGGGCGCCCCCTGGCCAGGACCATGATGAAACGCTCCTACCTGACGACGTTCCCTTATCGCCGGGCAACTATGAACAGCCGGCGGAACGGAAACAAGGTCGTGCCGTCCGCTTCGACGGGGTGGGCTGTCCGCAGGCGCTCGGCGAGCGAGGCAAGAAACGCTCCGCGTTCCCCGTCGTCGAGGATGTCGAGGATCGGCCTCAAGGCCGTGCCCTTGACCCATTCGAGTACGGGATCCTGGCCGCGCAGAACGTGCAGATATTCCGTCTCCCAGATGTCGATCTCGCGCGCCAAGGGTGCGAGCGCGCGATAGAGTTCGGGCGGCCCGGCCACCCGCGTGGGCTCCCAGCGCTTACCCTGACGCCCGCGCCAGGGCGATGCCGCCTCGGCTTCCGCGATCGCCTGGCGGAAAGGGGCGTCGGCGTTGCGCGGCAGCTGCACGGCGAGAACCGCCCCGGCTTCGAGCGCGCCCAGCCACCGAACCATCGTGGCCGTCGGGTCCGGCAGCCATTGCAGCACGGCGTTGCTGAACAGGAGATCGGCGTCGGGCGGCACCGGCCACCGCTCCAGATCGGCTTCCTCGAAGGCGAGACCGGGCGCCGAGGCCCGCGCCTTCGCCAACATCGCGGCCGACGCATCGATTCCGGCGACGCGCGCTTGCGTCCAGCGCCGCGCCAACTGCTTGGTCGCGTTTCCGGCGCCGCAACCGAGATCGAAGACGAATTTCGGCGCGTCGAGCGGGATGCGCGCGATGAGATCCAACGCCGGGCGAAGCCGCTCCGCCTCGAAGGCGAGGTACTGCTTCGGATCCCAGTTCGCCATGGCAACGCCGCCTTGGCTCCTACCCGATCTCGACGACGGCCTTGCCCAGCACCTCCGGCCGGGGCTTCACCCCAAGACCGGGCGCGGTCGAGGCCGCCATGCGGCCGTTCACCCGTTGCGGCGCGCCTTCGGCGATCGACACCGTTACATAGGAATTGAAGTCGGTAGAGGAGAACAGCAATTCCGGCGGCGTCGAATGGGCGAGATGCGCGATCGCGGCCGTGACGATGTCGCCGCCCCAGCTGTCCTCGATGGTCATGGGAATGCCGAGCGTGACGCAGAGATCGCGAATCTGGCGTGCCTTGGTGAGGCCCCCCACCTTGGCGATCTTGAGGTTGATGACGTCCATGGCGCCGTCGGCGTGGCCGCGAATCACCGCGCCGAGGCTGTCGATGACCTCGTCCAGCACGAAGGGGCGCGGGCAGCGCTGGCGCACCGACAGGCACTCTTCGTAAGATGCGCAAGGCTGCTCGATATAGACGTCGAGGTCTTCGACCGCGCGAATGACGCGGATCGCGTCATGCGCCAGCCACCCGGTATTGGCGTCGGCCACCAGCACGTCGCCGGGCTGGAGCATCGCGGCGGCGGCGCGGATGCGGGCGATGTCGTCATCGGCGCGCCCGCCGACCTTCAGTTGAAACTTGCGGTAGCCTTCGGCGCGGTAGGCGCCGACGCTTGCCGCCATGGCCGCGGGCGAATCCTGGGAGATGGCGCGATAGAGGGCGAAGTCCTCGCCGTAACGCCCGCCGAGCAGGCTCGCGACCGGCAGGTTCGCCGCCTGGCCGAGAATGTCCCAACAGGCCATGTCGATCGCCGACTTGACGTAAGGGTGCCCCAGCATCTCGCGGTCCATCAGGCGATTGAGCCTGGCCAATTCCCTCGGGTCGGCGCCGATGAGTTTCGGCGCCAAGACGCCGATGCCGGTGCGCGCGCCCTCGGCATAGGCCGGCAGGTAATACGGCCCCAGCGGGCAAACCTCGCCGTGGCCGGCAAGGCCGGTATCGGTCAGGACGCGCACCACGGTCGAATCGAATTCCTCGACCGCCTTGCCCCCCGACCATCGATAGCTGCCTTCGCGCAACGGCAGCGCGACGCGGTAAGCGGAGATTCGGATGATCTTCATGGGCGCCGCTCGCGGCTCTCGCCCGCGTCGTCGGCCAGGTACTCATCCGCCGGCGGCGTGTCTTGATCGCTCGGAACCGGGGCCGCGGCTTGCTTCGGCTCGGCCGGCGCCAGCAGGCGGTCCACATGCGGCGCGGACCTCGAATAGACGGCGCCGGCCAACGCGCCGGCGCCCAGGCAAAGGACGGTGACGCGCCAGAAATCCGGCCGCCCCGCGGCGGCGTCCGCGCCGGCGGCGAAAATGGAAATCTGTCGTGTATGAAAGACGGCCAGGGCAATGACGGCGGCAACGGCGCCCACCAGCGTCGCCGCGACGGCGCGTTCGAGATTGCCGCCGGCGAGCAAGGCGCCAGGCCGCCGCCGGGAGAGTACGCCGACCAGTGTGTAGAGGAGCGCGCCCAGGGCACCGAGCGCGATGCCGCGCACCACAAGATAGACATTGTCGGCATGGCCGTGCGTGCGGTCGATGACGCGGCCAAGCTCGGCAATATCGTTATCGGCGCGCTTGATCGATTTGTCCAACTCGAGCATCTGCTCTTCGGCGATTCTCTTGAGATCGATCAGGCTCTCGAGATCCGCTTGAAGGTCGGGATCCTTGTTCTCCTTGAGTCGCACGCGCACGGCTTCGATCCTGGCATCGACGTCGACCCGGTCCTGGGTGCGGTCGAGGTAGTCCGATTCGAAATCGAGGCGCCGGCCGACCAATTCGATGCGCGCCGGGATCAGTTCCTCGCTCACCCGGCGGTATCCGGTATCGAAGACCGCCATGGCCTCGGGGCTGACGAAGAAGGCAAGACCCAGCAACGCCAGGAGCACGAGCGCCACGGCCAGATTACGCAACGCATTGACGATCAGCGACATCCGATGACGGCCTCGGGATCCCCCGGCCGGCGATCCGGCCGCATGTCCATCGAGGGATAGATTATCGCCTCGCCTCGCCTCGCGCTACTGGCCTTCGGCGGTCGTCGGGTGCGATACCCCGCATGATTGAATACATATCATAGTACTACAATTAATAAGAGCATTTTCACCAGTTTCACGCAACCTTTGCGTCGACGCCAATCCATTTTAGGGGATCGAAGACATGAGCAACATCGATCGACGCCGAATGCTTGCGTGCATGGTGGCGGCGGCCTGTCCCGTCTGCCTCGGTCTCGGCCGGGCGTTCGCCTCGACGGAGGCGGTGAAGAAGGAAGCCGGCCACGGCGGCGCGGTCCACTGGACCTACCAGGGCGAAGGCGGCCCGGAGGAGTGGGGCGAGCTCTCGGCCGAGTTCCGGGTCTGCGAGTTCGGGCAGGAGCAGACGCCGGTCGATCTGGCGCGCGGCGTTTCGGCCAGCCTGTCTTCGGTGTCGCCGTCGTTCCAGGACATGCCGCTCACCATCCTCAACAACGGCCACACCATCCAGGCCAATTGCGTGCCGGGCAGCGGCAGCACCATCGAGGGGCGCCGGTT